>DXIH01000062.1 GCA_019112965.1 Candidatus Sphingomonas excrementigallinarum | reverse complement strand
ATCAGACAACCCGGGCGTCGTTCGATAAGTTGACCGCCAATCTAACGGCCGGCCAATCGACGGTTCTCAAGGGGGAACGCATCAGGATCACCCAGGCGATGAAAGCCGTCGGTGGCCGCTTCAAGCCGTGGGGACCTGCCATCGAGGCGCTCCTAGATCGCAAAGTCGCCTATATGGTCGATGACGAAAAAGGCCCGCTCGTCCATCGTATCCATATCCCGGCCAAGGATGCGCCCCTGATCGCCGCGCTTATCTTCACGCCTGCCACGCCACCACGGCTCGTCCCCGCCACCATGATGTCGAAGAACGACGCCGCCAACCTTCTCAACATCGGCGACCGCCAGGCTAACGAGCTGTTCATGGACGTCCAGACGCAAAAGGGTTGCCGCGAGAAGACGCTCGCCGTCGCAGACGTTCTCGCCATGGCCCGCAAAAGTATCGCGGTGGCCGAGATGGCCGCCCGGCGTGGCATCGCAACGCAGACAGCCTATGCAGACGCAGTGAAGTCCGGGATCGAGAGCCATGGGCTGGCCGGATTTTGCCGGGTTGCAGCCGAGACCAAGTTCGGGCTTCGATCCTAAGGGATTGCTCGCTGCTCCTCGCCTACCCGTCCACCCCAACGGGAGCAGCGACACTGACACAATCGACTTGTCGTCGGCGGAGAGTTTCGCCTCCCATAACGCTTTGATCGTGCGTGATCGGTCCAGATCGTGGAAAATCAGGGGGGGGATAGGTCCAGAGATTGAACACGGTCCAAGTGAACATTTTACGCTTCCCTTAGGGGCGCGGTCCACGGCTAATGGACTGGGACATTCCGTTCAGCTTTGGGCACTGCGGCTCCCGGCGTCTGGGACGCCATGATGGCCCGTTCCAGCATTGCGTTGCGCCCCGTGATCCGCACCTCGCGATCGCCGACCTCGACGCGGTCGACGAGCAGGTGGATGTATTCCTTGCGCGTCCTGCCGTCCGACTCGTCCAGCTTACGGCGAAGCAGATCGCCGAACCGGGCGATGATGGCAGGCGTGATCCGCCGATCGCCCGCGTGGAGTTGTCGCTCGAGGACGGCGATGTCGGCCTGGGTGCTGGCCTTCTGCGCACGGATGTTGCCCAGTTCGCTGGCGACTTGCGGATCGTCGGGGCTCAGGGTCTCGTTCCGGACCAGCCTGATGACGCGGGCACTCTCGCCTTCGAGCTGGGTCAGCCTTGCGCGGAGCCGCTTCAGTTCGGCGGCACGCTCGGCGACGGCGGTTGCGAACCGGTCCAGCCATGTCTGGAAAAACGCGGTCAGCCGTTCCGGCTGGACGAGATGGCGGGTCACGGCGCCGACGACCAGATCGTCCAGCTGCCCCATCGGGACGCGACGCCCCGAGCATGCATCCGGCCCGCGCTTGATTCGCGCCGAACAGGCGTAATAGCGATACTGGCCGGACTTGCCGGTGCTGGTCATCATTCCGGCGCCGCAGCCGTCCCCGCCGCAACCGCAGACCGCGCGGCTGGTCAGCAGATTCGTGTTGGTCTTCGCAGCCGCTTCGCCCATTCGCGGGTCGCAATCGGCCATCTGCTGGCGAACCGCGTAGAACGTTTCCTCGTCGATGATCGGGGGGACCGGGATCGGCACCCATTCGCTTTCCGGCCGCGTCTCGCCCGTGCTCGAGTCCCGGCGGTTGAAGATGACGTAGCCGATATAGGCGGTGTTGGTCAGGATGTTGTGCAGCGTGCCGATGCTGAGCCGCTTGCCCCGGATACGGTAGCCGCGCTCGTTCAGGTAATGGGCAAGGCCGGTGACGCCGATCGGCCCCCTGGCCGTGCCCTCGCGATAGGTCTTGAAGATGTAGCGGACCATGTCGACCGTCTCGGGATCATGCTCCAGCTTCTTGCGGTCCTTGCCGCGCGCCTGCGGCACGGCGTAGGTGCGGAAGCCGATCGGCGGCGTCTGGCCGTTCCAGAAGCCTTTGACGGCATTGGCTACCATGGTGCGGCGAACGTGCTTGGCGTTCTCGGCGGAATGATATTCGTCGAAGATGGCGAGCATCGACACGGCGAGGTCGGATGCGGGATCGTCGCCGAAATTCTGCGTCACCGAGATGATGCGGATCTTCTTGCGGCGCAGCCGTTCGCGATACTGCATGAAGTCGAGTGCGTTGCGGAACAGCCGCGACAGCGAATGTGCGAGGATGATGTCGACCGGATGCTCGTCCGATTCGGCAAGCGCGATCATCTCGCGAAAGGCACGGCGATGATCGTCGGTGGCGCTGCCCGCCTCCGAGAAGACGCGGGCGGCCTGGGCGCCATGATCCTGATCCAGCGCTCGGCGGTGGCGATCTGATCCGGCAGCGACAGGTCGTTCTTCTCCTGCCGCGTGGTCGATACCCGCGCATAGACGAAGACACGCTTACCCGCGAACGTTTCGGTTCCCATGACCAGGCCTTTCGAACAGCGCGGCGATCTCGCCGCCGAACAGCCGGTCGATCAGTGCGACCTCCTGTTCAAGGGTCGACCTTGAATCGTCGAAGGCCGCGCTGACAAGCCCCGGATCGTTCATGCGCGCATCACCGACCAGCGACGCGGAGGTCGACTGGGTCGTCGGAGGTGATGCGCGCCGGCTCATGGGCCAGGCGTGGCAGGTTCAGCGCGACGCCGTTGCGGGGGGCGCTCGCGAATCTTCCGAAAGGGCTTGCGCTAAGGGTTCACCGTGCCTGGTCGGCAAGAAGCATACGAGGTTTCGACGCCCCGCCCTTCGCCGCTAATTGGTCAATGGCATTCCCACTTTCCCGTCATTGATCGGTCGTTTTGGGAAATAGCAATCGGGAACAGATTTTGAGAAATTCCGATTGAGGGCGTTTGTCGGAAGGCTGCCGTCAGCTGGATTCTCGTCATCGGTTCCCGAACAACAACGCGCTCAAGCCCTACCGCCGGTCAGCAACCTTCGCGTTTTCTTGAGCGATCGCATTAGCGATCAGCCCTGGCAAGCGCTCCTTGATCATATCCTGTTCGACCCAGTAGCGGGCTGATGCGACCGTGGCAGGCTGACGGGCCTCCAGCTTGATCAGGTGAAATCCCTCAGGTCCGCGCACGGGTTGGGTAATCGCCCCCACCGGCAGATCTTTCACGTAGAAGTAGAACGCTTCATCCATGGTGACGCCGAGCAGATCGGAAAGCGCACCTCCTTCCGCAGCCGTCGAGGCGTCTTCCGACGCAAGCTCCGCGACTTTTTCGAAACGTTCACCCCCGCCTATGCGGGCGCGGAGTCGATTGGCGAGTGCCAGGGCTTCCCTCTCCGGGCGCGTTGCGCCGCCACGCGTCGGGCCGATGGCGACGAAGATGTGCCGGAGGCGATATTCATCATAGCGTCCGGGATGCGCCGCAATCCATTTCGCGATGTCGGCATCCGTCGGTTGGATCGAGTTGACCAAACTACGCCGCGCGGCTTCGGCGAGAACGAGTTGGTCTGCCGCTTGACGCGCGGCGCGTACGTCGGCGCGTTGGGCGATGCCTTGTGATTCGGCGACTCGCGCCAAAGCTTCGACTTGCCGGGCATCGCGCCGTTCGGAAGGCGATACAGCGATGTGATCGAGCTGAGTGGGATCAAACAGCCAGGAAAAATCAATGTGAGCACCAAGCATATATGCAAGTGAATCATCTGATTTACCTGGGTGTTCCTGCCTATCTTGCGCAAAAGAAGTCGCTTCTGCAAAAAAAGGTGCCAGACATATCAAAATAAGACGCCAAGTGAAACGAGGGTGAAACATGGCAAGATAATTTAATCTAATTGTCTTTATAATATGTTTTGATATTGAATATATCCACGATATTGCCTTGATCACGGCTATCAACTTTCATTGAGGTGTTGATGATGAAGGCCATTGCTGACTTGCTGGCAACCCCTTGGCGCCTTGTGGCGGCAACCGCGGTCGTGCTTGTGCCTGGGGGCTTGGTCATCTGGCGCAGCCACACGGAGGCCACCAAACCGGTGCGCGACCAAGTGACGGTCGTATCGGCGCCGCTAAAGGAGGCAGGCCATAGGCTTGCGCCGAACGATGCGCTGAGCGATGCGGCGACCATGCCGCCGCCCGGCCTATTGGACACGGACGGAGCGAACCAACTGGTGACGCGATACTTGCCTGAATTGCGAGAAGTCCACAGCGAGTGCGACGCGGAGGTATGCGCCATTTCGGCGGAACCGAGCGCGGCGGGCCAACCACTGGACGACCAGGCGTTTTCGCAACTGGTACGGGACGACATGCCGGCGATCCTTGCGCGAGCGGGTCACGGCCTGCTGGAGCCGATCCAGATCGAAGAACTCGGCCCCGACCAGTATCGCTTGCGGTTCCGGATACCGCGCCAAGCGCACTGACCTGTCCCAGGGCAGATTTCTCTCAGAAGCGTAACGGCGACGGGCGAGACAACCGCCCGTCGCGCATCATCCGCTGGCGATCAGCCCCAATAGCCTTGGAAATGGGTCTGCCGCTTGCCGGCTCGGGCCAGGTAGCGGACGGTGCCCTGCGGATCGTCCGTGGTGATCAGGCCGAAGCGTTGCTGGACGAGGAACGGCATCTGCCCTCGCCGATCATCGGTATCCCGACCTGCGACCTGGCGATTGACATAGTAGGTATAGTAAAGGTCCGACAACTTGTAGCAGCACGCGCCGGTATTCTTGTAAAAGCTGTCGGATCGCGGGCCGTCCGGGATCGCCTGGAATACGGCGACGCGGATGCCTTTCTTGAGCGCCTGATCCTTCTGATAGGACAACAGGCCGCCATTCTGCTTGACGTTGATCTCCATCGTCTTGACCCGGCTGGACCAGGCGTTGAAGGCGTCGGCGACGCTGATCTTGCCCAGCATGTTGGTGGTGAAGACCGGAATGACCTTCAGGTTGCGGCTCTGACGCCAGAAGGACTGGGGCGTCGGGTACAGCGTCGCATTGACCTTGACGCCCATCACGGCGCCACCATTCGGAACCAAGCCTTTGACCAGGCTGTCCAGCATCCGCACGGCGCTGGTCGTCTTGGTGTCGAAGATGATCGGCGTCCACCACAACTCAGAGGCGAATGTTTCCAACACGTTGCTGACGCGCGGCAGCTTCTGATCCGACAATCCTGACCGATCTGGAAGCAGCAGGGTCAATTTGTCGAGGTCGGTCGCCGTGACGCTGCTGACCGCCGGATTGTCACCCGTATCGTTCATCGGGTTGTATTTGCGGTTGGACCGAAATTGGTAGATATTGGTTGTGCGGCCAAGATTG
>DXIH01000061.1 GCA_019112965.1 Candidatus Sphingomonas excrementigallinarum | reverse complement strand
GCCGTCGACAGCAGCAACAGCGTTCGCCCTGCGAAAGACACCTTCATGGTAATTCCCCTCTTTCCCCAAACAGGTCCGCCGCCTATTATTCACTATGAGTGACATATCTGTGACGATGCAGCTCGACGGGCATTCGTCATCGAGGGAGGCCAGAAACGATGCGACTGTTTGGCATGATGACCGCTTTGATGATTTCCACGGCCAGCACCTCGGCGGCGGCCGTGGACCGGCTCTATGCGTGCGGTGACGATCAGGTTCGCGAATATGCGCTGAGCGGGGATAAGGCGGAGGAGGCGTGGCGCTGGACCGCGTCGCAGGCGTCGGACCTGCCGGCCGAATATCGTTCCAGGCTGCTGGCGCATATCGACGACTGCAAGCCGGTCGAAGGCGGCAAGGCGATCCTGGTGACTGCGTCGACCGGTGGTGTGGTGCTGATCGACCGTGCAAGCGGCAAGGTCCGTTTCCGCGCAACCGCGCCGATGGCGCATTCGGCCGATCTGCTGCCCGGCGGCTATGCGGCGGTGGCGCTGTCGATCAACAAGGCCGGAGACCGGCTGGAGCTCTACAAACTGGCGCGCAACGAGAAACCGTTGCTCAGCCTGCCGCTCCCCTCGGGCCACGGTGCGGTCTGGGATGCGAGGCGGCAGCGCCTGTTTGCGCTGTCGCATGACCTGATCCAGGCCTTCGCCTTCGATCCCGATGGGGCCAAGCCCCGCCTGACCGAAACCGCGCGCTGGACCCTGCCAGGGCGGCACGATGGCCATGATCTGTCCACCACGCCGGACGGCGGCTATATCGTGACCACCGACGATGGCGTGTGGAATTTCGATCCTGGCAGCGGCCGCTTCACGCCGATGCCGGCGCTCAATCCCAAGCAACAGGTCAAGTCGGTCAGCGTGACGCGAGGGGCCATGGCATGGGTGCAGGCGGAGGAAAGCTGGTGGGCGCATGGCTTCACGGTCGTCGATCGCGACACCGGTATTATGCGCCGGATCGATACGCCGGGGATGAAGCTCTACAAGGTTCGCTGGATTCCGTGAGATGGCGCCGGGCCTGCGCGATCTATTGCGTGGCGCATTTCGGCAAGAGCCTGTTGTGGACCGCCAGCGATCTGCTGACCCTTTATCTGCTGGTATCGATCTATGCCCTGGCACCGACCATGGCGGGGGCGGTGTTCACGGTGGGACTAACGGCCAGTGCACTGGCTGATCTCGGCATTGGCCTCTGGTTGGCGCGTCGCCCGGACCATGCGGCGATGCTCGCGGGCGGGGCGTTGGTGATTGCAGCGCTGGCGTTTCCGGCAACGGTCTTGCTGGCGCCGCTGGGCTTCGGAGCCTTGCTGGTGGCGACTGTGGTCTTCCGCATCGCCTATGCGGGGTGCGACGTGCCCCATAATGCGCTTCTGTCCAGGCTGGGCGATACTGCCGGACGCGCTTTCGCTCTTTCACGCGGACGGACGATCGGAACGGCGCTGGCATCGTTGGTCGCCGCCATTGTCGCAGGGAGGCAACTGGCGACCACGCCGCTGTTGTGGAGCATCGCGGGGGGCGGCTGGCTGATTGGGTCGTTGATGGTGCCCCTGCTGATCGCCTTTCCCCTGTCCGCGCCGACTCGGCAGAGTGGCGAGCGGTGGCGGGACCGATTGCCACCGCGCTTCCTGGCGGCCAGCATGATTGGCATCGTCGCGCTGGCCGCTCTCGCGAAGGCAGTGCTGCACCTGCCCCTCGGCCGGGCGGATGGACAGGATGGGACGGCGGTCCTGACATGGTTGCTCCTGGGGCGAACCGCATCGGCCCTTCTGCCGATGCGCATCGGATCGCTTCATCAAGGCGTGGCGGTCCTGGCGCTCGCCTATGCGGCAAGCGGCGTCGTCGCGATCAGCTATGGCTGGAGCGTCGAACCGGCCATGCTCGTGCTGCTGGGATTGGCGATGGGCGTGACCAATCTCATCGGATGGGCGATCCTGCCGCTGCTGGCGGCGGGCCCTCGCGGTTATGGGGTGTATGCCATGGCGTCGAAGGTCGCGCTGGGGCTGGCGGGGCTCGCCCTGGGGGGGAGCCTGGGGCGTATGCCGACCTTCACGGCGCAGGGATATTTCGCCTTCACACTGGCCGTCGCCATTGCGTGCGCCTTTGCTGCCGGACTGCTGATACCGCGCTTGACAGGAACGCCGCGACACAGTCTTTCCCGGCAATGACCGTGATCACCGCCGGGACATTTCCGCCCCATTTCCTGCGGGACGACGGGCGGCGTACCGCGACGGCGAACGAACGCCTTGTGATGAACCTGCTCTCGCGCCAGGGTTCGGCGAGCCGTGCCGACCTGGCCCGCCTGACAGGCTTGGCGCCGCATTCGATCACCCGCCTGGTCGAGCCGCTCATCGCGCGCGGCCTGCTATACGAGGCGATTCCGATCGCGGCCGGCGTCGGCAAGCCGGCGACCAAGCTGGCGCTGAATGGCGCATCGGCCTTCGCCATCGGCCTGTCCGTGATGACCGATGCCGTCTCGCTGGTGCTGCTCGATCTCGCCGGCAACGTCCAGGCGACGCGCTGCGAAAAGCTGGCGGACATCGAGATTTCCGGCGCGTGCCGCCAGATTCGGACCATGATCGACGGAGTCGTCGTCGCGGCAAAGCGCGACCGATCCACGCTGGTCGGTATCGGGATCGGCGTCACCGGCTATTTCATCGGCGATGGTGCCCGATTGAATCCGCCGCGGCTGCTCGACCCTTGGGCGCTTGTGCCGCTCGACACCATCCTGGCGGATGCACTGGGCGAGAAGGTGTGGATCGACAATGACGGCAATGTCGCTGCGATCGGCGAGGCGATGCTGGGCCATGGTCGCACCATGCGCGATTTCGCCTATCTCTATTTCTCGGCCGGTTTCGGGGGCGGCATCATCTCTCAGGGGCTGCCGCTCCGCGGGCGGCACGGCAACGCCGGCGAGTTTGCCTCGATCCTGCCGCTCGATTGGCCGCAGCCAAACCTCGAAGCGCTCCGGCTGAGCTTCCAGGAAAAGGGGGTGGCCTTCCCCGATCTCCACGCGATGCTCGGCGCATTCCAAGCCAACCATCCTGCGGTGGATGTCTGGCTGGAGCGGAGCCTGCCTTCGCTCAACCTGGTGGCATCGGCAATTTCCGCCACCATCGATCCCGGCCTGATCGTGCTCGGAGGGCGCCTGCCGCTGGCGCTGGGGCAGCGGATCGCAGAACGGATCACCCTCACCAATCCAGAGAGACGCGGCTACCATCGTCCTACGGCGCGGATCGCACCATCGCTAATACATGGCGATGCAGCGGCGATCGGCGCGGCGACCGTCCCACTGCGCGCAGCATTCTTCGATCCCGAGCAGGGATTCACGATGGTCTCAGATCCTGGTGTTAAATAAACGGCATGTTCCCGCAATATGCCACCATCGCGCGGAACCCGCGGATGGCGGATCGCTTCGCCGATCTGCCTCTCCAAGTAATGGAAGATGCCGGGTTTAGGGAATGCGGCAGCTTTCCTGATTTTCGATCGGAATGGGAAAGCCCCGGCCGTCTCGCTGGTCGTTCGGCACTGGAGAAGCTTCTGCGCCCTTCCGGTTCAACTCTCATCAAGTCGAAGGTCGTGTGACATTATCGCTGCCGTTTCTGCGACGGCAACGAGCCTTGCCTCGTCCCATCCCTCACGAGCCGCGGCCGATAGGCCGAGCATCGTCGTAGCGACATAATCGGCGATACGTCCGGGCGCCTCAATACCGGACTGTGTCAGGAACACCTGCACTTTCCGCCTATTTTCCCCTGCAATCTGCGCGGCCGCACTTCCCCAATCGGTCGTCACGGTCCTGGAATGTTCAAGGATAAGGCAGCCACGCCGCTGCGGATGGGCGGCATAAGCATGCGCCGCAGCGCGTAGCATGTCGGTGAGGGCGGCCGGCGGCGCGGTGCCCGGGATCAGGAAGCGGTCCAATGGCACCACGGTGGCCGAATATCGGTCGAGCGTGTCCTTGAAAAAGGCGGTCTTGCTGCCGAACGCTGCGTAAAAACTCGGCGGAGTTATCCCGATCGCCTCGGTCAGCGCCGCCACGCTGACATTCTCATAACCATGCTCATGGAACAGATGCTGCCCGACCTCGACCGCAGCGTCGAGCGTGAACCCGCGCGGCCGTCCGCGAAGCCCCTTATTTTCTTTAATAATCATTACAGAATCCATTTGCGCCGCCGGATGGCATTTATATAGGGGTCATTAAAGGAATCGCCATGACCCGGATCGCATCGGTGCGGGGCAGGCGTCGAACCGACGAACAAGGACCACCATGTCGCTATCCTCCTCGCCAAGCCGCGTCGAACCAGGGTCCGCCCCGCGCGCCAATCTCCCGATCGCAGCGCTGTCCGGCCTCGCCGCCAGTGGTTTCCTGTGCATCGTGACCGAAACGCTTCCCGCTGGCCTGCTGCCACAAATTGCGTACGGCCTCCGGATTTCCGAGGCGATCGCGGGGCAACTCGTTGCGATCTACGCCCTCGGCTCCCTGCTTGCGGCGATTCCGCTTACGAGCCTGACCCAAGGCCTTCCCCGGCGGGGCGTTCTGGTGGGCGACGATCTCCTGCTTTGTCGTCGGCAACACCCTTAAGGCATGGGCCGGATCCCTCGCCGTCATCCTGCTAGCGCGTTTCGTCGCCGGCTGCGCAGCCGGGCTCGCCTGGGGAATTCTCGCGGGGTACGCACGCGGCATCGTGCGTCCGGACCAGACCGGCCCGGCGATGGCGCTCGCCATGGTCGGCGTGCCGCTGGCGCTCTCGCTGGGTGTTCCCCTGGGCACCTTCCTTGGCGGCCTGGTCGAATGGCGCGGATCATTCCTGATTGTCTCGGCGCTCAGCGTCGCATTGATCGCCTGGATCATCGCAAAAGTGCCCGACGCACCCGGCCGGGCGAACGACGATCGTTCTTCGCTGCGCCATGTCATCGCTACACCGGGCGTCGTGCCGATCCTGCTCGTCATTCTCACATGGATGACGGCGCACAACATCCTCTATACCTATATCGCACCGTTCGCGATGGCTGCGGGGGTGCGGATCGATCTGGTCCTCCTGGCATTCGGCTGAGCAGCCCCCACCGGGAGGTCCGGGTAGATAATTAGTGCATTGTCGTGTCCGCCGCCATTGCCGGGCGCAGGTGGAGCGAAGCGGAACCGGAGGCCGGCAATGGCGGCGTCGCCGCTTCTGGTGCGGGTGGGCGATAGCCCAGGCTGCTATGTGGCCGGATGGTGTTGTAGTGGCGCCG
>DXIH01000060.1 GCA_019112965.1 Candidatus Sphingomonas excrementigallinarum | reverse complement strand
CGTCCGATCGGACGCAGCGAGCGCGCTCGTGACGGGGCCGGTCAGCAAGGCCCAGCTCTACGATATCGGCTTCACCCATCCCGGCCAGACCGAGTTCGTGGCGGAACGCTGCGGCGTGGCGGGCGAGAATGCAGTGATGATGCTGGCGGGGCCGTCCCTGCGGGTCGTGCCGATCACCACCCATGTCCCGCTGGCGGCCGTGTCGAGCCTGCTTTCGGTTGAGCTGATCGTCGCCAAGGGCCGAGCCACCGCGCGCGGTCTGTGCAAGAATTTCGGCATCCGCGAACCCCGGCTCGTCTTTGCCGGGCTGAACCCCCATGCAGGTGAAAGCGGCGCAATCGGGCGGGAAGAGATTGACATTCTTGAACCCGCCATCGCACAACTTCGGGCCGAGGGGATCGACGCCTCAGGTCCCTTCGCGGCCGACACGCTGTTCCACCCGCGCGCGCGTGCCCGCTATGACGCGGCGCTGTGCTGCTATCACGACCAGGCGCTCGTGCCGATCAAGACGCTGCATTTCGATGAGGGCGTGAACATCACATTGGGCTTGCCCATCGTGCGGACCTCGCCCGATCACGGCACCGCCTTCGGTCTGGCGGGGCAGGATTGCGCACATCCGGGCGCGATGATCGCTGCCATCGCGATGGCGGGCGAAGCCGCGCGACGCCGTGCCGAAGCCGTCGCCTGACATGGATCCCGTCACGCCGCTTCCGCCGTTGCGCGATGTCATTGCACGCCACGGCCTGTCCGCCGCCAAGTCGCTCGGCCAGAATTTCCTGTTCGATGGCCAGCTGCTGGCACGCATCGCCGCCATCCCCGGCGATCTGACCGATCAAGAAGTTTTGGAAATCGGCCCCGGCCCCGGCGGCCTGACCCGTGCCCTTCT
This sequence comes from Candidatus Sphingomonas excrementigallinarum, assembly GCA_019112965.1. Taxonomy (GTDB): domain Bacteria; phylum Pseudomonadota; class Alphaproteobacteria; order Sphingomonadales; family Sphingomonadaceae; genus Sphingomonas; species Sphingomonas excrementigallinarum. The sequence goes on along the minus strand of DXIH01000060.1, from coordinate 4,291 downwards.
GATGGCGGGGGCGCGCGTGACCGCGATTGAGCGCGACCGGCGCTGTATCCCGGCACTCGTCGAACTGGCCGAAGCCTTTCCCGGCCGATTGAAGGTCATCGAGGGTGACGCCCTGCGCATCAACGCGCCCGAGCTGTTCGATACCAAGCCGCACATCGTCTCCAACCTGCCCTATAATGTCGGCACGCCGCTGCTTGTCGGCTGGCTGTCCGGCGCCTGGTTGCCCTGGTGGCAATCCTGCACGCTGATGTTCCAGAAGGAAGTGGCGGAACGGATCGTCGCGGCGCCCGATCAGTCCTCCTATGGACGCCTGGCCGTGCTGACCCAGTGGCGCAGCGAATCGCGGATCGCGATGCCGGTCCATCGCTCAGCCTTCACCCCGCCGCCAAAGGTCATGTCGGCGGTCGTCCACATCACGCCCAAGCCCGCCCCCGAAGGGGTCAGCTTCCGAACGCTGGAGCGCCTGACGGCCGCCGCGTTCGGCCAGCGTCGCAAGATGCTGCGCCAGAGCCTGAAGCCGGTGGCTGGCGCAGTCGAGGCGATGGAAGCGATCGGCATCGATCCCGCCCGTCGGGCCGAAACGCTGTCGGTGGACGAGTTCGTCGCGCTCGCCCGCGCATTGGGGTGATTAATCCTTCCCGGCACGGGGAGGGGGACCATGCGAAGCATGGTGGAGGGGGCTTTCCCCATGCGGGAGTCCTGTTTGGAAGCCCCCCTCCGTCAGGCCTTACGGCCTGCCACCTCCCCATACCGGGGAGGAGCTTTACGGCTTCGCTGCCGCCTTGCTGTCGACCTGCGCCGTCGTCACCGTCGCGGGTGGCCCCTTGGCGATCTGCGCCGCCAGTGCGGTCGCATCGGCGCAGTCGCTTTTGCAGAGCGTCTTGATCTTGGCCAGATTGTCCTTGGCACGGGCCACCGCCCCACGCTGGACCAGCGCCTCGCCCTGACCACGCAACGCGCGGGTGTCATTGGGGTCTAGCAACAGCGCCTCACGGTACAGGCGGATCGCCTTGCCCGGCAGGCCCCGCGCGTCGGCCACTTCGGCGAGCAGGATAAAGGCCGCCCGGTTGCGCGGATCGACCGCGACCGAGGTTTCCAGCACGTCCGTTGCGCCGTCGAGGTTACCGGCGGCCTTCAGCCCCCGTGCCTGTTCCAGCAACTGCATCGAGCGGGCATCGATCTGACTGTCCGGACGCTGGCCGCTGAGCGAAGTGGAAAGCGAAACCACCGCCAGTGCGGCGGCGGCGGCCAGGGACGACAAACGCATGAGATACTCCGGACGTGGCACTGGGCCTGATGCTAGCATGGCGCCCGGAGGCAGGCGACAAAAAAGCCGTCGGTGCCGTGGGTCGCCGGATCGAGTCGGCGGCCCGAGCCGTGTAGCGTAGCGATCGCCGGCCCGCTCGGTTCGACCGACCAACCCGAATGCCGTGACAGGAAAGCTGCCACCTGCTCCGCCCCTTCCGCATCAAGCAGCGAACAGACGATATAGACCAGCCGACCGCCGGGTTTGACCAACCTCGCCCCGATCTCCAGCACCTGCACCTGCATCGCGGTCAGCCGGGTCAGCCGCTCCGGGGTCAGACGCCAGCGCGCCTCGGGATTGCGTCGCCAGGTGCCGGTGCCCGAACACGGCGCGTCGATGAGCACGCCGTCCGCCTTCCCCGCCCAGTCCGAAAGCATTTCGGTTTCCTGACCGGGATTGAGCAACCGGCTCTCGATGATCGTAGCACCGGCCCGCTCCGCGCGCGGGGCAAGACGTTGCAGCCGCGCCCGATCGATATCGCAAGCAAGCAGCGCGCCCTGATTGTTCATCGCCGCCGCGAGTTGCAGCGTCTTGCCGCCTGCCCCGGCGCAGAGATCGACCAGCCATTCGCCGGGTTTGGCCGCCAGGGCGTCGCCGACCAGTTGGCTGCCCTCATCCTGCACCTCGACCAGTCCCGCGCGGTACAGCTCGGACTGCTCGACCGGCGTGCCGTTGGGCAGGCGTATGCCCAACGGTGCGTGGGGCGCGGGATCGGCGTCAGGCCACTCCTCCAAAACCGCTGCCCGCGTCGTCGCAAGGCTGTTGACCCGGACATCGAGCGGCGCGCGCTCGACCAGTGCCGACTGCCGGGCCGTGTCCAACCCCGAGGCTGTCAGCGCCTCGACCAGCCACGCCGGAGCGACGCCTGCCTCAGCGCGCGGTTCGTCGATGGCGATCGGCGCCGCACCATGGGCCGATCCGTCGAAGGTCGCCGCGATGGCCGGATCCTGGTCCGCCACGGCCAGCATCGCCGCCCGCCCGGACGAGGGAACTGGCCCCGCATGCCGGATGGCGGCGTAGACCAGCTCCCGCACCGCGCGCCGGTCCTTGGACCCGGCGTAACGGCGCGTGGCAAAATAGCGGGCGATCAGCGTGTCCGCCGCCGCACCGCCACTGGCGGCCGCGGCGACGATCTGGTCCAGCAACTCGATCGCCGCTTGCGTGCGGGCACCGGGGGTCACGCGAAGCGCTCCACCAGCTTAGCGGGTCGGGTAATTGGGAGCCTCCCGCGTGATCGTCACGTCGTGGACATGGCTTTCCTTAAGCCCCGCGCCGGTGATCTGGACGAACTGCGCCCTATCGCGCAGCGCCTCGAGCGTGGCCGAGCCGGTATAGCCCATCGCCGCCTTTATGCCGCCGACCAGCTGGTGGATGACGTCGCGCGCCGGGCCCTTGTAGGCGACCTGACCCTCGATACCCTCGGGCACCAGCTTCATCTGATCCTTGATGTCGCCCTGGAAATAGCGATCCGCCGAACCGCGTCCCATCGCGCCGACCGAGCCCATGCCGCGATACGATTTATAGGCGCGCCCCTGATACAGGAAGGTTTCGCCCGGGGCTTCCTCGGTTCCCGCGAGCAGCGAGCCGACCATGCAGGCACCCGCCCCTGCCGCCAGCGCCTTTGCTAGGTCGCCCGACGTGCGCAGGCCGCCATCGGCGATGACCGGCACGCCCGATTTCCAGCCTTCCTCGGCGCAGTCCATGACGGCCGTCAGCTGCGGCACGCCGACACCCGCGACGACGCGCGTGGTGCAGATCGAGCCCGGCCCGATACCGACCTTTACCGCGTCCGCACCCGCATCGATGAGGGCACGGGTGGCGGCGGCGGTCGCGACATTGCCCGCGATCACCTGCACCGTGTCGGACAGCTTCTTCGCCGCCTCGACCGCGCGGGCGACGTCGCGGTTATGGCCGTGCGCGGTGTCGATGATGACGCAGTCGACTTCCGCTTCGATCAGCGCGCGGGTACGCTCAAAGCCCTTCTCGCCGACGGTGGAGGCGGCGGCGACGCGCAGGCGACCGGCGGCGTCCTTGGTGGCCGAGGGATAGGTGACGGCTTTTTCGATGTCCTTGACGGTGATGAGGCCGACGCAGCGATAGCTGTCGTCGACGACCAGCAGCTTTTCGATCCGGCGGGCATGGAGCAGGCGGCGCGCTTCGTCCTGGCCGACGCCAACCTTGACCGTCGCCAGATCCTCATGGGTCATCAGCTCGGACACCGGCTGCTGCGGGTTCTCGGCGAAGCGCACGTCGCGGTTGGTCAGGATGCCGACCAGACGACCGTCGAACTCGACGACGGGAATGCCGCTGATACGGTGGCGCGCCATCAGCGCCTGGGCCTCGGCCAGCGTGGCGGTGGGCGAGATGGTGATCGGATTGACGACCATGCCGCTCTCGAACCGCTTGACCTGGCGCACGGCGGCGACCTGCTGCTCGACGGTCAGGTTACGGTGGAGCACGCCCATGCCGCCCAGCTGCGCCATGACGATCGCCATGTCGGCCTCGGTCACGGTGTCCATCGCCGCCGACAGGACGGGAATGTTGAGCGCGATCGAGCGGGTCAGCTGCGTCCGCGTGTCTGCGGTGCTCGGCAGAACGTCGGACTCCTGGGGCACGAGGAGCACGTCGTCGAAGGTGAGGCCGAGGCGGATATCCATGGGGCTGCCAAATCCTGCGGAGGGAACAAGTGGCGGGCCATGTAACCAATGCAAGCCGTTCCCGCTAGGCCCTTGGTGCATCGCCATGCTAGAACGCTGGCGGATCGATTTGGGGGAAGCCGTCCATGGGCCTGATTATCGCCGCGCTCGCCGTCCTGCTGGTGCTGATGTATCTGATGATGTCGATCAAGATCGTCCGCCAGGGCTATCAATATACGATCGAGCATTTCGGCCGCTACACCGGCACGGCCATCCCCGGCTTCAACTTCTACCCCGCCTTTTTCTATCGCGTCGGCCGCAAGGTGAACATGATGGAGCAGGTGATCGA
>DXIH01000059.1 GCA_019112965.1 Candidatus Sphingomonas excrementigallinarum | reverse complement strand
CGCAGCCCAACTGGCCGACCAAGCAGGCCGCGACCAGCCCGACCTCGGGCGATGCCAAGGTCTGGGCGCCCTCGGTGGTCAAGGCGGCGAACGGTCGCTGGTATATGTATGTCTCGGTCGGCAGCGAGGTGTGGGTCGGCTCCGCGCCATCCCCGGCGGGGCCCTGGGCCGATGCCAATGGCGGCAAGCCGCTGATCGCGCGCGATTTCGCGCCGAAATATCACATGATCGACGCCGAGGCGTTCGTCGACACCGACGGCCAGGCCTATCTCTATTGGGGATCGGGATTGAACTGGGTCAACGGACATTGCTTCGTCGTGAAGCTGAAGCCCGACATGGTTCACTTCGACGGCGAACCCAGGGACGTGACCCCGGCCAATTATTTCGAAGGCCCCTTCATGGTGAAGGAAAAGGGGCGCTATCTGCTGATGTACAGCGACGGCAACACGACCAAGGACACCTACAAGGTCCGCTATGCGGTCGGCACCTCGCCGATGGGGCCGTTTACCGAAGCGGCGAACAGCCCGGTGCTCGAAACCGACGCGGCCAAGCAGATCATCAGCCCCGGCCACCACGCGGTCTTCGCCGACAAGGGGCGGTCCTACATCCTCTATCACCGCCAGGCCTTGCCCTTCGTGATGGGCGCCGAGCGGGTGTTGCGACAGGTATCGGTCGATCCGCTGACGGTGCGCGCCGATGGGACGCTGGACAAGGTTCATCCCAGCCACGATCCGATGATCCCGGCCTTTGCCGCGCATCGCACGCGCGGGCTGCACTGGACGGGCAGGGGGGCGGATGCGCTGGCGGCGGACGATAATTATGCGACCGCATGGCGACCCGGGGCGGGTCAGCCGCCGGTGCTGACCGCCGATCTGGGCGCGGTGCGGGAGGTGCGCGAAAGCTTGATCCGCCCGGCCTTCGTGATCCAGCCACAGGATCTGCGGATCGAGGCATCGCAGGATGGCAAGAGCTGGCGCGAGGTGGCGGCGGAGAAGGGGGTGAGCGGCTCGCCGATCACGTTGCGCCATCCGGGCAAGGCGCGTTTCCTGCGGATGACGGTGGCGGCGAAGGAGCCCGCGATCCTGGAATGGTCGATCTTCTGACCTGAAGCCCCTCCCGCAGATGGGAGGGGGCTTTTCCTGGGCCATGCCCTCCGTCCCACACCTCTCCCCTCCCGCAAGCGGGAGGGGCCGGGGGAGGGCTTGAGTCTCATGCGTTGCGTCCGAAGCCTGACACCCCCCAAAGGAATCAAATTACGGCCGTGAGGAGACGGAAACCCGCCGTGTTCCCTCCCCCATCCCCTCCCGCCTGCGGGAGGGGCGTGCCTGTATGTTTCCCCTCCATCGTTCAGCCTGAGCGGAGTCGAAGGCCAAGGGCAGAGCTTTCCCCAAACACCACAACATCCGTAACATAGGGCGTGCTAGGACAGATCCACATGGCGCCCCCGGCGGTCATGAGGGACGGCGAGGAACGGCATGGCGACACACGCATCGAACCCGATCGAAGGCCCCCTCACGCCCTTCCTCTCGCGCTGGACGGCCCCCGATGGCTGGGTCCACCGCCGCTACGACCGCGCGCGCGAGCCGGGTACGGCGCGGCGGGGGCGGTTGCTCTTTCAGACCGGCCGCGCCGACATGATCGAGAAATATGGCGATGCGATCGACCAGTTCCGGGCGCTGGGCTGGGATGTCACCGCTTTCGACTGGCGCGGGCAGGGCGGGTCGGGGCGACTGACGCCGGACGGCACCGGCCATATCGACCGGCTCGACCAGCTGGGCGAGGATCTGGCCGCCTTTTACACCGAATGGGTGCGGCCGGATGAGGGGCCACATGTCGTGCTGGGCCATTCGATGGGCGGGTTCGCCACCCTGTCGGCGCTGGCCTCGGGCGGGATCGCACCCGATGCGGCGGTGCTGGTCGCGCCGATGCTGGCGCTGCGCTCGCCGGTCGGACAATGGGCGGGTGCGCGGTTCGCCCGTTGGCAGGTCGGCCGCGGCGATCCGCTTCGCCCCGCCTGGCGACGGCTGGAGACGCCCGCCGCCGCGACCGCACGGCAGCAGAGGCTGACCCACGACCTGACCCGTTTCGCGGATCAGCAGGCCTTTCGAGAGGCGCAGCCCGAACTGTGCCTGGGTTCGCCCAGCTGGCATTGGGTGGCGGAGGCCTTTCGCGCGACGGCGGCGCTTCGCGACAATCCGGCGCTGTCGCGGATCGAGACGCCGGTGCTGATGCTGGTCGCGCTCGCCGATCGGCTGGTCGATGCCCGCGCGGCGGCACGGGTGGCGCACCGCTTGCCGCAGGGGGAACTAGTCGCCTTTGGTCGCGGCTGCGCGCATGAGATTCTGCGGGAGGCCGATCCGATCCGCGCCAACGCCTTTGCCGCGATCACCGCGTTTCTCGACCGGCGCGTGGCCGTTACTTCATCCCGCAGCGCACCGACCCGCCACCCGTGACCCGGCATTTGGGCGTGCCCGCCACCGTCACCTTGCCCAGCCCGCCATTGGCGACCGCCGCCGTATAGCGTGCCCGCGCGGCGATCTCGCCGGGGCCGTCGAGCGTGACGCTCAGGTCGCCCGCCTCCACCCCATCGGCGGCGATGGCGGCGGGGCCGATGGCAGCCAGTCGCGCCTTACCGACCCGGCCGCCATCGATGCTGAGCCTGGCGGGGCCGAGCAGCGTCGCGGCCAGCCGATCGCCATCGACCCGACCGACCCGAACCTCGCTGGTGCCCGTCACCGATATGGCGAGCGCGTTGCCCTTCAGCGCCTGTACCGTCACCTGCGCGCCGCCGATGACCGTGACGCCGGACAGCGGCGGTGCGGCGATGGTCAGGGTCACCGGGGCATTGTCTCCACCGCCCGCGCGCCGCACGACCAGCGTACTGCCCATCACCTGCGCCTCGACCCCGCGCAGGGCCTTGTCATCGCCGGAGAACATCCCGCGCGGCGATGACGCGGTGGTGAGGGTAACGCGGAACGGCCCCTCGACCCGCAACATGTCGAAACTGCTCAGATCGACCCAGCGCTCGGCGGCCGAAGCGGATACGGCCACCAGCAGGGACAAGAGGACGGCGAAAGCGGTGCGGATCGGCATTGCCGTCATCCTCGCACCGCCCCGTCGGCGTCGCAAGCGACCTGCGTTACTGGATACGACCGCACCGTGCCTTGCCCGAGCCTGCCTTGCGCACCGTGCAGACCGAATTCGGCCCCAGATCGGCATCGCCCGATCCGCTCAGCGAGACCTTGGCCGGGCCATCGACCTGAACCGCGACACGGCCCGATCCGGCGATGCCGACATCGGCGCGTTTGGCATGGAGGCCGTTCGCCAGCACATTGCCCGACCCGGCAATCCCGATCTTCAACGTGTCGACCGCGCCGCTGGCATTCACCGAGCCGGAGCCAGCCGCGCCCAGCTCGGCCTGCCCGACCCGCATCGCACCGATCGTCAGATTGCCCGACCCGGCGATCCCGCCCTTGAAGCTGTTGCCCTCGACCCGGTCGATGCGCATGCTGCCCGATCCGGCCACGCCCGCCTCGCTCAGGCGCGGCAGCGTGACCAGGACACGGACATTGCGGCGACTGCCCCAGTGCACGCCCTTCTTCATGCCGATCCGTAGCGTATCGCCATCGCGTGCGATGCGCAGCTGGTCGAGATCGGCCGCCGGACCCTCCGCCCTTACCGCAAAATCGCCGCCGACCCGGATATCGACCGGATCGCTGCCGTCGCTGGACACGGCGGTAAAGCCACGCGTCGCATAGCTGCGCGCGTTGCCCGATCCTTGGGCCGCGATGTCCTGCCCCCTGGCTTCGCTCTCGAACGAGCAGGCGGCGGTGGGCATGGCGAGCACGATCAGGCCGAGGAGCGTGGGAAGCGTGACGGACTTGGGCATGAGCGACCTCCTGTGTATTGATAGTATAATACACACGCGCGAAGACATCACGCAAATGAAAAGGGGCGGCCCCGGATGGGACCGCCCCTTGTTCGTATCGGCAAAGACCGACCGCAGGTCAGGCGGCGGGCTTTTCCTTATTGTAGATGGCGGCGGCAGCGCGCAGGATTTCCAGGATCTTTTCCTGGGCGCACGGCTCGTCCACCTCTTCCATTGCGGCGAGTTCGCGGGCGAGGCGGCTGGTGGCGGCCTCGAAGATCTGCCGTTCGGAATAGCTCTGCTCGGGCTGGTCGTCGGCACGGAACAGGTCGCGGACCACTTCGGCGATCGACACCAGGTCACCCGAATTGATCTTGGCTTCATATTCCTGGGCGCGGCGCGACCACATGGTACGCTTGACCTTGGGCTTGCCCTTCAGCGTTTCCATCGCTTCGCGCATGGTCTTGTCCGAGGACAGCTTGCGCATGCCGACCGACTCGGCCTTGTTGGTGGGAACGCGGAGCGTCATGCGCTCCTTTTCGAACCGCAGCACATAGAGTTCGAGCTGCATCCCTGCGATTTCCTGCTTTTGCAGCTCGATAACGCGGCCCACGCCATGCTTGGGGTACACGACATAGTCACCGACGTCGAAGTGGAGCGCCTTGGCAGCCATTGGGGGCCTTTCCGGGTCAAAGGCCTTCGCGCGAGCGCCGGACGAGCGGAAATGGGTCCACTGTTCTCATCGGCCTCGGGAAGGAAGGGTCGAACACATCAAAGGCGGGCATTCGCGAAAACAGCTATGCCCGTCGCGGAACCATATAGCATGGTCGCAACAAAATTACCAGCATCTGTGCAGGGTAGCGGAACTTTCGGGCGCCAGGATGGCCCACGCATCGCTATTCCCTCTTTCCTCCCCTGCAAGGGGAGGTGGCGCGCGTAGCGCGACGGAGGGGTATCCCGCTATCGAGAGGGGCGACACCCCTCCACCAGCTTCGCTGGTCCCCCTCCCCTTACAGGGGAGGAATGGTCGAGATCAGTCGCCCTTGCCGGGCGCGTCCCGGTCAGTCGCCCTTGCCGGGCTCCGGGCTGAAGAACTGCTCGTACTTGTTCTCGACGCCCTTCATCGCGTCGGCGTCGGGCGGCGTCTGGTCCAGCTTGCGCGTGACGTTGGGCCACTGGGCGGAGAAGGTGTTGTTCAGCTCCAGCCACTGCTCCAGACCGCTCTCGGTGTCGGGCAGGATCGCCTCGGCCGGGCATTCCGGCTCGCACACGCCGCAGTCGATGCACTCGGACGGGTTGATGACGAGCATGTTCTCGCCCTCATAGAAGCAGTCCACGGGACACACCTCGACACAGTCCATATACTTGCAGCGAATGCAGGCATCGGTGACGACGTAGGTCATGACAACTCCCAAGGTACGAACGCGTGCTGCTATGCCGCGTATGGCGATCCGTCAACGCTTGAAGTCGGGGAAGTGACCAGATCGCAGTAACAGGCGCGCCCCTCGGCGGGCGGGCCGCGTCGGACGGGCAGCGATTCCACCCGCAGCACGCGGACATCACCGGCCTGCGCGAAGGTCAGGATGCTGCCGACCCGCACCGGGGCATGGGCCCGGGCGATGGCGCGCCCGTCCATGCGGAAATGCCCGTCGCACGCCATTTCCTGCGCCCGCTCCCGCGACTTGGCGAGCCGCGCCCACCAGAGGAAACGGTCGAGCCGCATAGACTCGGGGGCGGGGGCGCGCGTGGTCATGAGAGGGGACGGTCCTTTCGGTGGGTAATGGAAGACGGGCGTAACCCCATTCCTCCCCAAGCTATGCTTGCGGAGGGGGACCATCCGCAGGATGGTGGAGGGGCAGGGGCTGGGCGAGCAACTTCGTAGCTTGGAATAGCCCGCACGGCATCGCCCCTCCACCACGCCCTGCGGGCGCGGTCCCCCTCCCCATCGGGGATGGGGAGGATTCGGGTCACGAAGGCCGTCCCCAGTCGGCGAGCGCGGCGAAGGCGTTGCCGGGGCTGGCCGTGACCCGCGGGGCGGGGCGGGCGGGGGGACGGCCGCGCCAGATCCAGCGATGGGGTTCTCCCTCTGCGCCTCGCAATCGGCGAAAGCCCAGATCGCCCATCAGCCGGTCGAGGGTCGCCGCCTCCAGCCCGATCGAGGTGGCGAGCGAGGCGTCGGGGGTAAACGGCCCGCGCCCCTCGCGCGCGTCATGCGCGGCGCGGGCGATGCGTTCGACCAGATCGATGCGCACCGCCTGCTCGCCCAGCGGTCGATAGCCCGAGGCGACACCGCGACCGGGCTCGTCGCGGCGCAGGATGGTGGCACCCGGCCGGGCGAGGTCGAGCGTCTGGCCCCAGAGCGTCATCAGCGTACGCCGCCACGTCGCGGCGCCGGGCTTGAGCAGTCGCGGATCGAAGACATCGAGCGTGCCGATGGTGATGCCCAGCCCGCGCAGGCGTCGCCGCTCCTCGGGCGACAGTGCGTCGATCATCAGGCGAAGCGGCTGGCGCGGTGCGATGCCGCCCGCATCCTCCAGCGCCGCGGCGACGGCGCGGATCGCCGGGGACGCCTTGGCCTCGCGCGCCAGCCCCGCCAGCCGGACGAGCGCGGGCACCTGCCGGTCGAGCGACCGCGCCAACCAGCCCTCCAGCCGCGCCTTCACCTGCTCGCGCTGGATCGGTGCCAGGCAGTCGAGATCGCGTTCCAGCCGCAGCACCGGCCGCCCCAGCGACGGACCCGCGACCAGCCTGGCCACGCCATGCCCGTCCCAGACCAGTCGGTCCTCGACCAGCGCAAAGGCGTCATGCGCGGCGGCGATCAGTCCCTCGGCGCGGCGCGAACGCTCGGTGCCCAGCCGCTTTTCCGCCGCCGCCAGCAGCAGGCGCTTGTCATTGGCCCGCGCCCCGGCCTCGACAGTGAAGCGGAATCCCTCCAGCCGCCCGATCGGGTGGTCCTCGACCAGCACCTCGCCCTCCGGCCCGATGGTGACGGGCAGGGCGCCAGCATCGGCACCGATGCGGCGGATCAGCGCGGTGGTGCGCTTGTCGACGAAACGCTGGGTCAGGCTGGCGTGGAGGCCGTCGGACAGCCGCTCCTCGATCTCGCGGGTGCGCTCGGCCCAATGGCGGGGATCGGCCAGCCAGTCGGCGCGCTGGGCGATATAGGCCCAGCTGCGGATCGCGGAGAGACGGCCCGCCAACGTCTCGACATCGCCCGCCATATTGTCGAGCCGCGCGATCTCGTCGGCGAACCACTGGTGCGGCACATGGCCGAGCCCTTCGGACAGATGGCCGAACACGCGCGAGACGAAGCGGGCATGGGGGTCGATGCCCACTTTCCGGAAATCGGGAATGCCGCACGCCGCCCAGAGCCGGGCGACCATGGCGGGCCGCCGCACCCGGTCGCGGACCCAGGGTTCGTCGGCCAGCCGCTTGAGCACCTGAAGATCGGTGGCAAGCGGGGCGGCACGCAGCACGCCTGGGGCGGGCTTGCGCTCCAGGCTGGCGATCAGCGCGTCGATGCTCGACAGGTCGGGATCGCCCTCGCGCCAATAGAGATGGTCGAGCCGGGGGAAGCGATGCTCCTCGATCGCCAGAACTTCTTCGGGCAGGAACGAGTCCGGTCCTTCCTCGGCCAGCGCGCCGAAGGTCCCGTCACGGTGGTGTCGCCCGGCGCGCCCGGCGATCTGCGCCATCTCGGCGACGGTCAGGCGGCGGCGGCGACGCCCGTCGAACTTGTGGAGGCCCGCAAAGGCGACATGCGCCACGTCCATGTTCAGGCCCATGCCGATCGCATCGGTGGCGACCAGATAGTCGACCTCGCCCGCCTGGAACATCTCGACCTGCGCATTGCGGGTGCGCGGGGACAGCGCGCCCATCACCACCGCCGCGCCGCCGCGCAGACGGCGCAGCATTTCGGCGACCGCGTACACCTCCTCCGCCGAGAAGGCGACGATGGCGGAGCGTTTGGGCAACCGGCTGATCTTCTTCGCGCCTGCATAGGTCAGGGTGGAGAAACGGGGCCGGGCGATGATCTCGGCATCCGGTACCAGCGCCCGGATCATGGGCTTGAGCGCCTCGGACCCCAGGATCATCGTCTCGTCGCGGCCGCGCCGGTGCAGCAACCGATCGGTAAAGACATGACCGCGCTCCAGATCGGCACCGAGCTGCGCCTCGTCCAGCGCGACGAAGGCGACGTCGCGGTCGGGCATGGATTCGGCGGTGCACAGGAACCAGCGCGCGTCGGGCGGCACGATCTTTTCCTCGCCGGTGACCAGTGCGACCTGGGTCGGTCCTTTCAGCGCCACGACACGGTCATAGACCTCGCGGGCGAGCAGGCGGAGGGGGAAGCCGATGACGCCGCTGCTATGCGCGCACATCCGCTCGATCGCGAGGTGCGTCTTGCCGGTGTTGGTCGGCCCGAGAACGGCCGTCACGGCGCCCGATACGCGGCTTGTCATAGACCCTACATCGGGCTTCGCGGGCGCGGTTGCAACGGCATGGAGCAAGATCGCCGACGAACATCGACATTTGGCCCGGTTCGGCCACGTCTTGCCGCAGCATCGGGGCGGCGGGGCGCAGCGGCTTTGACTTTGCCCAGACCAACCGACACCGCAAAATCCAGTGCGCCGGGGGGAATCGGCGACGCGGCTCGACGATTTCACGGATACGCATTCCACTCATGTTTCTTGCCACCGACGAAGCCCTGATCCTGTCCGGCGGAACCGCCACGCGTCCGATCGGTCGCATGGCTCCGCTGCCCATGGGACGCCTTGCCCGGTGGCGTATCGCCGCCCGCGAGATCGACTGGGTGCCCGACTTGGGCACGCAGATCGGCAGCCGTAGCTGGTGGCGGGGGCTGACGACCTGTTCGGCGCTGTGTGCCGCGACCATCGCGATGGCGCCGGGCTTTCACCGTTCGATCGTCGGCCAGGCCCCCGCCCCGCTTACCGGCGAGGCGCGGAGCCATGAGCGGGCACAGGCCATCGCCCCCCTGGCGCTGGGTGCCGACAGCGGGCAGCGTCTGGCCGCCAATGAAATGGTCATGCATCTGGCCGAGGCGCCCGAGCGGCCGATGATGGAATTGTCCGCCACCATCGGTTCGGGCGACCGGCTCGACCGCGTGCTGCAACGCGCAGGCGTCTCCAAGGAGCAGGCGCGCGCCGCCGCTGCGCTGATCGAGCCCGTCACGGAAGGCGAGGCGATCCCGTCGGGCACCCGTATCGCGCTGACGCTGGGGCGGCGGCCGAGCCGATCGGTCGCACGACCGCTGGAGACGATGAAGCTGCGCGCGCGCTTCGACCTGGCGGTCACGCTGACCCGGACGCCGCAAGGCTTCGAGATGACGCAGGCGCCGATCGCGATCGACCGGACGCCGCTGCGCCTGCAAGGGCTGGCGGGATCGAGCCTGTACCGTTCGGTCCGCGCCGCGGGCGCCCCCGCCAAGGTGGTCGAGGCCTATATCAAGGCGTTGGCGGCGCGCATGTCGGTCGGCCGCGACGTGAAGCGTTCGGACAGTTTCGACCTCATCATCGAACGCGAGCGCGCCGCGACCGGCGAGACCCGGCTCGGCAAGCTGCTGTTCGCCGGGCTCGACCATGGCGGGCGCAAGGTGCAGCTGGCGCGGCTGGCCGGTGACGATGACGGCCAATGGTATGATGTCAACGGCCAGAGCGAGAAGCGCGGGGCGATGGGGATGCCGGTCGCAGGGCGCGTGACCTCGTCCTATGGCAAGCGGGTCCACCCTATCCTGGGGTTCATGCGGATGCACAAGGGCACCGATATCGGTGCGCCCTATGGCACGCCGATCCATGCGATGATGGACGGGGTGGTCAAGTTCGCGGGCCGGTCGGGCGGATATGGCAATTTCGTCAAGCTCGCGCATTCCGGCGGGATCGCCAGCGGTTATGGTCACATGAGCCGCTTCGCCGTCCGTTCGGGCGCGCATGTGAAACAGGGGCAGGTGATCGGCTATGTCGGCTCCACCGGCATGTCGACCGGGCCGCATCTGCATTGGGAAGTGTGGAAGAACGGCGCGGTGGTGAACCCGCGCACGCTCAAGCTGGCGAGCATGGCGGTGTTGTCGGGCGCAAAGCTGCGGACCTTCCGGCGCGAGGTGCAGGCGTTGCTGGCGGTCAAGCCGGGGCGGTAATACACCTCACCCTCCTCTGCCGCACCATCCGTTCAGCCTGAGCGAAGTCGAAGGCCAAGGGATGACCTGGCCAAGGGCGGAACGTGCACTTCGACTTCGCTCGGTGCGAACGGGGGGTGGGGAGTTAGGGCCGGAAGGCGTTATTTCCCTGCCGCGCGCCAACGGCCGACCGTTTCGGCCAATACTCGGTTGCCGCCCGACGGGTTCGCCCAGAGCGCGGTGATCGTCATGTCGCTCGACGCGGGCCGTTTTTCCTCGGGCAGGTTGTCGAAGCTCGCGCGCATCGGGAAGCTCACGCCCTCGCCGCACAGTATCGCCTCGCGGTTGCGCAGCGCCGAGATGGTGTCGAGCAGCCCGCGCCCGCCCTCTGGCATCGCCGATCGCACCATGGCCTGATCGCGTTCGTTGTTCAGCCGCATGGCGATGATCGTGCCGCATTGCGACAACACGCCCTCGGCCAGGTCGGACGGGCGCTGGGTGACGAGGCCCAGCGAGACGCCATATTTGCGCCCTTCCTTGGCGATGCGCGACAGGATGCCGCCCACCGCCGAATCCTGTTCGGCCTGTGCAGGGATATAACGGTGCGCCTCCTCGCAGACCATCAGCACGGGGCGACGCTCGGCGGGATGGGTCCAGATGGCATGGTCGAAGATCATCCGCGCCAGCACCGCGACGACGGCGCTCGTCACCTCGGACGGTACGCCCGACACGTCGATGATCGAGATCGGCCGCCCGTCACCCGGCATCCGCAGGATGCGCGCCAGGAAATCGGTCATCGTGTCCGCGACCAGCATGCCGGAGAACATGAAGGCATAGCGGGGATCGCCCTTGATCTCCTCGATCCGGGACTTGATCCGTTGATAGGGCGCGAGGTCGCCGACCCGGTCGAGCTTGCTCATCTCCTGGGCCAGCTGCGCGCTCAGGTCGGACAGCAGATAGGGGGTCGGCGTGTCGACGGTGACACGCGGCAGCTCGGCGGCGGCCCGGTTGCGCATCCGGGCGGCGAGCAGGCATTTGGCGAGCACGTCCATGTCGTTCTGGCGCTGCTCGCCGCTGGCGGAGAGCAGGATCTCGCAATGCTCGGCGAAATTCATCAGCCAATAGGGCATCCGCAGATTGCCGACGTCGTGGATGGTGCCGGTGTCGCGAAAGGCATGGGCATATTCGCCATGTGGATCGATCATGACGATATGGCCCAGCGGCGCGCGTTCGCAGATGCGGTGCAGGATCATCGCGGTGGCGGTGGACTTGCCGGTGCCGGTCGACCCCAGGATCGCGAAGTGCCGCCCCAGCAAAGCATCGACCGCCAGCGTCGCGGGCACCGTGCGCGCCGGGTGGACGGTGCCGATCGTCACCGTCGCCTGCGCGCGGTTGAGGTGGATGCCCGCCAGCTCGGCATTGGTGATCGCATGGATCGTCGCGCCGGGCATGGGATAGGAGGTGACGCCGCGCCGAAAGCCGTAAAGCTCACCCGTCTCGGCCCCGCGCATGCCTTCGCCCATCAGGTCGATCTCGGTCGTCAGCGCGGCGGCGTCGCTGGCCGGATCGAGCGCCAGCGAGCGGATGGTGCCGATGATCCAGCGGTCGCCGCGCTTGATCTTGACCGGCATCGCGACCTGTCCCGCCGCCGCCAGCACGGGATCGTCCGCCTCCGCCAACGCGGCCAGTGCCTGGCGGTCCAGCACGATCCGCCCCGACGATCCGGCAATGGCGAGCAGCCAGCCGATGACCGGCGTGTCGATGGGGGAAAGGTCCGGTAGCGAGGACATGGAGCGCGCCGTCATTGGGTAAGGGAGTGGACCGGACGCTAGGGCGATAACCTTAAGATTTTCCGATTCTTAAACCCGGCGCGCGATCCATCCGGCGGTCCAGCCGAGCAGGATCGAAAGCGCGACGGCGGTCAGGCCATAGGGGATGGCGGCGCGGTCGGCGGCGCGGGCGACGAAGCGCTCGAACCCCGATTTGCGGATGTCGATGTCGCGCACGGCGGCGGCCAGCACGCGGCCGTCACGGATCAGGAAGGTCTCGGCGGTGAAGCGCCCGACCGGCACGCGCGCCGGAATGGTGACGCGCGCGCGGTAGAGCACGTCGTCGGTGATCTCGACCGCGCGTGGCGCCTCGACATACAGGCCGCTGCGGCGGCGCTGGTCGACCAGCCCCTGCT
Source organism: Candidatus Sphingomonas excrementigallinarum (assembly GCA_019112965.1). Taxonomy (GTDB): domain Bacteria; phylum Pseudomonadota; class Alphaproteobacteria; order Sphingomonadales; family Sphingomonadaceae; genus Sphingomonas; species Sphingomonas excrementigallinarum. The sequence goes on along the minus strand of DXIH01000059.1, from coordinate 1,332 downwards.
GGAAGCGCGCCTGGACATTGGCGGGCGCGGCGGAGGCGGGGGAGAGTTGCAGGCTGTCGAGACCCAGCTCGTAAATGGCGCGCGTGCGGTCGTCGACGATCCGTTCGATCGGCCGGGACGAGGCGATGGCGTAGAAGGACGGCGCCGACTGGTAGCGCAGCCGCCCGGCATTGACCCAGAGGCCTGCGATCTTCTCCTTCTCGCGGATCAGGATCGACTGGGTCGGCCCCTTGACCACGACGACGATGTCAGTCGCCTTGTCGTCCTGGGGCGGGCGGCCGCCGGGATAGAGGATCGCGCCGAACAGCAGCAGTTCGGCGCCGGTGAAGCTGTAGGCGATCTGGATATCGCGCTGCGACACGTCGGGGACCAGCACCGGCTTGGCCTGTGCCATCAACAACGGCGAGAACAGCGCCAGAATGATGGCGGCGCGCGTCACAGGGGCTGCACCGTGAAGATTTCCTCGGGCCGCCACACCAGGCCCAGAAGGATGCGCAAGCCCACCAGCAACACGATGACCGCGAGCGCCAGGCGCAGATATTCGGGCTTGGCATTGGTGGCGAGCTTGGCGCCGACCTGCGCCCCCGTCACCGACCCCAGCAAAAGCAGTCCGGCCAGCACGATATCGACCGCCTTGGTGGTCGTCGCATGGACCATCGTCGCGGCGGCGGTGACGAACAAGGTCTGGAACAGCGAGGTCCCGAGCACGACGTTGGTCGCCATGCCCAGGATGTAGATCATCGCGGGCACCAGGATGAATCCGCCGCCCACGCCCAGCAAGATGGTCAGGATGCCGGTGAAGAAGCCCAGCATCAGCGGGGCGAGCGGCGAGATATACAGGCCCGAGGCATAGAAGCGGGTGCGGAAGGGCAGTGCCGCGACCAGCGGATGATGCCGCCGCCGTGCCGCCTTTTGCGGGCGGCCGCGCCGCTGCGCCAGGATCGCGCTGGCCGCTTCGCGCGCCATGACCGACCCGATCCACCCCAGCATCAGCACATAGACGATGGCGATGACCGTATCGATCTGTCCGCTCGCCTGGAGCAGACGGAAGATCCACGCACCCGCGAACGAGCCCACCACGCCGCCCGCGACCAGCACGCCGCCCATCTTCACGTCCACCCCGCCGCGCCGCCAGTGCGCCGAGACGCCCGAGACGCTCGCACCCGTCACCTGGCTGGCCGCGGAGGCGGCGGCGACGGTCGGCGGAATGCCATAGACGATGAGCAGCGGCGTGGTCAGGAACCCGCCGCCGACCCCGAACATCCCCGACAACAGGCCGACACCCGCCCCCAGCGCGATGATGACGAGCGCATTGACCGACAGGTTGGCGAT
>DXIH01000058.1 GCA_019112965.1 Candidatus Sphingomonas excrementigallinarum | reverse complement strand
GCCGGAGACGCCCTCGACCTCGATATTGTCGAGATTGGCTTGCGCCTTTTCCAGTTCGTTCTGGACGTTCTGGGCCATCGCCAGGATTTCGTCGAGATTCTTCACATCATGCTCCGTTCACACTGCGTTTGCCGGGCCATTCCATCAATTCGGCCTCGGGGAAAGCCTCTCGCGCGGCGCGGACCATGTCCGACTCCCACGCGGCGGTCTTGATCGCTTCCTCGGCCGCGACCTGCTGCTCGTGCAGGGTCGGCTGGCCGGGTACGTCTTCCAGCGTGACGCGCCACACCTGGCCCGTTGCCGTCTTCAGCGCCGCGATCAGCTCGCTCAGCGTATCGGTCGCGATCGGGCGCGATCCGCTGAACACCATCTCCGATGGGGCATAACGCACGAGACGCGCGCCGTGCCGCATCCGCGCCGCCAGCGCCAGCTGCCCCATATCGTCCAGCCGGTCGATCATCGCGACAAAGCTGTCGGGCAGCTTGGGCGGCTCGGGCTCGGCGGGCGGCGGGGGCGGGGCGAAGGCCACCGGGGCGGCAGCGGGGGCCGCCTGATGCGTCACCGCTGGAGCGCTGGTTGCCGAGACGCCGCCGTCGCGGATCTGCCGTGCGAGTTCGCCCGGATCGGGCAGCGTCGAGGCATGAATCGCGCGCAACAGCGCCATTTCGGCCGCCTCGATAGGCAAAGCGGCACGCGCCACCTCGTCATGCCCCTTCAGGAACAGCTGCCACAGCCGGTGCAGCGCGGGGAAGCTGAGCGCGCCCGCCCATTCCTCACGCGCGGCGCGCTCCTCCAGTGGCTGGGCGGCGTCGGGCGGCGTGCCGACCTTGGTCAGCGTGATGCCGTGCACCGTCTCCAAAAGCGAACGGAGCACTGATTGCGGATCGACGCCATAATCATATTGCCGTCGCAGCGAGGCCAGCGCTCCTGCGCCGTCGCCGTTCAGCACCAGCCCCAGCAGATCGCGCACCGCGCCGCGATCCGACAGGCCCAGCATTTCGCGCACGGCGGCCGAGGTAACGCCGCTGCCCTCCAGATCGGCATGGGCGATCGCCTGGTCCAGGATCGACAGGCCGTCGCGCGCCGAGCCTTCCGCCGCGCGCGCTATCAGCATCAGCGCCTCGTCCTCGGCGGTGACGCCTTCCTTGATGCAGATGTCGGCGAAATGCGCGGCGAGCTTGTCCGCCGTGATCCGGCGCAGGTCGAAACGCTGGCAGCGCGACAGGACGGTGATCGGGACCTTGTTCACCTCGGTGGTGGCGAACAGGAACTTCACATGCGCGGGCGGCTCCTCCAGCGTCTTCAACAGCGCGTTGAAGGCGTTCTTGGAGAGCATGTGGACTTCGTCGACGATGTAGATCTTGAACCGTGCCGAGACGGCGGCATAGCGCGACGCCTCGATGATCTCACGCACATCGTCGACGCCGGTATGGCTGGCGGCATCCATCTCGATCACGTCGATATGGCGGCCTTCGGCAATGGCGCGGCAGGGCTCGCAGACGCCGCAAGGGGAAATCGTCGGGCCACCATGGCCGTCCGGGCCGACACAGTTGAGCGCCTTGGCGATCAGTCGCGCGGTCGAGGTCTTGCCGACCCCGCGCACGCCGGTCATCAGAAAGGCATGGGCCAGGCGATCGCGCTTGATCGCGTTGCCCAGCGTCTGGACCATCGCGTCCTGCCCGATCAGCGCGTCGAAGGTCTGCGGCCGATATTTGCGCGCGAGCACGCGATAGGCTTCGGCCTTGGGCTGCGTCTGGGCAGGCTGGGGCGGTTCGCCCAGGTCGAACGAATCAGCCATGACGGGCGGGCAAGGTCGGAGAGAAGGAAATCATCGCCGGGTAACATAGGGGCTCGGGCGCCCTACGTCAGGTCAAATCGCATGAACGTCATCGCCACGCCCGTAAGTCGGGGCAGGGGCGACGTTCAAATTTTTGCGGAGGGTGGGAGCCGGAACGACCCGCAGCGAAATCGTTACGGCTGCTTCCGTCAGGACCTGACCGGGTTGGCGACGACTACGTCCGCCCGACTCCCGCCGCGCATATGGCGAAACGGGGCCGGGGGATCAAGTCCTTATCCACCGGCCCCATCCGTGACGAACTTTCCGCTTAGCGATAGGTGTTGAAGCACTGGCGCTGCGGGCCGTTCCAGGTGCGCACCCAGCGGCAGGTCACGCGCGGACGGCCATAGGCGTAACGCGGGCCGCGCCAGCCGGGACCGCGATCCCAACGGGGACCACCGCCGCGATGCCAGCCGGGGCCACGATCCCAGCCCGGACCACGATGATGCCAGCCCGGCCCGCGATCCCAACCCGGACCCCGGCCCCAGCGGTCGTGCGGGGCGGCATCGGCAGGGGCGGCGGCGGCAACGCCGGACACCGCGATCAAACCGGCGCCCAAGACAGCAAGAAGTTTCATAACGCTTTACTCCCGGTAATCCCGCCTGTCGGCGAGCATGGGAGAAGAATGGCGAATCGCCGATGATCGATCCCTGAACCCCTTTGTTATCAAAGGTTCATGGAAGGCGGACGACCATGTCGGCCAGCCGCTCGGTCATCACGATCTGGCAGGCGAGGCGGCTGCAGCGGGTGGCGTCGGGGACGAGGTCGAGCATGTCCTCTTCCTCTGCGGAAGGGGCGGGAAGGCGATCCAGAAAGCCCGGATCGATCAGCACATGGCAGGTCGCACAGGCCATCTGCCCGCCACAGGTGCCCTCCAATGGCTGGCCCGCGCGCTGCCCGACCTGGAGCAGCGTTTCGCCCGGTCGCGCCTTGGCCTCGACCCTGGTGCCATCGGGGGCCTCGAACGTCAGCGCGATCATCGTCCCTGCGCCTTGGCCGCGGCGTTGATCCGGTCGATGGCTTCGACCAGTTCGCCCTCGGTGGTGTAGCGGCCGAAGCCGATGCGGATCGAGGATTTCGCCTCGCGGTCGCTTAGCCCCAGTGCGGTCAGGACATGGCTGGGCCGCCCGGAGCCGCTGGCGCAGGCACTCCCGGCGGAAAAGGCGATGTCGCGGCAATCCGACATCAGCCGCGCGACGTCGAGCCCGTCGCGGCGGACATTGAGGTTGCCGTGATAGCGCTGCCCGGTCGATCCGTTGACCGTCCAGCCGGGGCCGAGCCGCTCGATCGCCAGCGACCAGAGTCGCTCGACATGCGCGGCGTCCGCCCCTGCCTGCGTCGCCATCAGCCTGGCCGCCGCCCCGAACCCTGCGCAAAGCGCCGGGCTGAGCGTGCCGGAACGTCCGCCCTCCTGATCGCCGCCATGGAGCAGCGGGGGTAGGGCGATGCCGTCGCGCAGCCACAGCGCGCCGATGCCCTTGGGCCCATGGATCTTGTGGGCCGATACCGCGACCATATCCACCGTGTCGGGAATGGCGATCCGGCCATAGCCCTGCACCGCGTCGCACAGCATCCACGCGCCCGCCCGGTGCGCCGCCTCCGCCAGTGCGGCCACCGGCTGAATGGTGCCGACCTCGTTATTGACCAGCATCGCCGCGACCAGGCCGGTGCCTTCTGCAAGAGGATTCGTAGCGGGATGACATGAGCTGGACTCACCCCTCCCCTTCAAGGGAGGGGCCGGGGGTGGGGAGCCTTCACAAGCGTGCGGCCCGTGGTGAGGCCCCACCCCAACCCCTCCTCTGAAGGGGAGGGGCTTGTCGATGTCGTCGGGGTCTGGCGCAGCTACGCCTTCGCGATTGACCGATAGCACGGTCAGCTCCCGCCCCGTAGCGGCGGCAGTGTCGAGCACGGCGGCATGTTCGATCGCCGTCGTGACGATGCCGCCGCGCGTTCCCTTGATCGCCCAGTTCAGCGCCTCGGTCGCGCCGCTGGTGAACACCAACCGGCCGCCGGAGGGGAACAGCGCCGCCACCTGATCGCGTGCGACCTCGACGGCGGCGCGCGCCTGTCGCCCGGCGCGGTGCGGCGAATGGGGATTGGCATGGCCCTGTTCCAGCCAGGGAAGCATCGCCTTCAGCGCCTCGGGCGCGAGCGGGGTCGTCGCCTGATAGTCGAGATAGATCATGCGACCCGTCGCCCCCGTGCGATCGCGCGCCAGGCGGAGACGAAGCGGTCGACATCTTCCCGCGTGGTCGTCCGGCCGAAGCTGACCCGAACCACCTCGCGGCCCGCTTCCACGTCCCAGCCGAGCGCGGCGAGCACATGGCTGGGCTTCAGGCTGCCGCTGGCGCAGGCGCTGCCCGCCGAGACCGAGATTTGGGCGAGATCGAACTGTATCAGCTGCGCGGCGGAGGGCCTGCCGGGCATGTGATAGCTGGCGATGGCCGGGTGGCGGCGGCTGGTATCGGCGACCACGATCCCGCCCGAACGACGGATCGCATCGTCCAGATGCGCGCGCAGCTCGGCATGGTCGGGCTCCGGTTCGGCCAGCGCGGCGGCATAGCCCAGCACGCCGGGCATATTCTCGGTGCCGGGGCGATAGCCGCGCTCCTGCCCGCCGGTCGGCGCGAGCAAGGCGAGGTCGCGGACCAGCAGCGCGCCGATCCCCGGCGGGCCACCCCGCTTGTGCGCCGACAGGGCGACCAGATCGGCATGGTCGATCACCTCGGCATCCGCGCCCGCGGGCATCTGCGCGGCATCGACCAGCAGGATGTGCCCGGCGGCGTGGATCGCTTCCGCCAGTTCGGCGATCGGCTGGCGCACCCCCGTCTCGCTATTGGCCCATTGCACCGTCACCACCGCGCGCGGGCCGTCGAGATCGGGCAGGCGCAGCACCCCGTCCGGCCCGACCGGCATCACCACCGCATCCGGGGCCGCGCGCAGCACCGCGTCATGGTCGATCGCGCCGACGAAGCGCCGCTGCGCCATCGACCGGGTGAGCGCGATGGACAGGGACTCGCTCGCGCCGCTGGTGAACAGGACGTCGTGCGCCCAGCCGAGCGACCGGGCGATGGCGGTGCGCGCCTCCTCCAGCGCGCGCTTGGCGGCGCGCCCCTCGGCATGGGGGGAGGAGGGGTTGGCCCAGACCGCGCATCCCTCCGCCAGTGCGGCACGGGCCGCCGGGGTCATCGGAGTGGTCGCGGCGTGATCGAGATAAAGACGGGACAGGGTTCGTTGCCTAGCTGGAATGATCGAACAATTGCGAAAAGGGGCTTGTCGCCTATATAGCGCAACGTTCCCGGCGCTCCACCAGCGCGATCCAGATCGGCGAGTTCAGATGCCCGAAGTCATTTTCCCCGGCCCCGAAGGTCGCCTCGAAGGCCGTTTCGCTCCCGCTCCGCGTCCGCGCGCGCCCGTCGCCATGATCCTGCACCCGCATCCCAATGCGGGCGGTACGATGAACAACCGCATCGTCCAGGAACTCTACAAGACGTTCCAGCGGCGCGGTTTCGCCACGCTGCGCTTCAACTTTCGCGGCGTCGGCAAGAGCCAGGGCACGTTCGACAACGGCATCGGCGAGCTGTCCGACGCAGCCTCGGCGCTCGATTGGGTGCAGAGCTTCCACCCCGAAGCCTCGACCACCTGGATCGCGGGTGTCAGCTTCGGCGCGTGGATCGGCATGCAGTTGCTGATGCGCCGCCCGGAAATCCGCGGCTTCATCTCGGTCGCGCCGCCCGCCAACATGTACGACTTCACCTTCCTGGCGCCGTGCCCCTCCTCGGGTATCATCATCCAGGGCGAGGCCGACGAGGTCGCCACCCCGGCGGCGACTCAGAAGCTGGTCGACAAGCTGCGCACCCAGAAGCACATCACCATCCATCACGACACCATCCCCAAGGCCAACCACTTCTTCGAGCATGAGATGCCCGAGCTGATGGGATCGGTGGACCGCTATCTGGACATGCGGCTGGACCCGAACTCGCCGATCCGGTGATTTTGCCAGGTCGTGGAATGCAAAAGGGCCTCGGTGCGAACCGGGGCCTTTTTTGTTGGCGCAAATCGGTGGGGAGGGTGTCGCGCGGTTCAGCGCGAACCCAGGATCGCCCGTGCCGCCGTCACTCCGGTCTCATACGCCCCGTGCGCGGTCGAGAAATCCTCGCGCGAACAGGCCTCGCCCGCGAAGAAGAGTCGTTCGTCCACCGGCTCGGCCAGCGTCCGGCGTGCCCCGGCATGGCCGATCCTCGCGTGGCTGTAGCTGCCGCCGATCAGCGGCACATGCCGCCAGCGCGTCGCATCCAGCGGAGTGAAGCGCCGCTGCCAGTCGCTGCCCAACAACGCGACCAGCTCATCGATGGCGAAGGCCGCCGCCGCGCCCTCTTCCTCCAGCATCTCGGCGCAGGGGCCGCCGAAGAAGCTCTCGACGATCGGCCAGCCGAAGGGAGAGAGGCGGTGGCTGGCGGTGCAGGTTTTGTGCGGATCGCCGGTCAGATGGGCATGGGCGGGCCAGGGTAGGGGGCCCTCGACCGACAGAAAGACCTTGTCGGCGGTTCCCAGCGGCAAGGCGGCGGCGGCCTCCTGCTTGTCGGGGAGCGGCGGGTCGAAGGTCAGCTTGCCCTCCGCCAGCACGGTGGTCGGCACGGCGACGATGACGTGATCGGCCTCCAGCGTGCCGTGCGAAGTGTCGATGCGAATGGTCGAACCGCGATGGTCGATGCGCGTCGCGGTCACGCCAAGGCGCACCGATATGCCGATGGCATGGTGGGCGATAACGGTGCCATAGCCCTCGACCACCGCCCAATTGTCGTCGGTCGCGGCATTCTCATAGGCCGCCCAGTCGTGCAGCGAGACCTTGGCCAGCGATGCGCCATTGGCATAGCCCGAGATCGCGTCGATCATCGGCCGCCACGGATCATCCTCGCCCACAAAGTCGGACAGCGGCCGATCCGGCCCGTCGAGGGCGGCCATCGCGGCCTCTTCGAACCGGACATAGGCCTCGCCCGAGGCGCGCTTCTCGGCGGGAGGAAAGCCCAGGTCGTTCCACTGAACCTGCCAGTTGGGTGAGCGGCGATCGACCGTAAAGCCCTGCTGCTCGGCGATGGTGGTCCATGGATTGCGTTTTGCGGAGTGGAGCCACCCGCACCCATGATCGACGACATGGCCGGTAGGCAGACGAACGCTCCTGGCCCGCCCGCCCAGTCGATCCGCCGCCTCGATTAGCAGGACGTTGCGCCCTGCATCCTGCAGCGTCCGCGCCGCCGCGATTCCGGCCGCGCCGCCGCCGATGACGACGGTGCGGCCGGTCATGCTCAGGCGGCCGCCAGCAGCCGCTTTTCGCCGGCGATGCGCATCATCGCCTTTTGCAGCTTCTCGAACGCGCGCACTTCGATCTGGCGGACTCGCTCGCGGCTGACGCCATAGACCTGGCTCAGCTCTTCCAGCGTCTTGGGATCGTCGGTCAGGCGACGCTCGGTCAGGATGTGCTTCTCGCGGTCGTTCAGGTCGTCCATCGCGCTGACCAGCATGTCGTGGCGGACATCGGCCTCCTGCTGCTCGGCGACGACCGTGTCCTGGAGCGGCGCGTCATCGGCCAGCCAGTCCTGCCACTGGCCCTCGCCATCCTCGCGCATCGAAACGTTGAGCGACGTGTCGCCCCCCATCGCCATGCGGCGGTTCATGCTGATGACCTCGTCCTCGTTGACGCCCAGATCGGTGGCGATCTTGGTCACGTCCTCGGGGCGCAGGTCGCCGTCCTCGAACGCGTCGAGCTTCGACTTCATCCGGCGCAGGTTGAAGAACAGCTTCTTCTGGGCCGCGGTGGTGCCCATCTTCACCAGGCTCCACGAGCGCAGGATATACTCCTGGATCGAGGCGCGGATCCACCACATCGCATAGGTCGCCAGGCGGAAGCCGCGATCAGGCTCGAACTTCTTCACGCCCTGCATCAGGCCGATATTACCCTCTGAGATCAGCTCGGAGGTGGGCAGGCCATAGCCGCGATAACCCATCGCGATCTTCGCCACGAGACGCAGGTGCGAGGTGACGAGCTGTGCCGCCGCCTCGGGGTCGCCATGCTCCTGGAAGCGCTTGGCGAGCATATATTCATGCTCCGGGGCAAGGATCGGGAATTTCTTGATCTCGGCCAGATAGCGGTTGAGCGACTGCTCCCCGCCCAGTGCAGGAATCGTCGCCGGGACGTTGCTGCCTTTTGCCATGATCCTTATCTCCCTTTCTGGAGCGTCAATCCGTTCGCCCCGTCGCCGGGCGCGAGGCGGTCTTCTGCTATACGTGAAGCCGGCTGAACAGTTCCTGCATGTCGGGCGGCATCGGGCTCTCAAACGCCAAAGCGTTACCGCTTATGGGATGAATAAAGCCCAGATGCGCCGCGTGCAGGGCTTGGCGCCGAAAATCGAGTTCATCGAGCAGGGCTTTTTGAGCACCCTTTGTTCTACCATAGACCGGGTCGCCCAGCAAGGCGTGCCCCAGAGACTGCATGTGCACGCGCACCTGATGCGTCCGCCCGGTTTCCAGGCGGCATTCGACCAGCGCGGCGTTGTTCAGTTTCTCGATGGTGCGATAGTGCGTGACCGCGCGCTTGCCGCCCTGCACGATCGCCACCTTCTTGCGGTTCTGCGGGCTGCGCGCGAGGGGGGCGTCGACCGTGCCGTCGGCGGGGCGGGGAATGCCCCCGGTGATCGCGCGGTAACGGCGGTCGATCGAATGCGCCGCGAACTGCTTGGCCAGTCCCTCATGCGTGCGGTCGGTCTTGGCCGCGACCATCAGGCCGGAGGTGTCCTTGTCGATGCGGTGGACGATACCCGGCCGCGCGACGCCGCCGATGCCTGACAGCGACCCGCCGCAGTGATGAAGCAGCGCGTTCACGAGCGTACCGTCGAAATTTCCCGCCGCCGGATGCACGACCAGCCCGGCGGGCTTGTCGAGCACGATCAGATGTTCGTCCTCATAGGCGATGACGAGCGGGATATCTTGCGCCTCGTTATGGGCGGGCAGGGGGGCGGGGACGGCGACCTGGAACAGATCGCCGCCCGTTGCCCGTTTGGCGGGATCGCGGGCCATGACCCCGTCGCGCGTCACCGCGCCGCTGTTGATGAGGACCTTCAGCCGTTCGCGCGACAGAGTCGGCACCGCATCGGCCAGCGCACGGTCCAACCGCCAGCCATCCGCTGTGGGCGCGATCCGCGCATCGATGATGGAAACCCCCCGGTCCATAGATTATGCTAATTGGGCATGACCGTAACGATTTCAAGCGATGCGCTGGACCTGATTTTCAAAAGCGCGGCCGCTTCCCCCGATTATGAGGTATGCGGACTGTTGCTGGGGGAGGGCGATCGCATCCTGCGAGCTGTCCCTTGCGCCAATGTCTCGGATGAACCCGGCCGTCGTTTCGAGATCGATCCCGCCGCCCTGATCGCCGCGCACCGGGCCGCGCGGGGCGGTGGCCCGGCGGTGATCGGCCATTATCATTCGCATCCCACCGGCCTGGCCGAACCCTCACTCCGCGACGCCGCCGATGCGGCACCCGATGGCAGTATCTGGCTGATCGCCGGGGGCGGGGTCGTCACCGCCTGGCGCGCGGTGGCGGCGGGTGAACGCCATGGGCGCTTCGATCCGCTTGCGCTTGCTTGCGCTTAGCGTACGCGCGCGTCACAAAGAGCCAGTTTGTCGAGGGATTTTTCATGACCGTCAGCCCGGTGGATTTCGCGAGCCTGTTATGTTCGCGATTGTGCCACGATCTCCTGTCGCCGGTGGGGGCGCTCAATAACGGGCTGGAGCTGCTCGCCGACGAAACCGACCCGGCGATGCGGGAGCGGTGCATGGAATTGCTGGCGGACAGCGCGCGGGCCTCGGCCAACAAGCTGAAATTCTTTCGCCTGGCGTTCGGGGCGGGCGGCGGCTTTGCCGACCGGGTCGACATGGCCGAGGCCAAGGCGGCGATCGAGGGGCTGCTGGTCGACAATCGCCGCACCACGCTGGGCTGGCTGGTCGAATCTCCGTCGCTGCCCAAGCCTGCGGTACGTATCCTGATGAACCTGGCGCTGATCGCCACCGAGGCGCTGGCGCGCGGCGGCACGATCGACATCGGCGCGGAGGTCGGTCGCGAGGCGATCGAGATCGCGATCCGTATCGAGGGGCCGCGCATCCTGCTCGACCCCGAAATCCGTCGCACCCTGATGGAAGGGCGCGGAGTAGAGCCGCTGGCGTCGCGCACCGCACCCGCCTTCCTGATCCATACGCTGACCACCGAGCATGGCGGCATGACGCTGGTGACGGAACCCGCGCCCAACACGATGATCCTGGGGGCGGCGATCCGCGCGGGGTAAACGCCCTTTTAATCTTGTGGCGGCAAGAGGGAGCGGATCTCAGCGGGGAAGCTGGGGGCTCCCTCGGGGATTTATGGACGACCTGCTGCAGGAATTCATTGCCGAGACACGCGAGACGCTGGAGGCGCTGTCCAGCGAGATCGTCGCGTGGGAGGCGGCACCTGGCGACCGCGCGCGACTGGATGCGATTTTCCGGTTCGTCCACACCGTCAAGGGAAGCTGCGGCTTTCTCGACCTGCCGCGCCTCGCCCGCCTGAGCCATGCCGCCGAAGACGTACTGGCCGCTGCGCGTGACGGCAAGCGGATGCCCGATACCGCGCTGGTCGATGCGGTGCTTGCGATCGTCGACCGGATCGGCGCGGTCGTGGAAGGAATTGCGGCGGACGTACCGCTGGACGATTCGGACGACGCCGCGCTGATCGCCGCGCTGACCCGCGTGGACGATGTCGTGACGGCCGCTCCGACCCCGCGTGTCGCCACCGCCCCGCGCATCGCGCCGCGCAGCATCCGCCTGAACGTCGACCTGCTCGACCGGATGATGAGCGGCATGTCCGACATGGTGCTGGCCCGCAATGAGCTGGCCCGGCGGTTGCGCGATGGGGTGCTGGACCCGCGCGTCGAGGCCGCGCTCGACCAGCTGTCGCTGACTGTCGCCGATATGCGCGACACGGTGACGCGCACGCGGATGCAAAAGGTGGAGGGGCTGTTCTCCGCGCTGCCCCGCATGGTGCGCGATACGGCGGCCGAACTGGGCAAGGCGGTCAGCCTACGGATCGAGGGATCGGACGTCGATCTCGACCGCGAGATGATCGAGATGATGCGTGACCCGCTGGTCCATATCATCCGCAACGCCATCGACCATGGCATCGAGACGCCCGCCCGACGGCGCAGCCTGGGCAAGCCGCCGACCGGCCAGATCTGCGTCACGGCGCGCCAGTCGGGCAACCAGATCCTGATCGAGATCGAGGATGACGGTGCCGGGATCGACGTCGCCCGCATCGCCGCCAAGGCGGTCGAGCATGACGTCCGCTCCGCCGCCGAAGTGGTGGGTATGAGCCCGGCGGAAAAGCTGAAACTGGTCTTCGAACCGGGCCTGTCGAGCCGTGACACGGTGTCGGCGGTGTCGGGGCGCGGCGTCGGCATGGACGTGGTGCGCGCCAATATCGAGCATGTCGGCGGCCGTATCGCGCTGGACAACCGACCGGGCCGTGGCCTGACCATCACCATCCGGATTCCGCTGACCCTGTCGATCATGTCGACGCTGATCGTCGCGGTCGCCGACCAGCGTTTCGCCATCGCGCGTCAGGCGATCGAGGAGATCGTCAAGGTGCGCGGGGATCAGGTTCGTGTCGATCCGGTCGGCGACATCCGCGTCGCCACCGTGCGCGGCCGTCGCCTGCCGATGCTGGCGCTGGGCCCGTTCCTGGAGATCGCGCAGGGCGATCCGACGACGCTGGTCATCGTCTCCACGCGCGAGGGCGACTATGCGCTGGGCGTCGACGATGTGCTCGACACCGAGGAAGTCGTCGTGAAGCCCGCCGCGCCCGCGGTGATGGGCAGCGGCTTGTATGCCGGACAGACGCTGCCTGACAGCGGCCTGCCGATGCTGCTGCTCGATGGCGGCGGGCTGGCGCTGGCGGCGGGGCTTCGGTTCCAGCGCGACGTCATCGCCGCTGCCGAGGCCGCGACACAGGAACCGGCCAATCCGGCGCTGCTGTTCGAGGACCTCGACGGCGCCTGCCGGGCCATCCCGCTCGGCGCGATCGATCGTGTCGAGAAGACGCATGCCGAGGCCGTCCACCGTTCGGGCGGGCAGATGCGGTTGATCGTCGACGGCGCGACCATGCCGCTGCATCACGTCGATCCGCTCGCGCTCGAGGATGCGCTGGCGCATGGCGAGATCGAGGTGCTGCGCCTGACCGATGGCGAGACCGAATGCGCCTATGCGATCAACGGTGCGCTGGAGATCATCCACCTGCCTGCGGAGATCGCGCCCGCCACCGGCGGCCCGGTTCTGGGCGTGGCCGTATGGGAAGGCCGGGCGCTGGAAATCCTCGATCCGCTGGCGTTCTTCCTCCATGCCGGTGCGGGCGACAGGGGCGTGGCCGCACCGCTCTGCCTGCTTGCGGGGACGGGGGCGGCGTGGATGGACCGTTTCCTCCGCCCCGTGCTGGAGGCGCATGGCTATCGCTGCACGCTCCAGCCGGGCGGTGACGAAACCCCGGCCGTCCGCCTGATGATGGACGAGGATGCGGGCGCGGCCGAGCCTTCGGGTGCTCCCGTGGTGCGCCTGCGCCGCGAACGGGACGGGGCCGCCGATCCCGACACCATCTATCGCTACGACCGCTCCGCACTGATCGCCGCGCTGGCGGGGCATGCTCGCCGGGGAGGCCGCTGATGGCATTATTCCTGATCGCCACGATCGCCGGGCAGGGCGTGGTGTTCGACGCCGACCAGGTCGATTCGGTCGTGGACATCGGCGAGGTCGTGGCGGTGCCCCGTGCGGAGCCGTCGGTGCGCGGGCTGACCGCGCTGCGCAGCCGCGTCATCACCGTCGTCGACACCCGGCGTGCGCTGGGGCTGGAGCCGACCGCCCCCCATGTCCGTCGCGCGGTCATCACCCAGCAGGACGGGCATTATTATGCCATGCTGGTCGACGCGCTGGACGATATCGAGACGTTCGAGATGCGCCCGATGCCGCATGTCGCACCCAAGGACGGTCGCTGGTCGCGCGCCGCCAACGGCATGGTCTTCCGCGACGGCGAGCCGCTGCTGGTCCTCGATCTGGCCAGACTGGTGCCGCAGCCGGTCGCGCTGGTTGCCTGACCGATTAACCCCGCCGTTACCTATCGTGGCTATTCCGAAGGACAGGTCGTGTTGAGACCTCCGGTAGGAATAGGGCGTACCGCATGAAGACCTGTCTCGTCGTCGATGACTCCAAGGTGATCCGCAAGGTCGCGCGGCATATATTGGAAACGCTCGACCTTCAGGTGCGCGAGGCGGGGGACGGCCGCGAGGCGCTGGAGGCGTGCTTGGAGGACATCCCCGACGTCATCCTGCTCGACTGGAACATGCCGGTGATGAGCGGCATGGATTTCCTGCGCGCGCTTCGCGACGCCAATCTGGCGCGGCGGCCGCGCATCGTGTTCTGCACCACCGAAAACGGCATGGCGCATATCCGCGCCGCGATCGATGCGGGGGCCGACGAATATATCATGAAGCCGTTCGACCGGGACACGCTGGAAAGCAAGCTCCAACTCGTCGGCATGATCTGATCCGGAACGGCATTTCCTCGGAACGCCGCGACATGAGCACCAACCCCTCCATCGCCCTCCAGGCATCGTCACCGGGCGCACGTACGGGCGCAGGCACGGGCACGGGCACGCGTGTGCTGATCGTCGATGATTCTGCCGTCGCGCGGGCGCTGATTGCCCGCCAGATCGAACCGCATGCGCGGTTCCAGGTGGTGGGTGCGGTTGCCCATGTCGAAGCGGCACTGGCCTTCCTTGGCGATCAGGCCGCCGACATCATCCTGCTCGACGTCGCCATGCCCGGTATGGACGGCATCACCGCGCTGCCCCGGCTGATCGCGGCGAGTGGAGGCGCACGGATCATCATCGTCTCGGCCTCCACCCCGGCGGGTGGGGCAGCGGCGGTGCAGGCGATGGCGCACGGCGCGGCCGACACGCTCGACAAGCCCCGGCCGCAAGGGCTGGCCGGGTTCGGCGATGCGCTGCTCCAGAAACTCGATGCGTTGGCCTGCCCCCCCGTCGAGCGAGGCGCGCCTGCTTCGCCCGCACCCGCCATGTCGGTGGCGACAAGCCCCCTCCGCATCGGCAAGGCCTGGCCCGAAATCATCGGCATCGGCGCGTCGACGGGCGGCATCCACGCGCTGGCGAAGCTGTTCGCCCCCATTCCGACGACGATGACGGTGCCGATCGTGGTGACGCAGCATCTGCCCGCCACCTTCATCCCGTTTTTCGCCGCGCAACTCACCGCCGTCGCGCGCCGCCCGAGCGTCATGGCCGAGGACCGGATGCGCGTCCGGCCCGGCCAGATCCTCGTCGCCCCCGGCGATGCGCATGTGACCTTCGCCCGGCTGGCCGACGGCAGCGCGGCGATCCGGTTGAAGCATGAACGCGCGCGCAGCGGGTGCCTCCCCTCGGTCGATCCGATGTTCGCCTCGATGGCGGAGCTGTGGGGCGACCGGGCCTGGGGCATCGTGCTGACGGGCATGGGACGCGACGGACTGGAGGGCGCGCGGATGCTGAAGGCGGCAGGCGGAACGATCGTCGCGCAGGATCGCGAAAGCGCGGTCGTCTGGGGAATGCCCGGCGCGGTCGTGACCGATGGTCTGGCCGATGCGGTGATGACCCCGGACGCGATCGGCGCGGTGATCGCGGCGGGAGCGCCCCGCTGATGGTCATGGCCTCGGGCTGGACGCCAGCCACCCCCGTCCGAACCGGGAGCATGTCCATGGCGCAGTCCCCCCTGTCGGGCCAGTCGCTCGCCGTGCTCAGTGCCCTGCTGGAGGCGCGAACCGGGCAGCAGATCGCCAGCCACCGTTCGACCCGCGTCGACACCGTCCTGCTGCCCCTGATGCGCGAACGGCGGATCGACACGCTCGATCAACTCGTCTGCGCCGTGCTCGACGGGCGCGATCCGCAGCTGGCGGGCCGGGTGATCGACGCGCTGGTCAATTGCGAGACGTCCTTCTTTCGCGACCCGCATGTGTTCGACAACATCGTCGAGGCGGTCGCCGAGGTCGAGCGGGAAGGCCGCCGTGCCCGCATCTGGAGCGCCGGCTGCTCGACCGGGCAGGAGCCCTTGTCGCTGGCCATGATGTTCGCCGATCGGCAGCAGACGCAGGGCAGGCCGATGCCCGAGATCGTTGCGACCGACGTGTCCGAAGCCGCGATCGCCCGCGCGCGCAGCGGCTGCTACACCCAGTTCGAGGTGCAGCGCGGCCTTCCCATCCGTCAACTCGTCCGCTGGTTCGAGGGGCGGCCCGGCAATGAATGGGTGGCCCGGCCCGAATTGCTGCGTCCCATTTCATTCCGCCAGATGAACCTGACCATCGACCCGGCTCCGTCCGGTCAGTTTGACCTGGTGCTGTGCCGCAACGTCATGCTCTATTTCGCGCCCGATCCCAAGGAACGAGCCTTTCGTACCCTTGCGGGCGCGATGCGGGACACGGGCTTGCTGATCCTGGGGGCGGGCGAAACGGTGATGGGGCAGACCGACCTGTTCCAGCTCGCGTCTGTCGGGCGCGGCATGTACCGGAAAAGCGCTGCGCCCGATCCCGTGTTCCGTGCATGAAGTCATATCCTTGGGCGGGGCTTCCCGCTAACAGGGGGCACGAACCGGGGTCGTTCAGGAGGTTGCATGACGATCGTCGACACGCCGTCACCCAATTTCGACGCGCGTAGCCTGCCCATCACGATGATCGTATTGCACTATACGGGGATGCAGGACGCCGAGTCCGCCATCGCGCGTCTGCGCGATCCGGAAGCCAAGGTGTCGTGCCATTATCTCGTTGCCGAGGACGGCACGATCCTGCGCATGGTCGACGAAGCGGAACGTGCCTGGCATGCGGGCCGCTCGCACTGGCGTTCGATCGAGGATGTGAACTCGGCGAGCATCGGCATCGAGATCGTCAATCCCGGCCATGACTGGGGCTATCGCCCGTTTCCCGACGAGCAGATCGCCGCCGTCATGGAACTGGTCGCCGATATCCAGAAGCGGCATGGCATCACGCGGGGCAATATCGTCGGCCATTCCGACATCGCGCCTGCCCGCAAGCGCGATCCGGGCGAGCTGTTTCCCTGGGGCGATCTCGCCAAGCGTCGCCTGGCCCTGCCGCGCCCGACCAAAAATTTGATGGACCCGATGTGGACCGAGGCGGGCTTCTGCCTGGCGCTGGAACGGTTCGGCTATGACGTGACCGACCGGATGGCGGCGATCATGGCGTTCCAGCGGCGCTTCCGCCCCGAGCTGATCGATGGTGAGATCGATGCGGAATGCCGGATGATCCTGCTGGCCTTGCTGTTGCCGCGCCCGCAGGGGGATGATTGACGGGGTTACAGCTTGGGCTTCGACTTCGCTCAGCCTGAACGGAGGGAGGGATTGGGAATTGGCCCCAAAGGCCGTTCAGGCTGAGCGAAGTCGAAGCCCAAGCACGACGGCCAACCACAAACCCCTTGCCCTAATTCCCAATCCGTCTACATCCCCCCGCAGTCAGAGGGCCGGGCGGCCGCGGCCTCGGGAAACCGGGGGCGAGGAAAGTCCGGGCTCCACGGAATAACGGTGCCGGGTAACGCCCGGCGGGGGCGACCCCAGGGACAGTGCCACAGAGAGCAGACGGCCACGGCTTCGGCCAGGTCAGGGTGAAAGGGTGCGGTAAAAGCGCACCGCGGGTCCGGTAACGGAAACGGCATGGCAAACCCCACCGGGAGCAAGACCGAATAGGGATGGCATGGCGCCGCAAGGCGTCGGGGCGCGTTCCCGCCCGCTATCCGGGTTGGTTGCTTGAGGCGATGTGCAAGCATCGTCCTAGAAGAATGGTCGCCCATCCGGCTTTGGCCGGTGGACAGAACCCGGCTTACAGGCCCTCTGACTGATCCATCCGTGCCGACGAAGGTTGCCAACGCTGGCGAGGCCGATCAGGAGCCCCCGAGCGAGCTCGAATTTATCGTGATGTCCTGGCCCCTTGCGGTTGCGGTCGGCGTGCCTTTCGTCACCAGCTCGAAAACCTGATCGGGACGGGGCAAGGTGGTGAACGAGCCATAGCTTTCAGCACTGTCATCCAGCTCGTTCAGCACAACCGAGTAGGACGGTTTTTTGCGTCGCTTGATTTGGCTCATGATGCCCGGGAACACGTCGATCGTGCGCCCCGCATCATAGAGCGCCATCATATAACCCGTATTCTCCGTACCGACCGCGCGGTAGATACCATAGGCGGTCGTTCCGTCACCGTCGCGACACAAAGGGGCGGCGGGCTTTTCAGGCTCGGCCTTTGGATCGGACTTGTCCGCGTTCATCTGGCTAGAAAGCATCGCGCCGATGATGTCGTCCATGCCGTTCCGGCCGTCCGGCTTTTCCGTCTTCGCCTTGGGCAGATGCGCGAAGTCGGTCTGGCTGGCGCAGGGCTGGATCGGCACCGCCGGACCCGGATAGGCCGGTGTCGTCGCGATGGCGGGTTTCAGCGCAGGGATGATCTCGTCCATCTTGCCGTCGAGCGTCGTGGCGGTCAGCTTCTCGGCGGTCAGGCGTATGACCAGCAACCACTCGCCCATCGGCATCACCGCCAGGGACGTGCTGCGATAGGGGCTGCTCAGCAGCGACCAGCTCTGGCGCAAGCCGACCGTCGGGCCCGTGCCCAAGGGGGCGAAGGCGATAGGGTCGGCGCTGGCGGGCGCACCCTTGTCAAAGTTCTTGCGCTCCTCGATCGCGGTGCGCGAGCGGTCGAACCATAGCGGCACGCTGGGCACCGCCGGGTGGAAGAGGAACAGCGTGGCGAAAACCGCCTTGTCGGGGCTCTCCAGCTTGACGGCGATGTCATGTTCCGAGGTCGTCGCGTCGGTGAGCGCGGTGCGGTTCAGCCCGGCGACGCTCGATCGGACGATCAGTTTCGTCTCGGCGTGCATCCAGCCCTTGTTCGCCGGAACCTCCAGATCGCGCGCCGAAACACCGCTCGTCGCCAACAACGCGACCATCGCCGCCATACCCCAGTTCCGCATGTCACCCTCCCCCCATGGACCGGAGGAGGCTAGGCGGTCACCGGGGCGCGATCAAGCGGCCGCCGTCAGACGAGGACCTTGTCGGGACGGACCATGCCGTCGAGGTCGGTATCCGCATCGATCTCGAGCAGGGTTTTGATATGCCCGTCGCGAATGTCATAGACCCAGCCGTGCAGCCACAACTCGCGCTTCTCGGCAAAGGCCTTCTGGATGGTGTCGAGCCGGGCGAGGTGGCGCAGCTGCTCCATCACGTTCACCTCGACCAGCCGGTTGACCTTCGCGGCCTGGTCCGGCTGGGCGTCGATCTCGTCGCGGTGGCGGTGGAGCACGTCGCGGGCATTGCCCAGCCACTGGTCGACCGGCCCCTGCGTCCCGCCCTCCAGCGTCGCCAGCACCCCGCCACAGCCATGATGGCCGCACAGGATGACGTGGCGGACCTTCAGCACGTCGACCGCATATTGCACGACCGACAAGAGGTTCAGGTCGTCGTCATGGACGAGGTTCGCGATATTCCGGTGCAGGAACATGCCCCCCGGCGGGGTCATCGTCATCTGCTCGGGCGTCACCCGGCTGTCGGAACAGCCGATCCAGAGGAAGTCGGGCTTCTGCCCCACCGTCTGGCGCTGGAAGAAGTCGGTCTTCTCCTCCAAGAGCTCCGTCGCCCACGCCTTATTGGCGAGCAGCAGCTGCTTATATTCCCTCATGCGTAGCGCACTCCGGTCGATGGGGCATTGATGAGGGGGGCGGTTCGCTCGGCGATGTCGCCGCGCACGATCACGCTGATCCCGCGAAAGTCGGCGCCCTTGATGAAGGCGTTGATGATGTCGACATTATCCAGGTCGACATAGGAGGTCGAGGACAGGTCGATCAGCAGGTTCGCGCCGTCCGGCACCTTCGCAAGCGACTTCTGCAACTCGTGCTTGTGGATGAAGTACAGGTTGCGCCGCGCCCGGATCAGGCAATCCTCGTCATCGCACGCGAAGGTCAGCGCCGGGCGGAAATTGCGCGCCACGACGAAGACGAAGCCGACGACCAGACCGACCAGAATACCGATCAGCAGGTCGGTGCGCAGGATCGCCAGGATGGTGACGATGAAGGGAATGAACTGACTCCACCCCTGCTTGTAGCGCTCGGTGAACAGCTTGGGCTTGCACAGCTTGTAGCCGGTGGCGATCAGCACGGCGGCAAGTGCGGCCAGCGGAATCTGGTTCAGCACGACCGGGATCAGCGCGACCGACAGCAGCAGCCAGGTGGCGTGCAGCATGGTCGACAGCTTGCTCTCCGCGCCCGCATCGACATTGGCCGACGAACGCACGATCACCGAGGTGACGGGCAGACCGCCGAGCAGGCCGGAGACGATATTGCCGCCGCCCTGCGCCATCAGCTCCCAATTCTTGTCGGTGGTGCGGCGGCGCGGATCGAGTTCGTCGACGGCCTTGACGCTGAGCAGCGACTCCAGGCTGGCGACGATGGCCAGGGTGAGGGCGGTGGTCCATACCGCGCCCAGACCGATCGCGCCGAAATCAGGCAGCTGGAACTGGCCGATAAAGGCCGACGGACTGCCCGCGACCGGCACGCGGACCAGGTGCGAGCCTGCCAGCTGCCAGTCGGGACGCAGCGCACCGAGCAGCATGTTGCCGACCACGCCGATCACCACGACGACCAGCGGCCCGGGCAGCAGTCGCAGCGGGCCCTGCTTGGGCTTGGCGTGATCCCACCAAAAGAGGAAGGCGAGCGAGATCGCGCCGATCAGCACCGCGCCGGGCGCGATGTCGTTGCTGACGCTGGTCCACAGGTCGGTGAAAGTGTTGCCGCCCGCGCGGCTGGCATATTCGAAGCTGCCTTCGAAATCACCGTCATAGCCGATGGCGTGTGGTACCTGCTTGAGGATCAGGATCAGGCCGATCGCGGCCAGCATGCCGGTGATGACCGAGGATGGCACGAACTCCGCCAGCACGCCCGCGCGGGTGAACGAGAAGGCGAGCTGGAGCACGCCCGCCAGCGTCACCGCCAGCAGGAATACCTGAAAGCTGGGAAGCCGCTCGATCGCCTCGAACACGATCACGGTCAGACCGGCGGCGGGCCCCGCGACCGACAGCGGCGACTTGGAGAGGAAGCCGACGACCAAGCCGCCCGCGATCCCGGCGATCATCCCCGCGAAGGGCGGCGCGCCGGACGCGACCGCGACACCGAGGCAAAGGGGCAGGGCGACCAGCGCCACCACGATCGAGGCCGGCACGTCCGCTCTCGCGGTGGCCAGGAAGGAACGACTTTGGGCCACAATGGCTCCTGTCAAAGCTGGGCGTCCGCATATGCCCGGTACGGACATGAATATATGATGACGTATATTTCATGAACGAGGGAACCATTCGCGGTCAAGCGATTCAGTGGGTCATTCGGGGGCTGCGGCTTGCAAAGCGTGGCGACGATGCTTGCACCCGCGCCGAAGTCGCCTAAATCGACCCGCGTGGCGCGTTCTTCTACCCGATCCAATGACTGGGGCTTCCCCCGCTGGCGCAGCTATGGCGCCTCGCGGGAGGCCAAGCCGGTGCGTATCTGCGACCGGCACGGTTGCGACCAGCCGGGCAATTGCCCGGCGCCGAAATCCCCCAACAGCCCCGACCGCTGGTATTTTTGCGAGGCGCATGCCGCCGAGTATAATCGCGGCTGGGACTATTTTCAGGGCCTCAGTGCCGAGGAAGCCGCTGCGCGCGAAGCCTCCGAAAGGCAGACGAGTGCGGGCTATGCCCAATCCAAGCATCAGGCCTGGGCCGGGCCGGGCGACGGCAGCCGCTCGCGCGACGAGATGCGTGCGCTCGATGCGCTGGGTCTGGAGCCGGATGCGGAGTTCGACCTGATCCGCGCGACCTGGCGCGGGCTCGCCAAGGCCAATCATCCCGACATCCGCCCCAATGATCCGGAGGCGGCGACCAAGTTCCAGCAGGTGCAGGCGGCATACGAAGTCCTGCGCGCGGCCGAGGAACGGCGCAGCTGGAAGCCCGAATGATCCGCCGCGCCAAGGCGGAATGGGAATCGACGGTCCTGATCTGCGGCAAATGTTCGAAGAAGGTCGGCGGCGGTTTCGGGCCGAAGGGCAAGACGCCGCTGGCGAAGGCGCTCAAGCGGATCTTCGGCAAGGGGCGCAAGGCATCGGTGGGCGTGGTTGAGACAAAGTGTCTGGGGCTTTGCCCGAAGAATGCGGTGACTTTGGTCGATGGGCGTCAGCCGGGGGAATGGCTGGTGGTGACGCCGGACGAGGATGTCGAGGCGATCGCGGCGCGGTTGGGGCGGGGGAGTTAGGGTTTTAAAGCGGGGTCTCTGTGAGACCCCGAACCCTCCCCCATCCCCTCCCGCTTGCGGGAGGGGCGTGTCTGGTGGCGTGCCGTGCGCTTTTATTCTTTTGCGTTGAGCCTAGCCGAACGGTCTACGACCGAGCCTGCCAGCACCTCTAGCCGCTCCCCTCCCGCAAGCGGGAGGGGATGGGGAGGGCCAGGTGTCTCACCGAGCCCGCCGCCGCCCGATCAATACCGCCCCGCCGTCTCCCGGATCAGCGCGATCATATTCGGAATCCCCTGCGTCCGGTTGGAACTCAACTGGTTCCGCAAATCGAACGGCGCCAGTTCGCCCTCGATATCGGTCGCCAGTATCTCCGCAGGCGTCTTGTCCTGCACGGTCTTCAACACCAGCGCGATGATGCCCTTGGTGATCGCCGCGTTGGAGTCCGCCAGGAAATGCAGGCCCTCGGCCTCGCCTTTGGTCGGATAGACCCAGACCGACGCCGAACACCCGCGGACCAGTGTCGCGTCGGTCTTCAACGCCTCGGGCATCGGCTCCAGCGCACGGCCGAGATCGATCAGCAGGCGATAGCGGTCGTCGGCGTCGAGAAATTCATATTCGTCGCGGATTTCGGCAAGATCGGACATGATACCGCGCTACCGCGAACGGTGCGCCGCGACAACTGGTCAGTCCTCGAGCAACGCGTCCACCGATCCGCCGTTGCGCACCAGTTCGGCCGCCACGCGGCGACGCCCTTCATAATAGGTCAGCACTCGGGCGTTCGGATCGCGCGCCCGGATCAACGCCTCGTCCTGCGGGCGGATGCTGGTTTCCCGCGCGACATAGTCGGGATAGCCCTCGCGCTTCCAGGCGGGCAGGCGAAGCGCGGCCCATTCGCCGATATGGGCGGCGACCAGCCGATGGGTCATCTCATGCGCGATGGTGCCGGACAGGGTGCGCACACCGCCCAGCCGCGCGCCGTTCGTCACCCGGTCGTCCGCCACCGAGCTGCGGTTGAAGATCAGCGCATGGGCGAAGGGCCGTCGAAACGCGATCGAGCCCCGCGCGCCGATCGACAGCAGGTCCCAGCGCCAGCCGCCATCGGTCAGCACGACCTGCCGCGACAGTCCCGGCCGGTAGAGCGGGCTCGCCGCCAGCAAGCCATCGGCGCGGGCCAGCACCCGTCCCATTGCCGCCCGGTCGATGGGCTGTTCGGACAGGACCGTCGTCCGCCCGAAATCGGCGCGATAGGGAAAGGCGAGGGCGGCGGGCGTATGGACCACCCCGGCGACGACGACCGCGCCGCCGCAGGCGATCCGGGTCGTCCATCGACGAAGGGTGGCGAAGCGGCTCACAGGTCGACGCCTGCGGCGATGGCTTCGAGCTTGCGGATACGCTCCTTCAGGTCCGCCATCTCGATCCGCGACGCGGCCGAGGCGGCGGGCGGGTAGGGATTGTCGTGGCTACGCTCGAATTCGCGGTTCTTCAGCTGCAACCAGCCGCGCCAGCCCGCGAGGCCTGCGGTTACGATCATCGCCAGGCCTGCCAGGCCTGCGGTCGCGATCACGATATAGAGATTGGTGTCGGTCATGATCCGGGCTCCCTGTCCGTATCAATGGTGGCTTAACGGTCGCGCAGCCGCTCGATCTCGCGGTCGAGATCGATGCTCTTGCGTTCGTCGGTGATGACGCGCTCCAGGACCTGGATGCGCTCCTTGAGCTGCTGTACTTCGGCACGCAGCGCCTGGGTGTCGCGCGAGGCATCGCCGCGCAGATGCTCGACCATGTCGAGGCCGGGCGAACGGCGGTGCTTAGCCTTGAAGATGCTGGCGACCATGACGATCGCGACGATCAGTACGGTCATGAACTGTCCGCCGGACATAGCGGTAACTCCCCTCTAGATACTTATGTCAGTGTTCGATGCGGGCGGGCGTATCGCCTGGGACCCGCAGACCGTCGATCTCGTCGCTCAGCGCCAGGCCACGATCGGTGACGATCCGCTCCAGCACCCGGACCCGCTGTTCGAGCCGTTCGGTCTGGGCGGCATATTGCGCCGCCTTTTCCGCGACCATCGAGGCTTCGGTGGCCAGCCGCTTTTCGCGGTAAGCAAACCAGGGCTTGACGACGACACCGCCGATGATCGCGACCATTCCGCAACTGATGCCGAAGAGCGGGATCAGGATGGCAAAATCGTGCATCTTCCTTCTCCCTCAGCGATCGCGCAGCGCATCGATTTCGCGCGCGGTTCGCTCGGCGGGGTCGGTGGCGATGCGCTCCAGCACCGCGATCCGCTCTTCCAGTCGAGAGACCTGGCCGACCAGCTTCTGATTCTCGGCGGTCAGCAGTTCGACCTTGCGGCCATCGGCGATGTCGTTCTTGTGCGTCATGCCGCCCCAGTCATTTTCCAGGCTGTAGCCGTGCTTCGCACGGATCCAGGTTGTGACGACCCAACCGATCGTCGACATTGCGATGATAGCCAGGACGAAACCCGGTCCTCCCCAAGCCATAATCCATACTCCCATAGGATAGTTGATGTGTCAGCGCGCTCTCAGCGCAGGCTGTCGATCTCGTCGGCCAGCTGGCGGTTGCGGCTGGTGTAGTGCAGTTCGATATCGGCGAGGCGACGGTCGAGATCGCGGAACTTCGAGCGGACCTCGGCGGTCGAGCGGCGCGGATTGCTGCGCACGCCCTGCCAGAACTTCGCATCCTCGGCCGACTGGTAGAGGCCGATCGGCTTGGCCGTCGCCATCCAGGCGATC
The DNA here is from genome assembly GCA_019112965.1 of Candidatus Sphingomonas excrementigallinarum. Taxonomy (GTDB): domain Bacteria; phylum Pseudomonadota; class Alphaproteobacteria; order Sphingomonadales; family Sphingomonadaceae; genus Sphingomonas; species Sphingomonas excrementigallinarum. The sequence continues at coordinate 3,353 of DXIH01000058.1, read as the reverse complement.
AGCATATAGGCAAGCGGGACCCACGGCATGCCGACTCCAGTCAGGGTGAGCAGGACCGCGGCGACGCGGACCCACATCACATCGACGCCCGTATAGTCGGCGATGCCCGAGCAGACGCCTTTGAACTTCGCATTCTGCTTGTCGAGGTAGAAATTGGTGCGGCTGGCGGTCATCTCAATTCCTCCGATCGAGGCTGTAGTCGGTCTGGCCCAGGCGCGGTTCGGGGCGCCATTCGGACTGGAGACCGGGTTTGAAGTTGGGATTGTCGGCGGCGACGATCCGTTCGACGGTGTTCACCCGGTCCTCCAGGCGGCGCGCGAGCAGGTGGAGCTCGTCGAGCAGCTGCTCGTCCTCATGGGTGATCTTGGGCGCCTGCTTCCACTTCGTCATATAGTGCAGGATCAGCCAGGGCAGCGCGATGAAGATGGTGGTGATCGCGATGCCGGGGGTGACGATATCCTCCATCTCACTCTCCCTTGTTCAGGCGCGCCTTGAGCGCGGCGAGTTCGGCATCGACCCGGTCGGAGGCACGCAGTTCGGCGATCTCGTCCTCGAGCGTCTTGGGGTTCGCGCCCAGGCCCAGCGCTTCGGCGCGGCCCTCGGCCTCGTCCACCTTGCGCTCCAGCACGTCGAAGCGGCTGAACGCGTCGTGCGTCTTCGGGCCGTTCCACATCTCGCGCAGGCGATAGCGGTTGTTGGCGCTTTCCAGACGGGTCTGGACCGCATTCTGCTTGGTCCGCGCCTCGCGCAGCTTGTTCTGCAGCTTGGCGATGTCCTCTTCGGACGCGCGCAGCGCATCGTCGAGCACCTGGACTTCGGCCTTCAACTGGTCGGCCATGTCGGCGGCCTTCTGGCGCTCGATCAGCGCGGCCTTGGCCAGATCCTCGCGGTCCTTCGACAGCGCCAGCTCGGCCTTTTCGGTCCAGCTGTCCTGAAGCTGGTCCAGCTTCATGATGTGGCGGCGGATTTCCTTCTGGTCGGCGATCGTGCGGGCGGCGGAGGCGCGCACCTCGACAAGCGTTTCCTCCATTTCGAGGATGATCATGCGGATCATCTTCGCGGGATCTTCCGCCTTGTCCAGCAGGTCGGCGAAATTGGCGGCGACGATGTCGCGGGTGCGGGAGAAAATGCCCATCGGATACTCCTTGATGGCGGCTATTCGGGGATTATGCGGTCGGTGCCTCGATCGCCGCAACCGAAGTCTGTGCGGTGGCGACATGCGCGGGGGCGAGGGCGCCCATCAGGCAGGTGGCGCTCATCACGACGGTGCAGGCGATGGCGGCGATCTGGCGGCTGAAGGTGGTGGCGAATATGGTGGAAACTCCCTGAATTCTTATGTCGATCCGCTCATCGGCGGGATGCCAGAAGCATTGCAGGAGCCGTGCCAATTTCAAAAATGGCGGAAATCCGTGGGTTTTGAAAATAGTTGCGATCAAACAACGATTGCGCCCTTGCCAAGCCTTGGGAAAATCCGCCACCTGTTGGGAATGGAGCGAACAAGTCAGGTCATCGGCCAGTCGGGGGCCTTTCTGGACGCGCTGGAACGGGCCAGCCGCGCCGCCGCGCTCGACCGTCCGGTGCTGGTCATCGGCGAGCGTGGGACCGGCAAGGAACTGGTCGCCGAGCGTCTCCACCGCCTGAGCGGACGCTGGGACCAGCCGCTGGTCGTCATGAACTGCGCCGCGTTGCCCGAAACGTTGATTGAGGCGGAGCTGTTCGGGCATGAGGCAGGGGCCTTTACCGGCGCGACCAAGGCGCGGGCGGGGCGGTTCGAAGAGGCGAGCGGGGGCACGCTGTTCCTCGACGAACTGGGCACGTTGTCGATGGCGGCGCAGGACCGGCTGCTGCGTGCGGTGGAATATGGCGAGGTGACGCGGATCGGCTCGTCGCGGCCCCTGCGCGTGGATGTGCGGATCGTCGCGGCGACCAACGAGCATCTGCCCGACAAGGTCGCCGCGCACCAGTTTCGCGCCGACCTGCTCGACCGGCTGTGTTTCGAGGTCGTCACGCTGCCGCCGCTTCGCGCGCGCAAGAGCGATATCATGGTGCTGGCCAATCATTTCGGGCGGCGCATGGCGGCGGAGATCGGCTGGGAAAGCTGGCCCGGTTTCGGGGCGGCGGCGACCGATGCGCTGATGGAACACCGCTGGCCCGGCAATGTCCGCGAGTTGCGCAATGTCGTTGAGCGTGCCGTCTATCGCTGGGACCGCGAAGGGCCGGTGGATGCGATCGAGATCGACCCGTTCCGCTCGCCCTATCGCCCGCAAGGGCAGTCCCCCGCCGCCGCTCGCAGCGAGCAGGGGAGCGCGCCCGCCTCCGCTGATCCGGTAAGCGATGGCGACGAGGTGGCGGCCTGTGATGTCGGCCCGTCCGACTTCAAGTCGCGCGTCGCCCGGTTCGAGCGCGAGCTGCTGACCAAGGCGCTGGCCGATAATCGCTTCAACCAGCGAACGACCGCCGAGGCGCTGGGGCTGTCCTACGACCAGCTTCGCCATGCGCTTCGTCGCCACGATCTGATCGGAACGGTTGCGTAACCGCGATCGGGGAGCCATTTGGGGGCTCTGGCGTTGCCACAGGCAAACCCAAAGGAGCAATTACGATGGCTTTCGAACTGCCGCCCCTTCCGTACGACTATGACGCGCTGGAGCCGGTCATCTCCAAGGAGACGATGACCTTCCACCACGACAAGCACCACGCCGCCTATACCAACAAGCTGAACGAGGCGGTCGCCGCCGACACGTCGCTGCAGGGCAAGTCGATCGAGGACATCCTGGCCAACATCTCGTTGGCCCCGGCCGCCGTGCGCAACAATGGCGGCGGCTTCTGGAACCATGACTTCTTCTGGAAGATCATGACCAAGCCCGGCACGACCCAGCCCTCGGGCAAGCTGGCCGAGGCGATCGAGGCGTTCGGCGGTCTCGACAAGCTGAAGGACGAGTTCAACACCAAGGGTGCGGGCCAGTTCGGTTCGGGCTGGGCCTGGGTGATCGCGGATGCCGAGGGCAAGCTGAAGGTCACCTCGACTCCGAACCAGGACAACCCCCTGATGGACGTCGTGGCCGACAAGGGTACGCCGATCCTGGGGAACGACGTGTGGGAGCACGCCTATTACCTGACCTATATGAACGACCGTCCGGGCTATCTGAAGGCCTGGTGGGACGTGGTGAACTGGGACGAGGCCGGTCGCCGGTATGAGGCGGCGGTGGCGTAATTTCGCCTATTCGTTTCAGATAAGGGAAAGGGCGGCTCTGACGGGGCCGCCCTTTTTTTGCCCGTCATTGCGAGCGTAGCGAAGCAATCCAGAGTTCCCCGCCAGGACGCCCTGGATTGCTTCGCTACGCTCGCAATGACGG
>DXIH01000057.1 GCA_019112965.1 Candidatus Sphingomonas excrementigallinarum | reverse complement strand
GATGGTGGCGTCGGTCAGCTTCTGAACCTCGGTCTCGTGGCGCTTGCGCTCGTCCTCGCCGAAGACGCCCTTCTTTTCGTCGACCTTCAGGCTGTCCATGCCGTCGCGGCGAACGTTGCGCACCGCGATGCGCGCGCCCTCGGCGTACTTGCCGGCCAGCTTGGCGAGTTCCTTGCGGCGCTCCTCGGTCAGGTCGGGGATCGGCAGGCGCAGAGTCTGGCCGTCATTGATCGGGTTCAGGCCCAGTCCTGCCGAGCGGATCGCCTTTTCGACCGACGACACGTTCGACTTGTCCCACACCTGCACCGACAGCATGCGCGGCTCGGGCGCGGAGACGGTCGCGACCTGGTTCAACGGCATGTGGCTGCCATAAACCTCCACCGTCACCGGATCGAGCAACGCGGTCGAGGCACGGCCGGTGCGCAGACCGTTCAGATCGTGCTTCAGCGATTCGACCGCGCCCTGCATACGGCGCTCGAGGTCGGACTTGTCATAGGCTGCCATGATTTAAGCTCCTGCGTTCTGGACGATCGTCGACACGCCTTCGCCAGCGAGCACGGCACCGAAATTGCCATGTTCGCGGATGTTGAAGACGACGATCGGGATATTGTTGTCGCGGCACAGCGCGATGGCCGAGGCGTCCATGACCTTCAGGTCGTCGGACAGCACCTTGGAGAAAGTGACGGTTTCGTAACGGGTCGCGGTCGGCACCTTCTTGGGATCGGCATCATAGACGCCGTCGACGCTGGTGCCCTTGAACAGCGCATCGCACTTCATCTCGGCGGCGCGCAGCGCGGCGCCGCTGTCGGTGGTGAAGAAGGGCGAGCCGACACCGGCGGCGAAGATCACCACGCGACCCTTTTCCAGATGCCGCTCGGCACGGCGGCGGATAAAGGGTTCGCAGACGCTCGACATGGGGATGGCCGACTGCACACGGGTGTCGACGCCGATCTGCTCCAATGCATTCTGCACCGCCAGCGCGTTCATCACGGTCGCCAGCATGCCCATATAATCGGCGGTCGCCCGCTCGATCCCCTTGGCCGCCGCCGACAGGCCACGGAAGATGTTGCCGCCACCGACGACGATGCAGAGCTCATAGCCCTTGGCACGGACATCGGCGATCTCCTGGGCGACGCGCGCGGTGATCTCCGGCGAGATGGCCAGGCCACCCTCGCCCATCAGGACCTCACCCGACAATTTCAGAAGGATACGTTTGAAGCGCGGGGTGGTCATCGTTTCTCGGATCTTGGTGATGAAAGTGGCGCGGACCTTAGGCGGCGTCAGGGCGGCGGGCAACCATGGAGCGGCGGGTTGCGGGGATTTTCGTGGGACAGCGGGCGAGCGCCCCCCGCCCGTGACCCCACCGCCGTTCGGGCTGAGCGACGTCGAAGCCTACGGGACTGCGGTCGCCCCATGCCCTTCGACTTCGCTCAGGGCAAACGGAGGGTGCAATTGCATTCCTCCCCAAGCTTGCTTGGGGAGGGGGACCGCGCCCGCAGGGCGTGGTGGAGGGGCATGGCCGGTTCGTCGCAGCCCCTCCACCATCGCTGGCGCGATGGTCCCCCTCCCCGAGCATAGCTCAGGGAGGACTTGAATGCCCCACACACAAAGAGAGCGGCCACCTTGCGGCGGCCGCTCCCCTTCACCCTCACCGTCCCATCACGGGACGGAGCGAAGCATTACGCCTTCTGCGGAACGCCCGAAGCCGCCGCCACTTCGGCCGCGAAGTCCGACGCTTCCTTCTCAATGCCTTCGCCCAGCTGGAAGCGGACATAGTCCACCAGCTTGATTTCGGCACCGGCGTCCTTGCCGGCCTTCGCCACGACGTCGCTGATCTTGGTCTTGCCGTCGATCACGAATAGCTGGCTGACCAGCGCGTGCTCCTTGCGATACTTGGCGATGCCGCCCTCGACCATCTTGGCGATGATGTCGGCCGGCTTGCCCGACTCGGCGGCCTTTTCGGTCGCGATCGCGCGCTCACGCTCGATCTCGGCTTCGTCCAGGTCTTCCTCGTTCAGCGCCTTGGGGAAGGCAGCGGCGATGTGCATCGCCAGCTGGCGACCCAGCGACTGCAGCACGTCGTCGGCGGCTTCCGATTCCAGCGCGACCAGCACGCCGATCTTGCCCAGGCCCGGTGCCTGCTGGTTGTGGACGTAGGACACGACCGCGCCCTTCGACACTTCGAGGCGCTTGGCGCGACGCAGCGACTGATTCTCGCCGATGGTGGCGATGTTGTTGGTCAGCACTTCGGCCACGGTGCCGCCCTGCGGCATCGCTTCGTTCTTCAGCGCTTCGATGTCATCGCCGGTCTTCAGCGCGATCGCGGTCACGTCCTTCACGAACGCCTGGAACTGGTCGTTCTTGGCGACGAAATCGGTTTCCGAGTTCACTTCGACGGCAGCGCCGACGGTGCCGTTGGTGGCGACGCCGACCAGACCTTCGGCGGCGGTACGGCTCGACTTCTTCTGCGCGGCCGCAAGGCCCTTCGTACGCAGCCAATCCAGCGCGGCGTCCATGTCGCCAGCGGCTTCGTTGAGCGCCTTCTTGCAGTCCATCATGCCCGCGCCGCTCTTTTCGCGCAGGTCCTTGACCATCGCTGCGGTGATATCGGCCATTGTCTCAATCCTCTGTCTGAAAAGGGGGATGCGGGTAGGGCCGCCCCATCGGAGGCGGCCCTTAGCACGGCTTGCATGTCAAGCCGATGTCACCGACCGGCGAGTTGCCCCGTCCGGTCGCTGATCGCCCCGCCCGCACCGCGGGGCTCGGTCCACGCGATTACGCGTCGATCTGGCGCTCGGCCTCGACCGCCTGCTCGGCGGTTTCGGTCGGGGCGACGGTCAGCGCCTCCTCGACGGGCGGCTCGGCCATCGCGCCGAAATCGGCGCCGCTGCGACGCTGCTGCTCATTGTTGCCACGGGTCGCGGCGATGGCCACGGCCTCGCAGTACAGACGGATCGCGCGGCTGGCGTCGTCGTTCGCCGGAACCGGGAACGCGATGCCGTCGGGCGAGACGTTCGAGTCGAGGATGGCGACGACGGGAATGCCCAGCGTGTTGGCTTCCTTGATCGCCAGCTCTTCCTTGTTGGCGTCGATCACGAACATCACGTCGGGGATGCCGCCCATGTCGCGGATGCCGCCCAGCGACAGCTCAAGCTTGTCGCGCTCGCGGGTCAGGTTCAGCACTTCCTTCTTCGTCAGGCCGTGCGTGTCGCCCGACAGCTGCTCCTCAAGGGTCTTGAGGCGCTTGATCGAGTTCGAGATCGTCTTCCAGTTGGTGAGCATGCCGCCCAGCCAGCGGTGGTTGACGAAGTGCTGGCCAGCGCGGCGAGCGGCCTCGGCGACCGGCTCCTGCGCCTGGCGCTTCGTGCCGACGAACAGGACCTTGCCACCACCAGCGACGGTCGAGCTGATGAACTCGAGAGCGCGCGCGAAGAGCGGCACGGTCTGCGAAAGGTCAAGGATGTGGACGCCGTTGCGGTCGCCGAAGATGTAGGGCTTCATCTTCGGGTTCCAGCGGTGGGTCTGGTGGCCGAAGTGCGCGCCGGTTTCGACCAGCTGCTGCATGGTGACGACGGGTGCCGCCATAATCTAATTCCTTCCGGTTATGCCTCTGGGAAGCGGATGACGCGGCGGGCAAAGCCCATGCGCACCGAAATATGATGCTTCCCATGCGGTGTTGAGGAGCGCGCCCTTAGCGGACGAAAAGCTCCATGGCAAGCGGCCAGCCCCGTTCACTTTTGTTCCAAAGCCGATTGAC
>DXIH01000056.1 GCA_019112965.1 Candidatus Sphingomonas excrementigallinarum | reverse complement strand
ATCAGATCCTCCCCGGTACGGGGAGGTGGCAGGGCGAAGCCCTGACGGAGGGGGATCGCCGCAAAGGACGGCATTGGCTGCACGCCCCCTCCACCATGCTCCGCATGGTCCCCCTCCCCGTGCCGGGGAGGAATCAGGCCACAACAAAAAAGGGCCGGGAAGGCGATCCGCCCCCGGCCCTTTTCCTAACCCTTATACGGCGTCACTTGGTCGCGGCGCGCGCGTCCTGGCCGTCGCCTTCGGGGGCGGCGACGATGTCGCGGGTGGTCGCGCCCTTGTCGACGACGTTCGTGCCCGGATCGCCGACCGAGGAGCGGATGCCCGCGTCCGCGCTATCGGCACCGGCATTCTGCACCAGGCCATATTCCGACTGGCTGCGCGCCGCCTGACCGCCGAACAGCGCGTCCAGCGTCTGCTGCTGGCCGCTGCGCGACTGGACGGGCGCGGCGCCGGGCTGCGGCGGGACCAGCGCGAAGTCGGGGGGGATCACCAGCGAGGGCTGGCGCGCGACGGCGAATTCGTCGGGGCGCGCCCGGTCCAGGCCACGACCGGCCCCACATCCCGTCAGCAACGCGGCGCAGGACAGACCTGCGATGACGGGCACCAACTTACGCATTGCTCTTCTCCACGGGAGCGGGCCGGTCGCGCACGAGAAGCGCGCGCGCCAGCAGAACCAGAACGCCTATCGTAATCGCTGCGTCAGCGACATTGAAGACCAAAAACGGACGCCACTCGCCGAAGTGCAGATCGGCGAAGTCGACGACATAGCCGAAGCGCACCCGGTCGAGGATATTGCCCAGCGCGCCGCCCAGCACACAGCCGAGCGCGACCTGGTCGACCGGATTACGCTCGCGCGTCATCCAGAAGGCCACCGCCAGCGCGATCGCGCCGGTCATCGCGACCAGCGCCCAGCGCGAGGCGTTGCTGTCGGCGGTCAGCAGGCCCAGCGAAATGCCGTAATTGGGCACGAAGCGCAGGTTGAAGATCGGCAGGACTTCACGCACGTCGCCGAGCGCGCGCAGGCCCATCGGCCCGGTTACCGCCCATTTGATGACCTGATCGACCAGGAACAGCGCCAGCGCCGTCATCAGTCCACGCTTGGGCAGATTAGCCATGCGCGACCACCTCGGCACAGCGACCGCACAGCTCGCCGTCCGCCGAAACGTCGGGCAGGTGACGCCAGCAGCGGCCGCACTTGTGATGCGTCGTGCGCGCGACCGTCACCTCATCGGCCATCTTCACGTCCGCGACGATGAACGCCTCGGCCATGGCATGGGGTTCGAGCGGCAGCGACGGCACCGTCACCTCGGCCTCGTTGGACGAACGCACGGTCTTTTCGCGGCGCAGCGGCTCGATCGCCTCGGTCACCTGCGCGCGCAAGGACCGGATTTCGGTCCAGCGCGCCATCAGCGCCTCGTCCTCGCCCAGCTGCGGCAGCTCCGGCCATTCGAGCAGATGGACCGAGCCATCCTCCGACGGGAAGCGCGACTGCCACACTTCCTCGGCGGTAAAGCACAGGATCGGCGCGGCATAGCGGACCAGCGCATGGAACAGGATGTCGAGCACGGTGCGATAGCTGCGACGCTTCGGATCGGTCGCGGCATCGCAATAGAGCGAGTCCTTGCGGATATCGAAGAAGAAGGCCGACAGGTCCTCATTCGCGAAATCGGTCAGCGCGCGCAGGTAGCGGTTGAATTCATAGGCGTCGGCCGCACGGCGCAGCTCGGTGTCGAGCGCGGTCAGGCGCGCCAGGACATAACGCTCCAGCTCGGGCATCGCGTCGAACGAGATGCGCTCTTCTTCGGTAAACCCGTCGAGCGCGCCGAGCAGATAGCGGAAGGTATTGCGCAGCTTGCGATAGCTGTCCGAAGCGGTGGCCAGCACCTCCTTGCCGATGCGGACATCCTCGAAATAATCGGTCGAGGCGGTCCAGATGCGCAGGATGTCGGCCCCCGACTCGCCGATGATCTTCAGCGGATCGACGACATTGCCCAGCGACTTGGACATCTTGCGGCCCTGCCCGTCGAGCGCGAAGCCGTGGGTCAGCACCGCGTCATAGGGGGCACGGCCGCGCGTGCCGCAGGATTCGAGCAGCGACGACTGGAACCAGCCGCGATGCTGGTCCGACCCTTCGAGATACAGGTTGGCGCGGGTGCCCTCGCCGTACCGCGCCTCGATCACGAAGGCATGGGTCGAGCCGGAGTCGAACCACACATCGAGGATGTCGTTGACCGGCTCGAAATCGGCGAGGTCATAGTCGGCCCCGAGCAGCGCCTGGTGATCGGCGGTGAACCACGCATCCGCCCCGCCTGCGCGGAAGGCGTCGAGGATACGGGCGTTGACCGCCTTGTCGGCGAGATATTCGCCGGTCTGGCGATTCACATACAGCGCGATCGGCACGCCCCAGGCGCGCTGGCGGCTGATGACCCAGTCGGGACGCCCCTCGACCATCGAACGGATGCGGTTGCGGCTGCGCTCGGGCACCCAGCGGGTGCGCTCGATCGCGTCGAGCGCCGTCTGGCGCAGCGTCGCACCATTGCCCAGCGGCACGGTCAGCAGCGGCGTCACGCCCGAGATCGGGTCGACATTGGCCATCGCCATGTCGGGGATCAGCGTCGTGTCGGCCCGGTCCATCGGGATGAACCATTGCGGCGTGGCGCGGAAGATGACCTTGGCCTTCGACCGCCAGCTATGCGGATAGCTGTGCTGGAAATCGTCCGAGGCGGACAGCAGCGCGCCGGCTTCGCGCAGGTCCGAACAGATCGGGCCGTCGGCGGAGACGAATTTCTTGTTGATGACGCTGCCCTGGCCGCCCAGCCACGCCCAGTCGGGGCGATAGGTGCCGTCGCCCTGCACCGCGAAGACCGGGTCGATGCCGTGTGCCTTGCACAGCAGGAAGTCGTCCTCGCCATGGTCGGGGGCCATGTGGACCAGGCCGGTCCCTGCGTCGGTGGTGACGAATTCGCCCGGCAGGAACGGACGGGGCTTGGCGAAGAAACCGCCCAGCTTGTGCATCGGGTGGAGCGCGGTCGCGCCCTCAAGCACCGGCCCCTTGGCCAGTGCCAGGAAGCCCTTCATCGCAATGCCGGTGCGCTTGGTGAAGGCGGGCAGCAGCGGCTCGGCGACGAGATAGCGGCGGCCGTCGCACTCGAAGTGCAGATAGTCGATCGCCTCGCCATAGCTCAGCGCCTGGTTGACCGGGATCGTCCAGGGGGTGGTGGTCCAGATGACAGCCAGCGCGCCGACCAGGTCGGGATATTCGGGGCAGCTCGCCACCTCGAACCCGACATCGATCTGGGTCGAGGTGATGTCCTCATACTCGACTTCGGCCTCGGCCAGCGCGGTCTTTTCGACCGGCGACCACATGACCGGCTTGGCGCCGCGATAGAGCTGGCCCGATTCGGCGAACTTCAGCAGCTCGCCCGCGATCACCGCCTCGGCGTCATAGGTCATGGTCAGATAGGGGTTCGCCCAGTCGCCCATGATGCCCAGCCGCTCGAACTGCGCCTTTTGGGTGCCGACCCAGGTGTCGGCATAGGCGCGGCACTCGGCGCGGAACTGCGCGACGGGCACCTCGTCCTTGTTCAGCTTCTTGGCGCGATACGCCTCCTCGACCTTCCACTCGATCGGCAGGCCGTGGCAGTCCCAGCCGGGGACATAGGGCGCGTCCTTGCCCAACAGCGTCTGCGAACGGACGATGATGTCCTTCAGCACCTTGTTGAGCGCATGGCCCATGTGAATGTCGCCATTCGCATAAGGCGGGCCGTCATGGAGGATGAACCGCTCGCGCCCGGCCCGCTCGCGGCGGAGGCGGTCGTACAGCCCCATTTTGGCCCAGCGATCCAGGATCGCCGGTTCCTTGGCGGCAAGCCCCGCCTTCATGGGGAAATCGGTCTTCGGCAGGAAGACGGTGTCGCGGTAATCGGGCGCGTCGCTCATAGGGGACAGGCCCTTAGCGACTTTAGGTTAACACGTCATGCCGGATTATGCGACGAAAGTATCTGGCGTGCACGGGCGCAATCGGCGTCCATCTGCGCAACCAGCGCGTCCAGCGAATCGAACTTCGCCTCGGGCCGGAGATAATCGATCAGCTCGACCGACAGGCGCTGACCGTAAAGGTCGCCGCTGAAGTCGAAGAAATAGGGCTCCAGCAATTCCTTGGGCGGATCGAACTGCGGCCGGATGCCCAGATTGGCCGCCCCGTCCAGCACGCGCCCATCCTCCAGCCGCCCGCGCACCGCGTAGATACCGTAAGCGGGACGCAGATATTCGCCCATGTCGAGATTGGCGGTCGGATAGCCGATCGTCCGCCCCAGCTTGTCGCCATGCTGCACCACCCCCTCGATGGTATAAGGCCGGGTCAGCAATCGTGCCGCCGCCTCGGGATCGCCCGCCGTCAGCGCGGCGCGAATCCGGCTGGACGAAATCGTCTCGCCGTCCAGCATCACCGGCGCCACCGCATCGGTCGAAAAACCGTGCGCCCGGCCCCAGGCGCGCAGCGACGTCACGTCACCGCTGCGCGCGCGGCCGAAGGTGAAGTCCTCGCCCGTCACCACGCCACCAACCCGCAAGGCGGCCAGCAGGCGCGCCTGCACGAAATCCTGCGCCGACAGCGCAGCCAGCTCTTCGTCGAAGCGGAACACCACCATCGCGTCCACGCCCGCCGCGGCGAACAGCCGCTCGCGCTGGTCGAGCGTGGTCAGGCGGAAAGGCGCGGCGTCGGGCCTGAAATAGCGGATGGGATGCGGGTCGAAGGTCGCGACCAGCGCAGGCCTGCCTTCGGCGCGCGCGCGGGCAACGGCGGCACCGACGACTGCCTGATGCCCCAGATGGAACCCATCGAAATTGCCCAGCGCGACGATTCCGCCCGCCAGATGCGCCGGGATAGGCCCCGCGCCGTCAACACGCTGCATGACCGGGCCTATAACAGGCCGCACCGAATTGGCTAGGCGCGCGACAGGATGCGATTGCCCAGCCCCCCGCTCGCCAGATCGCGCAACATATCGGCGCGCGTCAGCACATCCTCCAGCGGAACGCCGACGCCCACCGCGACGCCGCCCGACATGGTGACGACGCCGATCGGTTCGCCCGATCCGCGCAAGCGAAGCGTACGCTCGCGCATCGCCGTCCGCGCATCCTCCATCATACCCGCCAGCGTCGAAAGCGGCCGCCCGCGCAGCACGACCAGGAACAGATTGCCCTGCCAGCGGACGATCTCCGCCCCCTCGCAAGCCTGACGCAGCGTGGCGACGAAGGCACGCAGCACATTGTCGGCGACCGATCGCCCGTAACGTTCATTGATCCCCTCCAGATCGTCCAGGCTGCACGCCGCCAGGACATAGCCATGCGGCGCGTCGACCAACCCGTCGACCATGGCGCGCGCGCCGGTGCGGCTGGTCACGCCGGTCAGCTGGTCGATGCGGTCGTTGGCCTCGGCCGGCTCCATCCGGGTTCGCAGGCCCGCGATATTGCCCGCCAGTTCTTCCAGATCGCGCTCGGTCTTGGAAATCCGCGCGATCAGCTGTTCGAGCAGCATCGCGATGGCCCGCGTGTCGGGGCCCAGATCATTGCTGCGATGCGCATAGGACAGCGCGGTCACCTGATTCGAAAAATCGCTGGTGATCGCCCGCGCGTCGGAGGTCAGCGCCTCCAGCGTCTCGGCCTGTTCGCCCAGGTCGCGCTCCATCTGCAACCGGCCCAGGCCGAGATCGGAGACCTCATGCTCGCGGACCAGCGGCATCAGTTCGCGGACATCATCTTCGGTCAGGCGCACGCCGCCATCGGTTCGCCGTGCGACCTCTCCGCCAAGCGGACCATAGGGATGAAGGACCGCCTGCAGGGCCAGCGCATAGCTGGTCGTGGTCCGGGGCAGATGATGGCGGTCGAGGAACTCCACCGCCTCATGGCTGGCATCCAGAATGCCGAGCGGATCGCCGCCCCCACGATGCCCCTGCCCGATCCCCCCGTCGATAATCATCCCGATCCCGCCCGTATCAAAGACGAATGCGATTCATGTCGCAGTTCTTTATCCGTTCAAAGGTTTACGATCGTTCCATTAACAATAGAAGACGGCTGCGGCAGATTTTTTCCCCGATACACGCGATAGCTGGGGAAAATCCGAACTTCTGTTATCGTGTCAGCGTCACAAAGGAATAGGCAGGACGATCATCGATCGCGGGATAATCTTGCCTGTCGACCTCGTTCCATTCCACAAAGGGGGGAACAACCGTGTCGCCATCGGCATCGATATTGATCTCCGTCAATTCCACGCGATCGGCGATCGTCCGGAACAGATCGAAAATCTCCGCGCCGCCGATCACGGCCACCGGCCCCTCGCCCGCCAGCGCCAGCGCGCCCGCGACGTCGTGCGCCACCTCCGCACCCGCCGCGCTCCAGTTGCGGTCGCGGGTCAGCACGATGTGCCGCCGACCGGGCAATGGCGCGGGAAAGCTGTCGAAGGTCTTGCGGCCCATAATCATCGGCTTGCCCATAGTCAGCGTCTTGAACCGCCTGAGATCGGCGGGCAGATGCCAGGGCAACCCCCCGTCGCGTCCGATCACGCCGTTGCGCGCCCGTGCGAGGACCAGCGTTATCATATTGCGACCGGCGCCTTGATATGCGGCTGCGCCACATAGTCATGCAGCACGAAATCCTCCGGCTCATAGCCGTCGATACCATCCGGACGGCGCAGAATTTCCAGGCGGGGCAGCACGCCCGGCTCACGGCCGAGCTGCGTCTTGGCCTGCTCCAGATGGTTCAGGTACAGGTGGCAATCGCCGCCGGTCCAGATGAACTCGCCCACCTCCAGATCGCATTGCTGCGCCAGCATGTGGGTCAGCAGGGCATAGGAGGCGATGTTGAACGGAACGCCCAGGAAGATGTCGGCGGAACGCTGATAGAGTTGCAGTGACAGGCGACCGTTCGCGACATGGGTCTGGAACAGGCAGTGGCACGGGGCCAATGCCATGGCGTGCAGGTCGCCGGGGTTCCAGGCGGACACGATCTGACGGCGTGACGCGGGTTGGGTGCGGATCTGCTCCACCAGCTCGGCGATCTGGTCGATATGGCGACCGTCCGCCGCCGCCCAGTCGCGCCACTGCTTGCCATAGACGGGGCCGAGATTGCCCTGCTCGTCGGCCCATTCGTCCCAGATGCTCACCCGGCGCTCCTGCAGCCAGCGGACATTGGTGTCGCCGCGCAGGAACCAGAGCAGCTCGACGATGATCGAGCGCAGATGGAGCTTCTTGGTGGTCAGGACCGGAAAGCCCCTGGCCAGGTCGAAGCGCATCTGGTGGCCGAAGACCGACAGCGTGCCGGTGCTCGTCCGGTCCATCTGCTGCACGCCCTGGGTCAGGACCCGGTCCATGAGATCGAGATATTGCCGCATGATCCGGGCCTAGCGCCGCGCAGCGCCCGAGCCAAGCCGAACCGGATTGGCGCGGGATGATGGTGCGCGCGGGCCGCCGTTCCGGCAGTTCTGGCGGTGTACCGCTTACCCCGCCCTTCGCGGATGATCCGCACGCGCCAGGACGCGCTGATGCTGTTCGCCGGGCTGGATCGCGACGGCGGCGAGGCGATGGGCGTCGCCTATCTAGGTTCGGATCGGATGTTGTTGGGCTTGCGCCATGTCTGGGGGCAAGGCGATTCGGTAACGGTCCCGGTCGCCCGGTTCGCCCGCGATGCGATCCTGATGGGAGCTGCCACGGTGCTGATCGCGCATAATCACTCCGATGGCGATCTGCGGCCGAGCGCGGCGGACCTGGCGCTGACCCGGCGGCTGGCGCAGGGGCTTGCGGCGTTGGATGTGATGCTGCTCGATCACCTGATCCTGGGGGGCGGTTCGGTCCTAAGCCTGCGCGAAATGGGGCTGGTCTAAAAAGCCCCTCCTTCCGGCAGGAGGAGGGTTTGGGGTGGGGGTCAAGCGGGCCATGCAGCTTGGGGCGTTACCCTCCCCCATCCCCTCCCGCCTG
>DXIH01000055.1 GCA_019112965.1 Candidatus Sphingomonas excrementigallinarum | reverse complement strand
CTCCCCTGTAAGGGGAGGGGGACCAGCGAAGCTGGTGGAGGGGTGTAACCGGCAGTGAGGACGTCCGAAACTCGCCAAGCGGGACACCCCTCCGTCAGGCCTTCGGCCTGCCACCTCCCCTTGCAGGGGAGGAATTGGCGCCCTTACGCCGGGTTATGTTTCTCCAGGAACGCCGCCATCGCCTTCAGGAATTCCAGGCGGTCCTCGGCGCGGGTGAAGTGGTGGTCGGCCAGCGGCTGTTCGATGTAATTCACCGGCTTGCCCGCCGCCTTCAGCGCCGCTGCCATCATCCGCGACTGGTTGACCGGCACGCGCTTGTCCGCCTTGCCATGGACGATCAACAGCGGGATCGCCATGTCGGCCGCGCCGAAACGGGGGGATACGGCGTGATAGTCGGGGGCCTGTTTCTGCAGCCAGTCGGCGCGTGTCTTGCTGAATAGGAATTGCGAGTCGTACCGTTTCATCGCCGCCAGATCGGACACGCCCGCATAGGACACCGCACAGCGATAGAGCGCGCTGTTGCGCTGGGCCGCGCGCATCGCGGCATAGCCGCCATAGGAGGCCCCGACCATGCAGACGCGCTTGGGATCGGCGATGCCCTGCTTGGCCATCCAGGCGACGGCATCGTCCAGATCGTCCTGCATCTTCAGGCCCCATTCGCGCTCGCCCTTCTTGGCGAAGGCGGTGCCATAGCCCGAAGAACCGCGATAATTGGGCTGAACCACTGCATAGCCCAGCTCCGCGAGGTACTGGCTCCACCAGTCCCAACTTTCGGCATCGCGCGCGAAGGGCCCGCCATGCGGCATGACGATCAGCGGCAGATTCTTAGTCCCGCCCCCGCGCGGCATGGTCAGGACCGCCTCGATCACGGTCCCGTCGCGCGCGGGATAGCGCAGGGTGCGAACCGGCGACAGCTTCTGCCCCTTCAGCTTGGGATTGGTCCAGGACAGGAACTGCATGTTCCCATAGTCCGTATCCCAATAATAGAGCGCCCCCGCCGAAGAGGGGCTGCCGACCGTAATCAGGAAGCGGGTGCGGGCGGTGTTCCACGACACGATCTCGGCCCGGCGCGGCGCGACCGACTTGTCGACCGCCTCCTGCAATTCCTTGATGCGCGGGTCGGTCCAGGCATCGTGGTAATATTGATCGGTATAGCGGATCGCCGAGATGTCGTTGCCCGCCGGGTTCCTGATGATGCCGTCAATGTCATAGCCGGTGACGGTGCTGAGCTTGCGGCCCAGCTTCAGGTCGGGCAACGAAACCTCGTACAGCGCGTCATAGCCGTCGCTGTCGTCGATCGCCAGCGCGGTCCCGTCGGTGCGAAATATGCTGGGGATCAGCACCGATTCATCCTTGCGGCCGTCGGCGCGCGCGATGGTGCGAAACGGCTCGGCATTGGACTGGCGGTAGAGGATGCTCTTCTTGCGCGTCTCGTCGCTGTAGCGCACCCCCATGCGCAGCTGGCCCTGGCCATCGGCATACCAGTCCCACACATCGGTCTGCCCGGTCGCGATCCGCTTGACCCGCCCGGTCGAGACGTCCGCTTCGTACACCGACGGATAGACGTCGGTCATCGAATAGATGCCGGTCTGCTTGGCGAACAGGATACGCGGCGTGCCGTCCTGCGCGGTCCACAGCACCTCGTCGGCGCGGAAACCCGAATTCTCCCAGTCGATCTTCACCATCTTCTGCATGTCGGCGCGCACGCCGATCAGCCTGGTGACGTAATAATCCTCGCCCTGGATCGTATCCTGGCTGCCCAGCCCAACGATCAGCCACTCGTCATTGACCCAGCGCCACCAGTTGACGTCGACCTTGTCGCTGAGCACCGCCAGCGCGGGCTTGCCGTGATCCTTCAGGAGCGGCGCGACCATCAGATATTGCTTGCCGTTGAGCGCGCGCTTGCCCGCGATCCGGGTGCCGTCGGGCGACAGGGCAGGGCCTTCGAATTCGGGCAAGGCGGCAAAGGCCTCGACCGGCTGCGGCCCGAGATTTGCGGGAGCCGCTGCTGCCGGGGCGGCGGGTGGAGCAGCGGGCGTCCTGGCGGCCTCCTGGCTCATACCCGTCAAACTCATCAGGGCGAGCGCCGCCATCGACGCGCCCAGCCTTCTCGTCCCACCCATGTCCTACTCCCCCCGTCGGCGACACTCCCCAGTGGCCGAACTGATGCAGATTAGCAGCGTGGAAGCGGGAGAAAAGTGAATTCAGCCCTCAGGCTGGTGTTCGTAACCCCAGCGCGGCGGCAACGGGATCGGCTCGCCAGCGTCGGTCAGCGTCACGCCGTCGCCTGCGGCGAAACAGCCGATGTATGTCGCGGCGACCGGCGGCACGCCAGCGGGGGGCAGCGCGAAGAGCAGCTCGTAATCGTCCCCGGCGGTCGCGGCGGCCAGCCGGGCGGCCCGGTCCTGCCCACCGAATCCCTGTGCTTCGGTGGACAGCGGAATCCTGTCCAGCGCGACCGTCACCGCCAGCCCGCTCGCCCGCGCCATGCGGGCGGCGTCGATCAGCAGGCCGTCCGACACGTCCATCATCGCATGGACCACCGGCCCCAGTGCGCGCCCCTCGGTCAGCCGCGGCATGGGGCGGCGATACGCATCGCGCAGGGCGACGGGGCCATGGCCTGCTTGCGCGATCTTCAGGCCCAGGCCCGCATCGCCGATCGCGCCCGTGACCCACAGGCCGTCGCCCGCCTTTGCCCCATCGCGTGAAGGGGCGGGGGCATCGCGGCCGAATGCGGTCAGGGTCAGGGTGCGGGGGCCGCGCTTCGATACGGTATCGCCACCGATCAGGCGCGCATCGAAGCGGGTCAGCACCGCCGCCAGCCCGTCGAGAAAGGCGTGGTCCCAGGCGGATTCGCCCAGCGGATAGTTGAGCAGCACCCCCTCGACCAAGGCACCCTTGGCGGCGAGGTCGGACAGGTTGGTGGCGACCAGCTTCCACGCGACATCGCCGGGCGGATCGTCGGGCAGGAAATGCACGCCCTCGACCAGCGTGTCGGTGGTGACGACCAGCGGCCCGGCATCGATCACCGCGCTGTCGTCGACCAGATGCCGTGCACCGGGGTGCAGCGGCATCCGGCGCAACGCGGCGATGAACTCCGCCTCGGTCATCGGGGCGGTCGGGCGTTACGCCCGCGCGACCTTGGCGATCGCGTCGAGCAGGCCGTTGACGAAGCCCGATTCGCGCTTTTCGTAGAAAGCGTGGGCGACATCGACATATTCACTGATGACCGCGCCGACCGGCACGTCATGGCGCGCGATCAGCTCATAGGTCCCGGCGCGCAGGATCGCCTTCATCGGCTTGTCGAGGCGGTTGAGCGTCCAGCCCTTGGCCAGCTTGCCCTCGATCATCACGTCGATCTCGCCCAGGCGCGCCTGGACGCCCTTCACGATGTCGTCGAAGAAATCGATGTCGGCATCGGCATATTCGACATCCTCGATGGTCGCGCCGATGCGGTGGTTGTGGAATTCGTGGAGCAGCGCCGCCAGCGGGGTCTGTTCCATGTCATGCTGATAAAGCGCCTGGACGGCGGCAAGGCGCGCGGCGGCGCGCGCCTGGGTACGGGCGTTGGGACGAGTCATTGGCGGGCCTTTACCGGGCTGTCGCCAATTCGTCACGTATTTTGGGTGAGGGGGGGGGGACGTGGCCTTCGACGACGCTCAGGCTGAACGGAGCGAGAGGATTGAGGCCCAGCATACCAAACCCCGTTCAGCCTGAGCGAAGTCGAAGGCCAAGGGACAACAGACGTCACAATTCCCGACGAAAATACACCACCCGCTCGGTCTCATCGAACCCCAGCGCGCGGTGCATCGCATGCGAATCGACATTGTCGATCTCGGCATCGGAGGCGAACTCCGAACAGCCCTGCGCCCGGCCCCAATCCGCGACCGCCGCGACCAAGGCCCGCGCGGCACCGCGATTCCGATATTCCGGATCGACGAACAGCCCTTCCAGAAACGCGACCGGCGAAGTGTCGCAGCCATTGACGTAATCGTGGCGAATCGCCGCCTCGGCAAAACCGACGACCCGGCCATCCACCAGCGCGACGAAATGGCCGTCGCCCTCCGGCCTATCCGCTGGATCGCCCGCCTCATCCCCCCAAAGCGCCGCCCGCAGCGCCTGCCATCGTTCCCGATGCTCCGGCGCGGCGGGCGTGACGATCATCGGTTGAGCCGCAACCGCAGCGCCACCGACTTGGCGTGCGCGGGCAGCCCCTCGGCATGGGCCAGCGCGACCGTCGCGGGGCCGAGTTCGTTCAGTGCCGTCTCGGTCAGTCCCAGGAAGCTGGTGCGCTTCATGAAGTCGAGCACCGACAACCCGCTGGCGAAACGCGCGCGGCGGCCGGTCGGCAGGACATGGTTCGGCCCGGCGACATAATCGCCGATCGCCTCGGGCGTGTGACGGCCCAGGAACACCGACCCGGCATGGCGCAGACGGTCGAACAGCGCCTGCGGATCGTCGACCGCGAGTTCGAGATGCTCGGGCGCGAGCCGGTCGACCAGCGGCATGGCGGCCTCAAGCGAATCGACCACGATGATCGCGCCGTTCGCGTCCCAGGCGGTGCGTGCGACGCTGGCGGTCGCCAGTTCGGGAATCTGCCGGTCGACGGCCTCGGCCACCCGTTCCGCGAAACCGGCATCGTCGGTGAACAGGATCGACTGGGTGACGGTGTCATGCTCGGCCTGGCTCAGCAGGTCGGCGGCGATCCAGTCGGGATCGTTGCGGCCGTCCGCGACGACGACGATCTCGGACGGGCCCGCCACCATGTCGATGCCGACCATGCCGTACACCTGCCGCTTGGCCTCCGCGACCCAGGCATTGCCCGGGCCGGTCACGACATCGACCCGCTGGATGCGACCGGCACCATAGGCCAGCGCGCCCACAGCCTGCGCGCCGCCGACGCGCCACACCTCGTCCACGCCCGCCAGATGCGCGGCGGCGAGGACCAGATGGTTGATCTCGCCCTTCGGCGTCGGCGTGACCATCACCAGCCGCTCGACGCCCGCCACCTTGGCGGGAATCGCGTTCATCAGCAGCGAGGAGGGATAGGCCGCCCGCCCGCCGGGAACATAGATTCCGGCCGCATCCACCGCCGTCCAACGTGCGCCGAGGCGAACGCCCTGCGCATCGACATAGTCGGTGTCGGTCGGCTTCTGCTTTTCGTGATAGGCGCGGATGCGCGCGGCGGCGAGGTCGAGCGCGGCGCGCAGTTCGGGCTCCAGCGCCTCATAGGCCGCGCGGCAATCCGCCGGTTCGATCCGCCAGCCGGTCTCGGTGAGGTCATGTCCGTCGAACTGCCTGGTGAAGGCCGCCACCGCCGCTTCGCCATCATCGCGGACCGCGCGCAGGATCACCTGCACATCGCGCGCGACATCGGCATCGCTTTCGCGCCGGGCATCGACCAGTTCGTCGAAGGCGGCGGCGAAGCCCGCGTCTTGGGTGTTCAGCCGGATCATGCCGCTTCCCTTTCGGCCACCGCGCGACGGAACGCCTCGACCAGCGGCACGACCTGCGCACGCGTCTTCATCGCGGCGCGGTTGACGACCAGGCGCGAGGTGACCTCCTCGATCACCTCGACCTCGACCAGCCCATTTTCCTTGAGCGTGCGGCCCGACGACACCAGGTCGACGATGCGCGGCGCCAGGCCCAGCGTGGGGGCCAGTTCCATCGCGCCGTTCAGCTTGACGCACTCGGCCTGCACCCCGCGCGCGGCGAAGTGGCGGCTGGTGATATGCGGATATTTGGTCGCGACGCGGACATGGCTCCACCCGCGCGGATCGTCACTTTCCGCCATCGGGGCAGGCTCGGCGACCGAGATGCGGCAATGGCCGATCTTCAGGTCGACGGGCGCGTAAAGCTCGGAATAGCCGAACTCCGACAGCACGTCGGAGCCGACGATACCCAGCTGCGCGGCGCCGTGGGCGACGAAGGTGGCGACGTCGAAGGCGCGGACGCGGATCAGCTCGATGCCGGGGACATCGGTGGCGAAACGCAGCGCGCGACTGTCCTTGTCGGAGAAGGCGGCTTCGGGCCGGATGCCGGCGGCGGCGAGCAGCGGCAGCGCCTCGGCCAGGATACGTCCCTTGGGGACGGCGATGATGAGCGGCTGGACCATGAGGATCGGGGGCTTAACCCCCGCCAACAGGGATCGCAATGTCGTTTCCCTTCCTCCCCTGCAAGGGGAGGTGGCAGTTCGCAGAACTGACGGAGGGGTGTCACCATCGGCGGTGACACCCCTCCACCACCGCTTCGCGGCGGTCCCCCTCCCCTTGCAGGGGAGGAATTAAACCAATCACACCTTCGCGGCGTAGATCATGCGGCCGGGGCCGAGATTGGCGAACACCCGGTCCAGTTCGTTCTCGCCGACCGCGAAGCAGCCCTGGCTGCGGCCGAGCATCCCATGGGTGCGGATCATGTCGCGATTGGCGTACCAGGCCGAATGGATCACGATCGCGCGGCCCAGCGCATTGTCGTTGGTGGGGTCCAGCCCGACCAGACGCTGCGACCGGCCATGCTTGCCGACATAGTAATTGTCGGTCAGGAAAGCGCCCTCGCTGCTGGCGTTCGAATTGAACGCGTTGGAAAAGCGCTGGACATAGCCGCTGTGCGACGGGTCCGACCCGCTGCCGTGCGAGACGAGCAGCGAGGTGCTCTTGCCGCTGATGAGGTCGACCAGGTGGAGGCGCGGTTCGGACGAGCCGACCGCGAAATCGACGATCGCCATCCGGTCGCGCTGCCGCACCTGCGAACCATGCTTCTGCAGCGAGGCCATCGCCTGACGCAGCAACGCCGGGCGGACGACCCGCGACGAGGCCAGGATCGCCTGCGGCACCGCCGGAACGGTCGGACGGCTCGGGATCGGCGGCTGGCGCATCGGGCGCAGATCGCCCGCCGTCAGCCTTTCCCGAGCGCTCACAGCCCCCGGAACCGCCAGTGCCCCGGCCAGCACCAGCGCGTTCTTCAACAGCGCGCGCCGACCCGGCGCCGCGTCCAGATTATCGTGCATTTTGGTCCTTCAACCCCAGAAATCCCGCGAGACCTATATAGCAGGGGATGGGCCATTTTTCTGCCCGGCCCACTATCCGTTGATCGCTTGGTTCCATCGACTCGGCGTAAGTTCCGTCTCACTGCAAAAATTTTCGCTTGGCACAAATAGTCGCTTGACGGGTTTAATATTTTGTGAACTCGCCAAGGAAAAGGGATATGAAGGCTCTCGCTTTTGCCGCCCTGTTGGGCGCAACGACGCTGGGTTTGGCCGCACCGGCATGGGCCGAGGACGGACCCGGCACGATCGCGGTGGCGCAGGCCGCTGCCGCGCTTGCCCCCAACCGATTCGTCTGGGCCGATCCGCAGATGACCGCCATCGATCCGGTCACGCAGCCGGTGACGGTGGTGGTCAGCCTGCCGATGCAGCGGGCCTATGTCTATCGTGGCGACACGATGATCGCGGCGGCGTCGGTGTCGACGGGCAAGGATGGCAAGGACACGCCCGTCGGCGTCTTCCCGATCCTCCAGAAGCGCGAGATGCATCGCAGCAACCTGTATAACTCGGCGCCCATGCCGTTCATGCAGCGGCTGACCTGGGATGGCGTGGCGCTCCACGCGGGTAACAATCCCGGCTTTCCCGATTCGCATGGCTGCATCCGTCTTCCGACCGCGTTCGCCAAGAAGCTGTTTTCGGTGACGTCGGTGGGGACGAACGTGATCGTTACCGACCAGATGGTCGGCGATCATCTCGATCCGATGCTGCTGGAAACCGAGGCGAGCCAGGCCAATCAGGCGCAGTTGGCGTCGCTGTCGCGGTGAGCGTTTCCCGTGCGCTTCGACTGCGCTCAGCGTGAACGGGGTTCAGTACGACGCTCCGTTCAGCCTGAGCGAAGTCGAAGGCCACGCGAAGGCTTAAGTCACCAATCCCAGCGCCCGAAGCTGAGGTCGCAACGCCGGCTCATCGGTAAAGTGCAGCGCGTGAATCCCCAGCGCCGCCGCTGCATCGATGTTCGCGCGATTGTCGTCGATGAACACCGCCTCGCCCGGCTCCAGCCCGAATCGGGCGAGCGCGAGGCGGTAGATGGCGGGGTCGGGCTTCACCAGCTTTTCGTCACCCGACACCACGATGTCGCGGAAGCGATCGAACAGCGCCGATTCGCGCGCCCGGAAGGGCGGCCAGAATTCGTGGCTGAAGTTCGTGATCGCGAACAGCGGCACGCCCGCCGCATCCAGTTCGACGACGAGTTCGTGCATCCCGGCAATCGGATCGCCGATGCTTTCGCTGAAACGCGGACCCCAGGCGGCGATCAGCTCGCGATGCTGCGGGTACAGCGCGATCAGTTCCGCCGAGGTGTCGGCGAAGTCACGGCCCGCATCATGCTGGAAATGCCACTCGGTCGTGACGACATCACGCACAAATGCATCGAGCGCCCGATCGTCTGCGATCAGGCGCCGATACAGGATCCGGGGATCCCAGTCGTAAAGAACGCGACCGACGTCGAAGATGACGGCGGTCGGCCGATCGGCACGCGTCGTGGGCGCATCGCCCACCACGGTCGATTCGATCGGCATCAGGGCTGATTAGCCCTGGCGCGCCTTGAAACGACGGTTGGTCTTGTTGATGACATAGGTGCGGCCGCGACGGCGGATCACGCGGTTGTCCCGGTGGCGATCCTTGAGCGACTTCAGGGAATTGCGGATCTTCATGATCGATTCGCTTCTTTTGAACTGGAGGGTGATCTGGAAAGCGTCGCCGCCTAGTGGCAACGGGCGGCCAAGTCAAGGTTCGGGCATGACATCCGGGTCAGGAACGACACGCCCCCTTCCGCCGCCGGATCATCCCTCATATGTCATGCGTTGCCCATCCGTAACATCTCTCAAGGTCTGCAACGCATGAAAGCCCGCTCGCTCCTGATCCTCGCGGCCGCCGCCGGAACGCTGGCCGCCTGTTCCACCACGGGCGGGCGCCTGCCC
>DXIH01000054.1 GCA_019112965.1 Candidatus Sphingomonas excrementigallinarum | reverse complement strand
AGGGTGTCGACCCGCAACACTGGTCTGACTTTCTGGCCAATCGGCGGGCGAAGCGGATGGCGCTCACCCCGACCGCGCTGGAGCACCAGCTCCGGCAGATCGAGAAATTCACATCGGACGAGTGGCCGCCTGGCCGGATCGTCCAGCACGCCGCCGCCAAGGGCTGGGCGGCAATCCACGACCCCCGCGAAAAGCACGAGAACCGCAATGGCAACCGACCTCACCAGAACGACCGACCGCGCAGTCGCGGCCTTCTCGGCGCAGTCCTTGACGCTGAGCATGCAGACCGTGCTGGATTTGGCTTTTGAGCCGACAGCGACATTCACGGCGGCGGACATCGCGCTGATTGAGCCGATCGCCAACGCCGTCGCGACGGTCAGGGTCGCCGAAGAGCGGATGATCCGCCAGTCGCTGGCGTCTCTGGACTCGTCGCTCCCGCAGAAGGATAAAGGCGACGCAGGCAGCCGCCTACAGCTGAATACCTATCTGGCGATGCTCGTCGGATGCGACGAGCGAGCGCTGGCGCATGCGTGTCGCCGCTGCCTCGATGAGCTTGACTGGTTCCCGACCATTCACCAGCTGAAAGAGCGGATGCGCAACTGGGTCAGCCCTGAGGCGGCCGCAATCAGCCGGGCGAAAGCGATCATGCGCGCCGGGCGCCGCGCCAGCGATGATGGAGATGCCGCGCCGCTGCCCGACGACGAGCGTGAGCGCGTGAATGCCTTCCTGCGGACCCACGGCATTGGCACCCGCTTCGCACCTGACGGCTCGATCTATCAGGAAGCCCCCGTCAGCGACGACGATCAGGCGGCGGAGGCCAAGGCAGCATGACCGTCGAGCGCTTTATATTCGAGGTCGACCGGGACAAGATGTTCGACATGGTCGCTGCGGTTGGCGACGGCGGCTCGACGATTGGCCTCCGCATCGCGGGCGTCCTGCTGGCGGGTCAGCCGGATTGGCGGGATGTGGTCGGCCTCACCTATTACGGGGTGACCTTCATTCCCGGCCCCTCAGAGGGATCGGGATCGTGACGTGCCGCGCAATACGGGCACCCCGCCACCGTTTGAAACGGTCGACATATGCTTCCGTAACAAGGTCGTCGTGCGGGGGATTAGCCCCAAGCGGTGGCGATGGACGCTCAACGATCCGGCTTATCCGCCGGACTACGACTTCGACATCATCGACTGGCAGCTGACCGCAAAGGGGTGAGCGATCCACGGTGTTTATGGTATGTTCTCAACAGATTGGCAGGGCAGATTTTATGGGGCGGAGTAAGGGCAAATTGAGCAAGGGTCAGCCGCGGGGCAGCCGGTCGGCGTCGGGCCGCAAGCGTGATCGGACGCCGGTGTCGCTGATGCCGTGCGAGGGCATCCAGCGCCGCCGCGCTCTGTATGGTCTCCCGGCGAATGATGTAGGCGAGGTGGACGCTAAGGCCCGCAAGGATCGTGGGCGCAAGGCAGAGACCGACACCTGCGACGCCATCGGCCGGGCCTATTGCGCCGGGCTGCTCGGCACTGGTCGGCAGGCCGAGGACCGGTTGAACGCCGCACGCCGCATCGCCGCCGCATACTGGGCGGCCTATGGGTTTGGCACACCCGACAGCCTCGCCCGCTTCCAGCCCCAGCAGGGCAAGCTGCCGTCAGACCCCGAGCGCGATGCCCTGCGCGAGGCGTCGCTGACCCGGTCGCTGGAACTGATCAATGCGCAGGGGCGCCACATCCGCCTCGCCTTTGACCAGCTGGTCATCGACCCCAACCCTGACAGCGGCCCGGCCTGGCTGGACGCGATCGTCATTGCCCACCGCGGCAAGGCCCAGGCCACGACCAGCCAATACCAGCAGATGGAGCGCGCGCTCGACGGTCTCAATTTGATCGCTTGACGTTCCCGTTTATTTCTGGCAGGTAATCATTGTGCACGTTGTGCGCTTGGCTTAGGTCGAGGCGTTCGTTGCTTCGGACGGTACCCTTGAATACAACGAAGTTGTGTCTAGCTGAGGTGTAACGTTTGGTTTCCCTCCGCTGTAAGTCATTGACTCTCAATATTTTGAATGCCTCAATTTCTCGGCTGGCTAACAGCACGGGAGAGACATCATGTTCAAAAATCTGGCAAGGCATTTTGTGCTGGGCACAGTCGTGGCAATGACGGCGATTGGCGCTGCGACGCCCACAGTGGCGCAAGATCTCCGCCCGAAGACGTTGTGTTGGGGTGAAGCGCGCGTCACGTGCATGAATGGGCAGTGGCAGGCCTTAGGATATCTGGGCGAGTCCGAATGTCGCATGCTTGTCGAGGAAGAATGCAAGCGCGCTATTGGAGACCCTCCCGCTCCTGGCGGCGGTTGCTACTTGGGCGGTATGATTTGCATTCGACCGTAACCGTAGATTGAATAAAACAGGAGCCGCGGATCATCATTCGCGGCTCTTTCTGTTCGTGGCTGAGCAGGCTCATTGCCCAGCCACGTACTGGATCAGCCTTCGCGATCGGCAGCCTGTTCGAGCAACTGGTCTAGCTTCTCTTGATCCGTCTGGGCCTGATCGGTCGAAGCCGTCCGGGCGCCGAACGAGCCAATCGGATTGATGACACCGACACCACCGCCGACCGGGGCAGTGCAACCCTCATCCCGGGCATCGTCGTCAGCAGCTTCACGCTGACAATATCGTTGGGCCGACACAGGGGCGCTCGCTGCACCAAGCAGCATGGCGCCGGTGACGGCTGCGAGAACGGCACGCTTATTGATAGCCATTATACTCTCCCGATTCGCTGGGAATGCCAGCGAGGCGAGTGTGACAGGCAATCTGCTGGCCGCAACCCATTGAAAGGCTGGCAATCCTTTGACACGAGGTGCGCCCCTCGCCTCCCCCTTTGGGTCCTTCCGAGCCCTCTCGGAATACGGGGGGCAAAGGCGCAGAACGGCGCTAGGCACGAAAATCCTTTAGGATGCCGCCGCCTTGACATAGTTTTCCGCAGTTTTCTGCGGGTTTGACGATTGTGGAGGCGGCATTTTGTCGATTGACACTGTCACCCTCACGCGCGCCGACGTGGCTTGGCTTGTCGGCATGTCCGACAGCTGGGTTCGCGATCGAATGCAGGCGGGCGACCTGCCCCGCCCCGGCACGACCGCCGAGGAATATGTCGAGGCGTTCGTCGCCTACCGCGTCCGCAAGTTCGAGCAGGCCGAAGAAGACGGCACGCTGAACAAAGAGCAGGAACAGGCCCGCCTTGCGAAAGAGCAGGCCGACGCGAAGGCGATGGACAATGCCGAGCGTCGCGGCGAGCTCGCCTCGCTGCCAGACATGGCGGCGGCTGGTGCGAGCGTCATCATCATGATCGTCGCGCAGCTTCAGCAAGTCGGCGCCCGCATCGCGAGGGGCGACACACGGCTGCGCACCCGGATCGAGACCGAGATCAATTCCATCCTCACCGACCTCAGCATGACGCGGATCGAGGAGGCTCGCGGCGGGGGCTTGGATGACGGCGAGCCGGAGGAAGACGAAGGCGACTGAACCGCTCCGCGTACCGGGGGCGCACGGTGTATCGGTTGCCCAGTCATGGCTGGCGGCGTGTAAGCCTCGCGAGCGGCCGCCCCTTTCCGCCTTCATGGTGGAGCACGCGCGGTCTGACGACGGCGCGCGCATACGGCCATTTCCATTCCAATCGGACCTGGCCGACGCCTTTACCGATCTCGAGACATCGCAGGTGTCGGTTCGAAAGAGCAGCCGCATCGGCTATTCGACCATCCTGCAATGCTTCGTCGCTTGGCGCATCGCTTACGACCCGGCGCGCACGCTGATCTACCAGCCGACGATCGACGACGCCGAGAAATTCAGTCGCGACGATCTGGACCCGGTGTTGCAGTGGAAGGTCGTCCGCAAGGTCGCGACGTTCAAGCCGCGGCACGCCGACAACCAGATCCGAGCGAAGCGGTACAAAGGCGGCTGGATCCAGATCAAGGGCGCGAACAGCCCCAAGGAATTCCGGCGCGTCACCGCCGACGACGTGTTTCTGGAAGAATGCGACGGCTATCCATGGGCAACCAAGGAGGAAGGTGACCCCGCCCGACTGGCGTTCAAGCGCAACCTGACCAGCCCGCGCCGCTTCAGCGCGGCTGGTTCGACCCCGAAGGTCAAAGGCTTCAGCCGGATCGACACCCTGTTCGAGCAGGGCAGCCAAGAGTTTCGATACGTCCCCTGCCCGTCGTGCGGGCATATGCAGACGCTGGTGTTCGGTGACGGCACCGGCGCTGGCATCCGGTGGGAGCCGCGGCACGCACCGACCCGCGCCTGGTACCAGTGCGAAAACGGCTGCGAGATCGACGAAGATCACAAGCCGTGGATGGACGAGCAGGGCGAATGGCGGGCTCACAACCCGGCCGCTTTCCCGCGGCATCGGTCCTTCCATATCTGGGCTGCCTATAGCCAACACCCCGGCGCCGCCTGGCTGGAGATCGCTCGCGAATTCCTGGAGGTTCGGCACGATCCGAACCTGCTGCGAACCTTCGTCAATCAGGTGCTCGGCGAGGCATGGGCCGAAAAGGGCGAGGCCCCGGAGTGGCAGCGCCTTTATGATCGCCGGGAGAAGGCGATGATGGTCGGCACGCCTTCCGCAAAGGCCGCTCTCCTGATCGGCGCTGCCGACGTTCAGCGTGGCGGCGGCGGTCGTATAGATCTCGATATCTGGGCCTTCCGCCCGGATGGGGGGCGCGAGTTCGTTGAGCGCATCGAAGTGTTCGGTCCGATCGCCGATCCCAAGACCTGGGCCGGAATGGACGAGGCGGTAGCGCGAACGTGGGTGACAGCCGATGGTCGTCGGCTCCGGCTCGCCCGGGTCGCGATCGACTCAGGCGATGGCGAGAACACCATGGAGGTCTATCGCTGGGCGCGCCGCCATCCTGGCTTCGCCATGGCGGTGAAGGGTCGCGAGAGCATCGCCGCGCAACAGGCTATCGGTTCGCCGACGTGGCAGGACGTCACGGTCAACGGTCGCAAGATCAAGAAGGGCGTCCGGCTCTGGAACATCGGCACGTCGATGTTGAAGATGGAGCTGTACGGCCAGCTAGCGCTGGAAAAGCCGGTCGACGGCGAAGACTATCCGAAGGGGTACATCTTCCTGCCCGATGGCACGCCGGATGAGTGGATCAAGCAGCTAGTGGCTGAGGAATTGCGCATCATCCGCCTGCGCAATGGCGGTTTTCGGCGGGAATGGCACAAGGTCCGGGATCGTAACGAAGCCCTCGACAACGCCGTGTATGCGCGAGCGGTCGCGGTAAGCCTCGGCGTTGATCGCTGGGGGCCACGCCAATGGGGCAAGCTTATGGGTGCCATTAAGGCACCGCCAAAGACCGCCGCTCCGGCTCAGGCATCCGAAACGGTCATCGACCAAGCGTCCACGTCAACACCGCCGCCCCGCGCGAAACGTCCCGCTCCGGCCCGCCGGTCCAACCCATTTACTAGTCGAGGGAGATAGCGATGGCATACCAGCAATCCGATCTCGACCAGCTGCACCAGACGCTGCTGACCGTCGCCACCGGCGCGCAGAAGGTCCGCTTCGCGGATGGACGCGAGACGACCTTCCAGACGGTCGACGCCGTCACGGCGGCCATCAAGGTCGTGGATGCGCAGTTGAAGATGCAGCGCTTCGCCCAGGGCGGGATTTCGCGTCGCCGCACGCCCTATTATCGAAGCGGGCTCTGACCTTGGCGAGCCGCTCTTTCCTCGACCGACTGCTGCGTCGCCCGGTACCCGCCGCATCGGCGGCACCGGCGGCGAACCAGCGCATCCGCATGGGCCGAGGCGCCCGCGCCGCGTATGATGGCGCGACGCAGGGGAAGCGGGCAGCGGGCTGGCGGCGGAATCGGTTGGATGCGAACAGCGAGCTGACGCCAGCCGTGCAGGCGCTGCTGCGCGGCATCGCGGCAGACCTCGTCCGCAACAATCCATTCGCCGCGCGTGGATCGGCGAAGATCGCCGAGGCGATCGTCGGCAACGGGATCACGTTTCAGGTCTATCGGAACGGCAAGGTCGATGACCGACTGAACGATATCGCGCGCCGTCACCTCGACAAGTCGACCTGCGACGCGGGCGGGCGGCACGATCTGTACGGTCTCCAGTTGCAGGCCGCGCGGACGATCGTCGAGCGCGGCGGCGCGGTCGTGCGGCGGCGCTGGCGCCGGGCGTCGGATCGGCTGCCGCTGCCGTTCCAGCTTCAGGTGCTTGAGCCCGACTATATCGATCCGTCGCACAACGGGCCGCTGTCGAGCGATCCCGGCAAACCGGGCGGGTTCTGTGTCTATGGCGTCCAGTTCGATCCGATCGGGCGACGCGAGGGGTACTGGCTATACAACGGCCACCCTGGCGGTAACCGGGTCGACCGGCTCGGCTCGGCCTATGTGCAGGCCAGCGACGTCGCCCATATTTTCCGTGCCGATCGCCCCGAGCAGGAGCACGGCGCGACCTGGTTCGCACCGATCATCCTGCGGATGCGCGATTTCGCCGATTATGAAGACGGCCAGCTGACCCGCCAGAAGATCGCTTCGGCGTTCGTCGGTGTGGTCCGCGGTGATGATGATGGTGGAACCGTTCCCGGCATCGTCAGCGAAGGCGAAGACGGTGGCGATATCGTCGGTGACGGCATCGGTGAGGATCGCGAGCCGCTCGACTATGTCGAGCCCGGCACCTTCCAGTATCTGCGCAGCGGCGAAGAGGTCACGTTCTCCAGTCCGCCGTCGGTGGAAGGCTACGGGGAATATACGAAGGTCTCGCTTCGCGCGATCGCGGTCGGACTCGGGGTTCCGTATGAGGTTCTGACCGGCGACCTTTCCGACGTCAGCTTTATCTCCGGCCGCCTCGGTCGGCTGGAATACCGTGACACAGTCGCTGCCTGGCAGTGGCTGATGTTCATTCCTCAGTTCTGCGGCTCGGTTGAGCGCTGGGTGATCGAAGCGCTCGACATGATCGGCGAGGATACGACCGGCGTCGAACTGCGCTGGACACCCCCGCCGACCAAGATGCTGGATCCGGCCACGGAGATCGCTGCCAATAAGGAAGCGGTTCGGTCAGGTCAGGCGACCATATCCTCACTGGCGCGCGAACGCGGCGAGGACCCTGACAAGTTCCTGGCCGAGTGGAAGGCCGATGCCGAGAAGCTCGATGCGCTCGGCCTCATCTTCGACAGCGATCCGCGCCACGTCACCTCTGTCGGCAACGCCACCAATCTCGCTGACGCCGTCGCGGCGCGGACAGCGCGGGAGCAACCCTGAATGACTGAAATCCTCATTTACGGGATCGTCGGCGACAGCTGGGACGGTCTCGATGCGAACACGCTCGTCCCGCTGATCAGCGAACGCGATGACGATCTCGACATCCGCATCAATAGCCCCGGCGGTTACGTCATGGAGGGGCTGGCGATCTACAATGCGATCGTCCGCGAGCAGAAGAAGGGCCGCAAGGTCACCACCCATATTGATGGCCTTGCCGCCTCCATGGGCTCCGTTCTGGCGATGGCAGGCGAGTCGATCATGATGGCGGACAACGCCCTCGTCATGATCCACAATCCCTGGGATTGCGCGTGCGGTGACGCGAACGAGCTTCGTCGCGCGGCTGACAAGCTCGACCGACTCCGCGATCAGATCGTCGGCATCTATTCGGGTCAGACCGGTCTCTCCGCCGACGATCTCATCCCCATGCTCGACGAAGAGACCTGGTTCACCGCCGCCCAGGCCCTCGAGCAAAAGTTCATCACCGAGATCGTCGGGGCGTCCACCGCCTCGGCGAGCAACGTGCAACCATTCGGGTTCAAGCACGCACCCGACAGCCCGCTCATCACTGCAATGGCGATGGCGCGCGCCCCGCGGACGGCAGCCGCCGATCCCAAACGTCCACAGGAGAATTCGATGGACCTCTACAAGACCCGCGCGGCGCTGGTAGCCGCGATCGCCAAGTTCCAGCAGGAGGGCGGTGGCCAGGACGAGATCAAGAAGATCACGGCCTCGGCAATCGCGCTCGATGCCAAGGATGCCCTGCCCGCCACCGGCCCGCTGGCGCTTTCGAGCACCCAGCCGACCGTCGAGAATGGCCCGGCCGCCCTCACCACCGCCGATGTCACCAATGCCGTTGCAGCAGAACGCAGCCGCGTCGGCACCATCCGCGCGCTCGGCGCCAAGCACAATATGGCGGCGGATTTCGTCGATGGACTCATCACGGATGGGACCCCGCTGGCGAGCGCCCGTGAGAAGATCCTCGACAAGCTCGCTGAGCAGGGCGACGCCGCGAACATCGGCCACAACAGCCCGGCGCGCGTCACCGTCGATCAGCGCGACAAGTTTCGCGAAGGCGCGACCAACTGGTTGCTCGTCAAGGCGGGCGTCGCCCACCTCGTCGAAAAGGCCGCGGCGCTGAAGGGCGAGACGGTCAAGATCGATCCGGGCGAGTTCCGCGGCGTGCGCAACGTCGATCTCGCGCGTGAATCGCTCGCCAATCTCGGCGTGAACGTCACCACCCGAGACCCGGACCTGATCGTCCGCCAGGCAATGACGTCGCAGGGCGCGGTTATCACCCAGACCACCAGTGATTTCCCAGTCCTGTTCGAGAACGCGATCCACCGGGTGTTGCAGGCCGCCTATGCCACGACTCCGGACACCTGGACCCGGTTCTGCGGCACCGGCACCGTCGTCGATTTCCGCGACCACAGCCGTTATCTGCGCGGCTCGTTCGGGGCCCTCGACAATGTGAACGAGGCGGGCGAGTTCAAGAACAAGCCGATCCCCGACCTGGCGAAGGAGAAGATTCGCGCCACGACCAAGGGCAACATCATCAACTTGTCGCGCCAGGCGATCGTCAACGACGACATGGAGGTCTTCTCCGGGCTCGCCGTCGACCTCGGCCGCGCCGCCAAGCTGACGATCGAGATCGACGTCTATGCGCTGCTCAACAGCAACCCGCTGATGAACGACGGCGTGCCGCTGTTCGACGCCGCCCACGGCAATCTGGCTTCGTCGGGTACCCCGCCGACCGTCGTCGCCTTCGACGCGATCCGCGTTGCTATGGCCTCGCAGAAGGACATCAGCGGCAACGAGTTCCTCGACATCCGCCCGGCGATCGGCCTGTTCCCGATCGGGCTCGGTGGCTCGGCGCGCATCGTCAACGGCAGCCAGTACGACCCGGACTCGGTCAACAAGCTGCAGCGCCCGAACATCGTCAACGGGATGCTCGAGGACATCGTCGACACGCCCCGCCTGACCGGCTCGGCCTATTACCTGTTCGCCGACCCCAACATCGCGCCCGCGATCGAGGTGGTGTTCCTCAACGGCGTCACCGAGCCGTTCACCGACAGCCAGGACGGCTGGCGCGTGGATGGTGTCGAGTGGAAGGTCCGCCACGACTATGGCGTCGGCGCGGTCAACTATCGCTCGGCCTACAAGCAGCCCGGCGCATAACGCCATTTCGCACCTGAGGGAGTGGACGGCGCGCCGTCCCTCCCGATTGGGAGATCACCCATGAAATTCGTGAAACTGCTCACGGCGGCTCATGTCGCCGGGGTGCTGCGGCACCCGCATGAGGGCGTGCTGCACGTCAGCGATGACGATGCCGCCCGCCTGGTCGGCGATCAGGCTGCCGAGGATGTCTCGGCAGACTTCGCCGATCGCGACACCGCTGATCTGCCGCCCGAGCCGGTCTCCAACGCCGAGCCCGACGCCCCGGCTGCCGACCCCGCCCCCCACCAGTCCGACGTCGAGCCCCAGGCCCCGACCGAGACGAAGCCGAAGGCCAGCAAGGCCTCGGCGGACAAGGAGTAACCCAGCATGGCACGCAACTTTGTGCAGCCCGGCGATACGCTCACGCTGATCGCCCCGCGCAATCTCACCAGCGGCGCTGGCTTCATGGTCGGTGGCATCTTCGCGATCGCGCTGACGGCTGCCGCTGCGGGTATGCCGGTGGAGGGGCGCCGGATCGGCGTCTTCGACACCGCGAAGGCGACCGGCGCCTGGACCCAGGGTCAGAAGCTGTATTGGGACAATACGGCGTTCAACCTTACCACCACGGCGACCAACAACACGCTGGTCGGTGCGGCGGCGCAGGCGCAGGCATCGGCCGATACGGTCGGCCGCGCCCTCCTGACCGGCCAGATCGCCGCGTAACCCATGGACCCGTTCGTCGCAGCGCTGGATGCGCAATTCCACGCACCCGGCTCTGCGGCGGCGGTCTATGATGACGGTGTTCTGGCTGCGCGCCCGATCCGGGTGATCCGAAGCCAGCCGGACGCCGATCCCAGCTATGGCGGTCAGCGGATTGTCCAGGCCACGAACAGCTTGTTGTTTCGCGTGTCCGACGTTCCCGAGCCGATCGACGGCGCGACCGTGACGGTCGGTGCCGAGGCTCTGACCCTGCATGGCGATGCCATGCTCGACGTCGAGGGCCTAACCTGGACATGCGGCGCGGTGCCCGCCTGATGCGGATGACCATTGCCCTTGCCGACCTGGACAAGGTGATGGACGATATCGAAGGCGACATCGCGCGGGACGCGACCGAAGCCATGCGCGAGACCATGGAGGCCGCACGCGACGAGCTGCGCGCTCAGGTCGTGTCGAATGGTTTGGGCGTCCGCCTGTCGCGCACCTGGACCGCGCGCGCGTTCCCCGGCGGCGCCAAGCACAGCATCAATCCGGCTGGCTATATCTGGAGCCGCGCGCCGGACATCATCGACAGTTTCATCAAGGGCGCGACGATCCGGCCTATCAACGGATCGAAGTATCTCTGGATTCCGACCAACAACGTGCCCTCAGCCACCGCCCATGTCGGGCGCAGCGGCCGGAAGGTCAAAGGCGGCCGTCTGTCGCCAGATGAGTGCGAAGGCCGGTTCAACGCCGAGTTCATCGTGCGCCCCGGCCGCGGCGGTCGCCTGCTTGCCTTCATGGACCTGATCGGCGGGCGGAATGGCCGCGGCGCGCGACGGGTGACGGCAGGTCGCCTCCGCCAGGGTCGCGCGCCCAAGCTGACCCTCATGTACGTCCTCGTCCGCACCGCGCGGATGCCCAAGCTGCTCGACATCGAGGCGGTCGCGAAGAAGTGGGAGGCGTCGTTCGAACGCGCCTTTACCGGGAGGCTTGGGCGATGAAGTCGAAGCGATATCTCGTCTCCGAGGCGCTGGTCGCGCTCGCGAAGACCGCCGCCCCTGATGCTGACGTGCTGGGCCTGGACGATGACGCCAGCGCGCCCAAGCGGGTTGGTCCCGGCGGGCAGATCATCGTCCGCGCCGGTGATCCCGGCGAGCCGGAGGTCGACCTGTCGCCGCTGACCTATAATTACGACCACCGCTTCGGCGTCGAGATAGTTGCCGCCAGCGAAGCCATGATCGACGCGCTGATGGTCGCGATCGGCGAGGCCATCGAAGAGGACCGCTTCCTCGGCGGCTTGTGCCAGTGGCTGGAGGCAGCCGCACCCGAGACCGAAGAAATCGCGGCTGACAATGCCAAGGCCCAGCGCGGTGCCATGTTCGACATCGTCGCCACCTATTCCACCACCTCCCCTCTCACCTGACGGAGACAGCAATGGCCCTCACGCCCACCAAGCGGGCGCGCGGTTCGAACGCCAAGGTCATTGGCGCTTTCGAGACCACGCCCGGCGCAGTTCCAGCGACCAATGGCAGTTGGTTCAGCCTACCCATCGTCAGCCACTCGCTCGGCGAGACGCGCGGCCTGATCGAAAGCGACCTGCTCGGACAGGGCCGCGAGATGCAGGACCCGACCTCCGATGTCGCCGTCAACGACGGTGACGTCGTCGTGCCGGTCGACGCGCGCAATTTCGGCCGGTGGCTGAAGCTGTTCTTCGGCGATCCCGCGACCACCGGCAACGCGACCGACGGCTATCAGCACGTCTTCAAGTCGGGTGCCCAGGCGCTGCCCTCGATGTCGATCGAGATCGGCGCGCCCGAGATTCCTGCCTACACCGTCAACCGCGGCGCGCGCGGCAACCAGCTGCGCATCGCCATGTCGCGGTCTGGCCAGCTGAACGCGACGTGCAGTCTCATCTGCATCGGCGAGACCGATCCGGCCGCCACCTCGGCAGGCCCGGCAAGCCCGGCCACGCTCGACACCCTGCGCTTCCCGCAGGCCACCGGCTATGTGAACAAGGGTGGCCAGGCGCTCGGCAGCGTCGTCGGCGCCGACTTCACCTTCTCCAACAATCTCGAGAAGGTCGAGACGATCCAAGCCGACGGTCGGATTGAGGACAGCGACCCCGGCATGGCGCAGGCCACCGGATCGATAACCGTCCGGTTCGCCGATCTGGCGCTGCTGGCGGCGGCTACCAGCGGCGTGCCGGTCGACCTGGTCTTCGGCTGGTCGCTCGGCAACGGGTATGCGCTCATCTTCACCGTACCGCGCGTGTTCCTGCCGAAGCCCAAGCGCCCGATCACCGGCCCGAACGGCATCCAGGCACAGTTCAACTGGCAGGCCTCGCGCGGCGCTGGTGGTTTCAGCGTCAGCGCGACGCTGAAGACCGACGTGGCGTCCTACTGATGCTGATCGCGCGCCAGCCAGAGGGGCCGGTATGGAAATCGGTGATGGGGGCGCAGTTCCTGTTCGCCCCCATTGACCGCAAGGCGCTGCGGCGCGCCCGTCGGGCGGCTCTGAAGGCGCTGGGTCGCGATGAGCATGAAGCGGAGACGGAAGCCTCCGCCGAAGAACAGATTGAGGACCTGGGCGACGCGCTCAGCTTCGCGCTCCTGATGGCGGGCATCATCGACTGGAAAGATGTCTGCCTGATGGCCGACGGCGACGATGACACGGCGGGCGAAGCGCTGCCCTGCACCGACGAGAACAAGGCGCTGATCCTCGCCGATCCGATTACCTTTGATACGCTGGACGCGGTCTATGT
Organism: Candidatus Sphingomonas excrementigallinarum; assembly: GCA_019112965.1. Lineage (GTDB taxonomy): Bacteria > Pseudomonadota > Alphaproteobacteria > Sphingomonadales > Sphingomonadaceae > Sphingomonas > Sphingomonas excrementigallinarum. The sequence continues at coordinate 5,794 of DXIH01000054.1, read as the reverse complement.
CGTGCCCTTCGCCGCACGGGAGCGAGCAAAAAACGGCTCCGCCGCCTCTCCGAATGGCACTGGGGCGGCGGCGACCGAGGCGAGCGATATTGTCAGCTCACCTGCCAAGCCGGAACAGCCGGGCGGTGCGAAGGCTGCCCGTACCGGGTCGAAGCGCCCGAGGACGAAGACGCCGAAATCGTCTGGGAAGTCCTGAACACCTGCGACCGCCAGTTGCGTATCGCGGGCGTCGGCCAGCCTTTCGCGCTCGACCATGCAGCCGTGATGATGATGGGGGCCTCCCTCGGCGCCGATGCCGAGATGCTCGCCGATGTTCTGCCATCCGCCGAGGCCGCCATCATTGCCCACCTGATCCCTGACGACCCCACCGACTGAGGAGGCCCCATGGCACGCAATGTCGCGATCCGCCTCGGCACCGAGGGCAAAGCCCAGATCAAGGCCGACCTTGACGATATCGCGGGCAGCGGCGACGCCACCGCCAAGCGGTGGGCGCGGTCGTTTGACCGGGCGGGCGAGGATGTCGAAGCGGCGATGCGCCGCCAGGCAAACGCGGCTGCCAAACTGGCCGCGATCATGCCGCAGACCGCGATTCAGATGCGGATCAACGACACCAACTCGACAGGATTCGGCCAATTCGAGGGATCGGCCCGCCAGTCGGCGTCGGTATTCCGCGATGCGATTGCCGCCCAGGAAGCGCTGGAGGCAAAGGCCCGCGCGCTGCGCGCTGCCATCGATCCGGCATGGGCTGCGCAGGAGCGCTTCAACAAGGAAGTCGGGCAGGCCCGCACGCTGGTCAGTGCCGGGGCCATCTCGCTCGACGATTATTGCGCCAAGCTGCGTGTCGAAAAGCAGGCGCTCGACGCCGTTGTCGATGCCAAGGGCAAGGCCAATATCTCGACGGGGCAGCTGCGCGCGGGCACCCAGCAGCTCAGCTACCAGATCAGCGACGTGTCGGCGTCGTTCGCCTCCGGCACGCCCCTGGTCACCATCTTCGGCCAGCAGGCCGGTCAGACGGTGCAGGCCATCCAGTTGATGACCGGCGCGACCGAGGGGTTCATTGGCTTCCTCGCTGGTCCCTGGGGCGCCGTCTTGACTGGTGGTGTCGTGTTGCTGACATCGCTGGCCGCCTCCTACTTCTCGGCATCGGAAAAGACCGACAAGGCCACGGAGGCGCAGAAAGCGCAGGTCGGCTCGGCCGAAGCGCTCGATGCCGCAAACAAACTGCTCAATGAGACGCTTGGTCAGTCGATCAAGACGCAAGCGCAGGTCCGCGCAGAAGCGATCGGCCTTGCTGAGGCGAACCTTCGCGCTGGCGAGGCCGCCCGGAAGCGTGCCGCGGACGAGATTTCCCTGGCCCGCGCCTTGCTGGTGCAGACCCAGGCGCGGTCCCGTCAAGGTGGAGATCGCGGTGACGTGGCCGCGATGGGCATCCCCGGCGACTTCAAGGCCATCGAGAAGCTCGAGGCCGATCTGGCCAAGAAGGATGCCGTGCTTGGTCAGCTATCTCGCAACTTGAACCGCTTGAAGACAGAGGACCGCCGCCTCGGTGCGATCGATACCGCCGATCGCGCCGACGCGGATGCCAAGCTGCTCGCATCTGCCGGGAAGACCGGCGAGGCTGAGCGGTCGTTGGCCGCGATCCGTAAGAATGGCCGCGAAGAGCTGGCGAAGGGCACCATCACCGAGGCCCAGTATCGCGACCGAGTCGTCGCCGGTGAGAAGGCGCTCGACACCGCGCGCGAGGCCGATCGCAAGCACAGCAATGCCCGTCAGCAAAGCCTCGCTCGTGACGCCGCCTCAATGGAGGTCAATGCTCAGGCCTCGCTCGACCTGGCGAAGGCCTATCTTGCGGGCGGTGACGCCTCGATGCGCGCCGAGGCTGCCCGCAAGGGTCTGACCGACGCCACCAAGAAGGGAATAGACGGCGACGCACAGACGCAGCGCCAGTTGGCGGTAATGGTCGGCGATCAGATCGCCAACAGCGCCAAGAGCCTGTCGCAGATGCGCGAGGAAACCGACGCCCGCGCCGCGCTGAACGCCCAGGTGCTGGCAGGCACGATGCCCGCCGAGCAGATGAGTCGCGCGCTGGCCGAGGAAACCGCGCTGCGCCCGCTGCTCAAGCTCCAGACGCTTGCCCAAGGCGAGGCGTTGCAGGTGCTGACGAAGGTCATTGAGGAATATCGGGCGGCCTTCGCCCGCAAGAACGCCGTGGAGGCCGAGGGTACCGCCATTGCCGCGATCGACGCCACCAAGCGTCGGGTCGCCGACATCAAGGCGTCGATCCTCGATATGAGCCTGTCACCCGAGCAGGCCGCCATCGCGGCGGCGCGACGTCAGGCCGAGGCCGAAGCGAAGGCGGGGCGGTTCAATCCCGACCAGACCCGAGACTTGGTGGGCCAGCGTGTCGCTGAGGCCACCGCCCAGGCCCGGGCCAATCAGGCGCGCTACATCATCGACACCCTGCGCGGTCAGGAAGATGCCGTTACGCTCGCCCAGCGCGAACTGCAGCTGGTCGGCGCGAACGACAACATTCGCGCAGCCGAACTGGACAAACTGCGGCTTATCCTGAAAATTCGAACCGACTTTCCGGGCATGGCTCAGCAGGACGCAGAGTCGCTGCTCGCTGGCGCTGAAGCAGTGGCAAAGGTACAGGCCGAGTTGGCCCGCGCTGGTCGCTCCATGGATGAGCTTCGCGGGTTCGGCGTCGATTTCGTCGACACGGTCCTGTCCGAGGATACCTGGTCCAGTTGGGGGAACGCGGGCAAGACGATCCTCAACATGATCAAAAGCGAGTTCATCAAGCTGGCCTTGCTCAACCCGCTTAAGAACCTGATCAATGGGAACAATGACGCGCCAACGCTCGGCGGGGTGCTGGGCAGCCTCAGCAAGATATTCGGTGCTGGTGCGGGTTCGAACGGCTCTATCAGCCTCCTGACCTCAGGCGCATCGCTGGGCGGGTCAGCCTCGGCTATCGACCTGGCGTCGTCGCTTCCCAAGCTGGCGGCAGGCACCCAGCATTGGTCGGGCGGACGCGCCCTTATCGGCGAGATGGGGCCGGAAATCGCTGAGCTTCCCTTCGGCAGCCGCGTTGTTCCCGCCGGTGAGACGCGACGCTTGTTGGCCGGGAACGACAATGCAGGCCCGTCCGTCGTCAACAAATTCGACCTCCGCGGCGCGGTCGTTACTCAAGACCTGCTCAATCAGATGAATGATCTTGCCAACGGCGCGGCGATACGGGGCGCGGCGGGCGGCGCGGCTATGAGTGAGGCCGAAGGCACCGCCAACGCGCAGCGCAAGCTGGGTCGCTGGCGATGAGCATCGAAATCCCACTGACCCGGATCAAGGATATTCAAATTCGTCCGGTGAATTTCAGCGGCACCCAGGAGGGCACGCTGGGCGGGCCCAGCCTCCCCATTCCCCGCCTGGGTGATCGCTTCGCCGTCGATATCAGCACCAGCCAGCTTCGCCAGGATAGCGATAGCCGGTTGCTGATAGCCGCCCTGTTTCAGGCCACTACCGATGACGCGCTCATCCGCTTTCAGCAGCCCAACCGGCGCCGGTCGGGATTCGCTGCGGTCATCGATGGTGCGGGCCAAAGCGGTCGCACCCTCAATGTCCGGGGGCTCCCCGCGCGAGCGGCGTTCGACCGCGGGGAGTTCTTCAGCCTGATCCACAATGGACAACGGTACGTATACATGACGGCTGGCGCGGCGATCGCTGGCGCCGACGGTCGGGCGGCGGTGCCGATCTGGCCGATGCTGCGCACGCTGACCGTCGATGCATCGGTGTGCGAGTTCGCGGCACCGTACATCGAGGGCCAGCTGGTCGGTTTCGACAAGGGCGCAGGCTTCGAGCGGAATCGCACCAAGCCCCTCACCTTCTCGATTGTTGAACGGGCATGAGTTTCCGCCTTACCCCACAGGTGGCGGCGGCGCTGCGCACCGGTCGGTATCCGATCGCGCCGCTGGTCGAGGTCATCATGCCCGGCCAAGATCCCCTGTGGCACCTCGTCGGCTCCTATGAACTGATGTGGGGGGCGAAGCGCTTCGTCGGGCGTGATCCTCGCTTCGGGGTGCTGGTCGCGGCGTCGAATATCAAGGACGGCGTCGGCGATCAGGCCCCCGACTGGCAGCTTACCTTTGCCCCGCCGAGCGAGGCGGCGGCGGGCGACCTGTCGGCTGCGACGGCGCAGGGCGGAACGGTAAATGGCTGGCTGGCGGTCATTGATCCGCAGACCGGGCTGTTGCTTCCCGAGCCGATCCAGGTGTTCGCGGGCGAGCTCGACTATGCCCGCCTCCGCGTCGGCAAGGCCAGTCGCACGGTGGAATGGCGCTGCGCCTCGGCGCTTGAGCCCTTCCACGATCAGGAGATCGGCGCTCGCCTGTCGGACAGCTGGCATAAGACGGTGTGGCCGGGGGAAACGGGCCTCGCCAACATGACCGGGATCGAGAAGACCTCCTATTGGGGCGTTGAAAGCCCGCCGAGCGGCGTCACCACCGGTTCCGGCGGAGGTGCCGGGCTGACCAACTATGTCCTGAGGCAGCTGCAATGAACGAGATGCTTCGCCGCCAGCGCGCCGCCCAGGCGACGGTCGACCGATTTCGCGGCGTCCCGTTCGCCTATGGGAAAAACGACTGCGCGCGGCTCGCTGCATTCGCGTTGCGTCAGATGGGGCATAAGCCAGGGTTGGCGAAGGCGGGGAGCTATTCCAGCGCGCTCGGAGCGGCTCTCGCGCTGAAGCGATTGGGTCATGCTGATCTGGCTTCGGCGCTAGACGCGCTTGGGCTGCTCCGTATCGCGCCGATCGCCGCCCTGCCCTGCGACCTCATTCTTCTTCCTGGTGTCGGACCGTTCGGCGGATCTCTCACCGTAGCGGTGGGTAATGGCAGAGTGCTGGGATACCACCTAGATGCGCCCCCCGCCGACATCTTGCAGCCCGTCGAGTACATAGCCGCATGGAGGGTACTCTAGGAGGAAAGGCCCTTCTCTACCAATCGGCGGATGGTGTCGGTCCTCACGACGCTGGGAGCGCGCCGCCCCCGGAACGCCTTTCGATCCTTCTCGCCTTTGCGAGTTCGATTCTCGCTGGTTCTGTATAGACTCGCTCGAGGAGCGCTTCGGCAAAATCAATGAGGTCCTCTGCGTCAGCCTTTGTCAGTGTTCCGTCATGCGCGCCGTCGTTTCCGTCCTCTCGGATGCAATCTGCCAACTCACGCAAATCGCTTGGAAGCAGCCCCGCGCCGAAAAGAAATTCTAGGCGATCAAAAAGAACCTTACGTTGTTTTGCGTTAGGTCCTCCTTCTTCGGCCTCCTTGTCAGGGAGACGATCCTTTGTAGCTAAGTCAAGCGCAAGCCGAAACATTGCGGCCGATGCATTCCATGCGCCGACGGTAAAGCATGTTGCCCCTTCTCGAAAGCACTGGTCGACATTCTTAGGTAAATGATCAGGTGTATTAATGTTTAAATTTGTCGATGGTATCAGAAATCCTTGAAACCGGTAATGATCAAGCAGCATTCCGTTGCCTGATGACAATTTACCGCTGTGCGTAGCTTCAAGTGTCACCCGCCCATTATTCCGCACATGGAATACGCCAATGCTTCCGCCGCCGCAAATGCGACAAATTGAGAAGGCTTCTATGACGGTTGCCCATTCATTAGGCTTTGACGACATGTCGCCTCGTACTACGAAAGTGACGCCGCGAGTGCTGCACCTAGGGCAATCGGCTACAAATTCAGCCATTGCGTTGTCCTTTCTCTACCAATCGGCGGATGGCCTCACGCTGCCTTGGGATCA
>DXIH01000053.1 GCA_019112965.1 Candidatus Sphingomonas excrementigallinarum | reverse complement strand
TTCCTCACCCGGCTTGACCCACAGCACGCGGGTCAGCAGCACCCCGGCATGGGCGGCGATATAGCGGCCCGGCTCGAACATCAGCGTCACGTCCCACTCGTGCGTCACCCGCGCGACCATGGCGGCATAGGCCATGACATCGCCGTCCGAACCGCCCTGGTAATCGACGCCCAGCCCGCCGCCCAGATCGACATGGGTTACGACATGTCCGCGCGCCCGCAACGCCGCGACCAGCTCTCCGATCCGACGATAAGCGGCCTCCAGCGGCGCCAGGTCCATAATCTGACTGCCGATATGCACCGCGACACCGTGCAGCGTCAGGCCGGGACGGCCGGCAAGCCGGTCATAAATGCCGATCGCATCCGCCATCGGCACTCCGAACTTGCTGTCGCTGATCCCGGTCGTGATCTTGGCATGGGTGCCCGCATCGACATCGGGATTGACCCGCAGCAGCGCGGTCGCGGCCAGCCCCAGGCGGACGGCGGTCGCCGCCAGCACCTCGCCTTCGCGCTCCCCCTCCAGATTGATATGGCCGACCCCGGCACGTAGCGCCCGTGCCAGTTCTTCCGGGGTCTTGCCGACGCCCGAATAGACGATGTCGTCCGCGCCGATGCCCGCAGCGAGCGCCGCGGTCAGTTCGCCGCCCGAGACGATATCGGCACCAAAGCCCTCGTCGCGCAGCACCGACAATACCGCCAGCGACGGGTTGGCCTTGACTGCAAAGGCCAGCGACTTGCGCGGGATGGACGACAGCGCCTCGCGAAACCGACTTGCCGCCGCGCGAAGAGCGTTCGCCGAATAGACATAGGTCGGCGTGCCGACGCCTTGCGCGATCCGGGTCAGGGCGACACCCTCGGCATGGAGCGTGCCGCCGCGCAGGGCAAAGCCCGTGTCGCGGCTCATGACCGCCGCCCCCGGCGGATGCGCGCGGCATGGATGGCCTCGGCCGTGTACGGATGCCCGCGCCGCTCCGCGCGCACCGCCTGGACCAAATGCTTGCCGTTGAGCATCAGGACGACGCCGCCCAGCGCGACGAAGAACCAAAACAGCGCCAGCAGCGATTCCGAAGGCCCGGTCAGCGTCGCCGCCACCGCGCCCAGCGTCATCAGGCCACCCAGCGACCGCCATGCCATGTCCCGCCCGCTCATGCCGCCATCTCCTCGACAGGATCGCCGATCACGCAGGTTGCCGCAGCACGCATCTGGGCGCCGCACCGATGACAGACCAGGATGTCGGCGGGAAAATCGCGCTCCTCGGCCAGGGCCTGGGCGGGGTCGATCCGCTCGAACACCAGCCCCATCGCGGCGTGGCGATGCCGTCTCGCCGCCGCTCGCGCCCGGCCGATCAATGCGGGCGAACCACCCAGCCCCCGGCCCTCGATCGCGGTGAAGCCCATCGCCCGCGCCTGCTCGGCGACGGCGATCAGGAAGCCGCCCGCGCCGCAATCGGCGTCGACGATCCGCACCGCGCAGCGATGCCGCTCGCGCAGGTTGCTAAGGGCCGCCTGGACGGCGGGCCAGCGAGGGTCGTGGCGGTATTTGCTCTCGATCTGCATGACCTGCCCTCCCCTTATGCCGCGCGCGACAGGACGGGGGCGTCGGCCGCCACCGGATCGAACGACACCAGCGGGGTCAGCGCCTTGTCCGCGACCGCGACGCTGGCATGGTAGATTTCGGCCTCCTCGACCGCATAGCGCATCGCGGCACCACGCGAGATGAAGCGCCCCTCCAGTTGGCCTGCGCTATCCTGCACCAGCCAGTGACCCGCGCGGTCCTGACCGACATAGATAAGCCGCAGCTGCGGGTCGGGGATAAGCCGCGCCTGCGGGTCGGGTTCGATGGGGAAATCGGTACGCATGAACAGAGTACACCTTTGCCGAACGGGCATTCGATCGCCCGCCCGGATCAGCTACGCCTCGCCCCATAGGGTTTCGAGACTGATTTCCCGCTATCGCATAGTGCCCGCATAGTGTCGGTCATATCCGGCGCCAGCGGGCGCTGACCTGCACCTCGTCGAACAGGTGCTCGCCCAGGATCGCCAGCGCGCTGCCCAGGCTGGCGAAGAGAAAACCGCCGGTTGCCAATGCATAGCCCAACAGACCGGCACGGCCGCCATGACCCGCCATCACGATCAGATGCGCGATCGCCCGCCAGGCGAGCACGCACAGCCCGACGCCCAGAAGGCGAAGCGCCAAGCCGTGCCGCCATGTCATGGTTCGTCCCGCCATATCCACCTCCTCCAACAGGCTGGCGGCTAGTCGCGGGACGCGTAGCAATGCGAGAGCGTTTTCCCGCTTTCGCATAGTGCTGACATAAATTTCGAGCCGACAGCCTGCCGCCCGCCCCGGCGGCCAAGGCGGCCGATCGGGCCTTAATCGTGCGTGCTGGCCGCCCAGGTGGCGTGCGCGATGCCGTGGACCGACTGGAAATGATCGGTGATCCGGTCCAGTTCGCCCGCCTCGACGATGGTGCTGGTCAGGGTCGCCTCGACCGTCACCTGGTCCTCGCCCAGTTCCTCCGTTTCCAGCTCGGCCACCGGAAGCCCGGCGCCCTCCAGATGCTCGACCAGCAGGTCGCCGACCCGCCCGGCCTGCGCGGCGGTCGTCGTCAGGCTGACCGAATAGGTCGCCTCGACATGACGCCCCTCCACCGGAATGCGGTTGATCGCATCGACCAGCGGGCGAAGCGCGGTGTTGGCGAGCAGGACGACGCCGGTCAGCAGGATGGCCTCGGCCACCATGTCGCTACCCGCAATCGATCCAACCGCCGCCGAGCACCAGAGGGTCGCGGCGGTGTTCAACCCGCGCACATTCATCCCCTCCTTCATGATGACGCCCGCGCCCAGGAAGCCGATGCCCGATACGACATAGGCGATGATGCGGATCGACTCGACATCGCCGCCCAGCCGCTGGCCCAGATCGACGAACGCCGCCGCGCCGATCGCGACCAGCGCGTTGGTGCGCAGGCCCGCCGTGCGCTGGCGATATTGCCGCTCTGCCCCGATCACGGTGCCCAGCACGAAGGCGGTCAGATAGCTGACCAAGGTGTCGAGGAACGGCCAAAGGTGGAAGGTTTTGAGGAACGCCATGATCCGCCTTCTTCGTTCCTCCCCTGCAAGGGGAGGTGGCAGGGCGAAGCCCTGACGGAGGGGTGTCACCATCAGCGGCGACACCCCTCCACCAGCTTCGCTGGTCCCCCTCCCCTTACAGGGGAGGAATGACGGGACTATTTCTTGATCGGCTTATCCTTCACCGTCCGGTCGAGGAAGTTCAGGATTGTGTGCCACAGATGCTGGGACACGCCGGGCCCGCCGACGCGGTGCGTCTGGCCGGGATAGAGCATCATCTCGAACGGCGTATCGGTCTTCTGCATCTCGGCGGCGAAGGCGGTCGAGTTGTCGAGGAAGACATTGTCGTCGGCCATGCCGTGGATCAGCATCAACGGATCGCGGATCTTCGGCGCGGCGGTGATCGCCTGGGCCTGAGCATAGCTTTGCGGATCGGTGCGCGGATCGCCCAGATAGCGCTCGGTATAATGGGTGTCGTAAAGCTGCCAGTCGGTGACGGGGGCGCCCGACACGGCGGCCGCATACACGCCCGGCGTCTTTTCCAGCATCTTGAGCGACATATAGCCGCCATAGGACCAGCCATAGGTCGCGATCTTCGTCGGATCGACGAAGGGCAGCGTCTTCAGATAGTTCGCCCCTGCCAGCTGGTCGGCAACCTCGACGGTGCCCATCGCGTGATAGATGGCATCCTCGAACGCCTTGCCGCGATTATAGGAGCCGCGATTGTCGATCTGGAAGAAGATCCAGCCCTGATCGACCAGATATTGCGGCAGCGCGCCCTGCCAGCCGCGCGTGACCTGCTGGCCGGTGCCGGGTCCGCCATAATGCTGGAAGAAGACGGGGTAGCGCTTGCCCGGCTCCATCTTGGGCGTAATCATTTCCCAATAGAGCGTCGTGCCGTCATCGGCCTTGATCGTGCCGAACTTCGTCTCGCGGTGGCCCGCCAGATAGGGGTAATAGGGATGCCCCGGCTTGATCGCATTCTCGTTGATCCAGTTGAGCCGCTGGCCGCTGGTGTCGGCCAGATAGATTTGCGTCGGCTGGCTGGGGCTGGAGCGCGAGACGATGAAGCGGCTGGCGGACTTATCCATCGATGCGCTGTTGGTATAGCCGCGCTCGGTCAGGCGGGTGATGACGTCCGGCTTGGCGATATCGACCGCATAGAGATGCTGTTCGAGCACATCGTCCTTCAGGCCGGTGAAATAGAGCCTTCCCCCAGTACCTTTGGCGCCCTCGTCGACGCCGACCAGGCCGGTCACGACCCAGGGCCCCTTGGTCAGTTGCGTCCACTGGCCGTTCGCGAAGCGGTAGAGATGGCCATAACCGTCGCGCTCCGACCGCCAGATCAGGCTGCCGTCCTTCAACGGCCGATAGGCGTCGGACAGGTTGAGCCAGCTCCGCTCGCCCGAACGCTCGGTGAACAGGACGGTCGACTTGCCGGTCTCGGGATCAACGCGCAGCATGTCGAGCGTCTTCTGATCGCGGCTTTCGCGCTGGACCAACAGGGTCTTGCCGTCGGGTGTCCAGTCGACGCGCGCCAGATAGATATCCGGGTCGGTGCCCAGGTCCACCTTCACCCGACCTGACCCGTCCGGCTTCATGACATACAGATCGACCAGCGCATTGGGCGTGCCCGCCGCCGGATAGCGCTGTTCATAGACCTTGGTGCCCGCCGCACCGATGGCGGCGCGAACCGCGACCTTGACCGGGGCATCGTCGAAGCGCTCGACCGCGATATATCGTTCGTCGGGGCTCCACCAATATCCGGTGAAGCGGTGCATTTCCTCCTGCGCGACGAACTCGGCCTCGCCGAAATGCACGGTGCCGCCGCCCTCGGTGGTCAGCGCGCGCGCCTCGCCGCCCGCCAGCGGCATGGCGTAGAGATTCTGGTTGCGCACGAAGCTGACGAAGCTGCCCTTGGGGCTGACGATCGGGTTCAACTCGCCGCCGGGCGTGTTGGTCAGGCGGCGAACCGCCCCGTCGAGGCTGGCGAGATAAAGGTCACCGTCGAGCGGCACCAGGATCGACTTGCCGTCGGGCGCCCAGTCATAGGCGACGATGCCCTTCGACCCGCCGATGCGCGCACGCTCGCGCTGCATCTTCTCCGCCTCGGACAGTTCCGCGCCCGAGCCGACCTTCTTGGAATCGACCAGCATCCGCTCCGCCCCCGTCCGGGTGTCGCGCGCCCAGAGGTCGAGCCGCTCGCGCTCGTCGGCGCGGGGACGCAGTTCGGTCAGCAGCGTGCCGTCGGGCGAGAGGCGAAGACCGCGCGGCTGCGATCCCGACAGGTCGGGGCTGCCGAAGACGCGGTCGAGCGTCAGCTCCCCCGCCTTGGCCGGAGCCTCAGCGGCCATGGCCGACGCTCCCATCCCGCCCATGATCGACACCCCGACCGAAGCCAGCGCCAGACCCAGCACCCATTTGCGCATTCATACCACTCCAGACCTTGTCGTCGCCGGGTCCGACCCGGCTTATGGCGGGCGTTATCGCGAGGGTGCCGCGATCCCGCAAGCGCGATCGGCAACTGCGGCCCGCGACGCCTGTTTCCGATCATGACGCATCCGTTCCGGGTTTCGTAAACCCGGCATTAACGAAATTCGATTAGGCCACTCGTTCGGGTGCGGCGACCGAACGACGGTTCTGCCGCCCGTACCCGGCCCATTATCGGATCAGACATGGCGACGATTACCGCTTTGGACATTCAGGACGATCGACGCGGCGACATCCGTGCGATCCTGGCGCGATGGGGCAGCGCCGGGCATCCGCATGTCCAGTCGCTATTGATGCCGCATGTCCTGCTTCATGACCTGACCGATGCCGTCCATGCGGTGTGTGCGGTGCATGGCAATCATCCGTGCATGATCGATTACGCCATGGCGCGCGGCGTCCAGATCGAAACGCTGCCCTGGCTTATCCAGTCCTCCAACGCCTTTTCCCTCGAACGCGCTTTCCTGGCCAATCTGACATCGGCTGCGGGCCCGCTGCCCTCCACACCCGGCCAGGCGCAGACCGATGCGGCGCTGACCCAGCTTCGCCATACGCTGGAGATGCTCGCCAATTCGGATCGACGGGGCTGTGCGACCGGCGCCGTCTCCGCGCTGATCCTCGACTGGCGGGCGATCCGCCAGGTGCTGGACCAGGCGGCGCGACGCTTCGACCTGCTGCCCGCCCCCGGCAACATGCCTGAGCCGCTGGGCGACGAGGAGGATGACGAATCGAGCATCGGCCTGGCGCGGGCGCGCGGATTCGGTGCGACGCAGCTTCTGACCCAGCATCGCGGCCTGTGGGACCTGCTGGAGGCGCGAGCCAGCGCGCGGCGCGGCTGATGAAACATGCACGGCACTCGACTGATCGCGCGGATGTGTCGTTCGAACGCCCTAACAGCCCGTTAACCATCTTGAACAGTTGGGTATTTACGCGATCCCGATAGCTTCGGCGGAATGAGAGGCATGGTGTCCAAAGCTATAGCGTCGCTCTGCGCTCTGACGGTCATTCCGGCGGCCGATGCGCGTTCGCTGCTCGACTATGTCGGGCAATGCGTTCCCTTCGCGCGCCAGGCCTCGGGCATCGCGATCTACGGCGATGCCTGGACCTGGTGGTCCAAGGCCGAGGGTAAGTATCCGCGCGGACGCACCCCCCGGGTCGGGGCCGTCGTCGTCTTCGAAAAGACCAGCCGCCTGCCGCTGGGGCATGTCGCGGTGGTCAGCCGCGTGGTCGAGGACCGCGTGCTGATGCTGACCCATGCCAACTGGTCGATCCAGAACGGCCAGCGCGGCCATGCTGAACAGGACGTGACGCTGTTCGACGTATCGCCCGGCAATGACTGGAGCGAGGTGAAGGTCTGGTTCCGCGACTCGGAAGGCCTGGGCAGCTCGACCTACCCCATTTACGGCTTCATCTATGGCAAGGGCCATGCCGCGCCCGAGCTGACCAGCGACAAACCCGATTATGTCGGCGCGCTGATCGACGCCTATGTCGCGCGCTGATTGCCAGAGCCGGGTCCGCTGACATAGACTGATCACCTCTCACGGGAGACGATCGATGATGTTGCTCGCGCTGTTGATGCTGTCCGCCGATCCGGGAACGCCGCCTTCGACCATGCCCAGCATCGGCCAGCCCCCAGAACGCTGTGTGAAGAAGGAGTCGCGGGTGAGCCAATCCGAGCCCGCCCCGCGCCTCCGCAAACTGAATGAAATGCCCGACGCCGCGCAACGATATGCCGTGGTTCGCGTGATGGATGGCTGCCCGGTCGCCGCCGCGGTTCGCACGAAAGCAAGGCGACCCTGACGTCGTTCCTCCCCTGCAAGGGGGGAAGGGATCAGCTTGCCAGAGGCCGGTTGATCACACCGCCGGTCATCGCCTCCGGCACGCCGGTCGTGCCCGGAAAACTGATCGCCCGCTCGCCCAGCCGCCGCACCGCCATATAGGCGAAGCCTTGCGCTTCCAGTGCGTCGCCGTCCCAGCCCAGCGCATCGGTCGGCTCCGGCGTCAGTCCCGTGGCGGCGGCGATCATCGCCAGCATCGTGGCATTGTGCCGCCCGCCGCCCGCGACCAGCAGCCGCCGGGGCCGCTCGGGCAGATGATCGAGCGCCCGTGCCACCGTCTGCGCGGTAAAGGCGGTCAGCGTCGCCGCCCCGTCCGCCGCGGACAGGCCCCTTGCGGGCTGGATGGTGAAGTCGTTGCGGTCGAGCGACTTGGGCGGCGCGAGGTCGAACCAGCCATTATCCATCATCGTGTCCAGCACGGTTGGCTCGACCCGCCCGCTTCCCGCCAGCGCGCCGTTCGCGTCGTAGCGCTGGCCGGTCTCCGCCTCCATCCAGCTGTCGATCAGGCCGTTGGCGGGGCCGGTGTCGAAGGCCACCAGCGCGCCGTCACGGCCGATCCAGGTGATATTGGCGACGCCGCCCAGATTCAGGATCGCGACCGGCTTCTCCAGATCAGCGGCGAGTGCGGCGTGATAGACGGGGATCAGCGGCGCCCCCTGCCCGCCCGCTGCGACGTCGGCGGAGCGGAAGTCGGACACGGTGACGATCCCGGTCGCATCCGCCAGCGCCTGTCCGTCGCCGATCTGCCAGGTCCAGCCGCGATCGGGGCGATGCGCCACCGTCTGGCCGTGAAAGCCGATCACGTCGACCGCCGCCGCCTCGACGCCCGCATCCCGGAGCAGCTTCTGGACGACCATCGCATGGGTGCGCACGATCAGCTCGCCCGCCGCGACGATCGGCGGGCTGGCCCGCGGCCGGTCGAAGGTCAGCGCCAGCGTGGTCGCCTCGGCGAGTTCGGCACGCGCGCCGTCGGAATAGGGCTCGGTGCGAAAAGCGATAGGCCGGACCAGCGCCTCGCCATCGGTCTCGATCAGCGCCGCGTCCACGCCGTCCAGCGACGTTCCCGACATCAATCCGATCGCCAGCATCGCGCCCCATCCTTGCCGCTTCCAAGCGTATCCATGCCGGGATCGTACGCGCCTGTCGACCATATCGAACCCCGCATCTGGAAAAGCGTCGCATATTGGACTATGTGCGCGGCCATCCCATGGCAACCAAACTCCCCACTCCGCCGCGTGTCGGCATGGTCTCGCTCGGCTGTCCCAAGAATCTGGTCGACAGCGAACGCATCCTGACCCAGCTCCGCGCAGACGGCTATCAGATGTCGCCCGACTATGCCGGGGCCGATGTCGTGCTGGTCAACACCTGTGGCTTTCTCGACTCCGCCAAGGAGGAAAGCCTGGAGGCGATCGGCGAGGCGATCAAGGAAAATGGTCGCGTGATCGTGACGGGCTGCATGGGCAAGGAAGCTGAGGCGATCCGCACCCGCTTCCCCGACGTGCTCGCGATCACCGGCGCGCATGAATATGAGCAGGTGGTCGAGGCCGTGCACGCCGCCGCGCCCGCCAACCTGTCGCCCTATATCGACCTGATCCCCGATGCGGGCCTGAAGCTGACGCCGCGTCACTACAGCTATCTGAAGATTTCGGAGGGCTGCAACCATCGGTGCAGCTTCTGCATCATCCCGTCGCTTCGCGGCGATCTGGTCAGCCGTCGCCCCGACGCGATCCTGCGCGAGGCGAAAAAGCTGGTCGCGGCGGGCACGCGCGAGCTGCTGGTCATCAGCCAGGATACCTCGGCGTACGGCATCGACATCCGCAAGGAGCCGCGGATGTGGAAGGGGCAGGAGGTCGTGCCGCACATGACCGACCTTGCCCGCGAACTCGGCAAGATCGCGCCCTGGGTGCGCCTGCACTATGTCTATCCCTATCCGCATGTGGATCAGGTGATCCCGCTGATGGCGGAGGGGCTGGTGCTGCCCTATCTGGACATTCCGTTCCAGCATGCCGCGCCTTCGGTTCTCAAGCGGATGAAGCGCCCCGGCAACGACGCCAAGGTATTGCAGCGCATCCACCAGTGGCGCGACATCTGCCCCGATATCGCGATCCGCTCGACCTTCGTCGTCGGTTTCCCCGGAGAAACCGAGGAGGATTTCGAGTATCTGCTCGACTGGCTCGATGAAGCCCAACTTGACCGCGTCGGCGCCTTCCGCTTCGAGCCGGTCGAGGGTGCCGCGGCCAACGCCCTGCCCGATCACGTCCCCGAGGAGGTGAAGGAAGAGCGTTACGCGCGGATCATGGAAAAGACCGCCGCCATCTCCGCCGCCAAGCTCGCCGCCAAGGTGGGCCGCACGCTGCCCGTCATCATCGACGCGGTAGACGAGGAAGGCGGCGCCACCGGCCGATCCCAGGCGGACGCGCCCGAGATCGACGGCGAGGTCTTCCTGCGCGATGCCGGGCATCTGTCGGTCGGCGACATCGTGAAGGTCGACATCGAGGATGCCGACGAGCACGACCTGTACGGCGTTCCCGTCACAGGAAACGGATAAGCATCATCACGATCCCGGCCATCGACACCAGATAGGCCAGCGACCGCACGTAGCGGACGCCGAAGATATAGAGCGGCACATAGGCGACCCGCGCGAGGAACCACACCCACGCGCCGGTTGCCGCAATCCCGCCGCTCTGCCCGGTGACGGCCAGACCCAATGCCAGCGCGATGAAGATCGGCCAGGTTTCCCGGAAATTGGCCGAGGCGCGTTCGGCCCGACCGGCATAGCGTCCCAGCGGCGCGGGCGTCCCGTCACGCGCGCCCGCATTCCAGCCGATGCCGCGGTCCAACGTCGCCATCTGCGACTGCAGCGCGATGTGCACGAACAGCAGGATGATCGACCAGCCGAGGATGGTCAGTTCGGTAGTCAATTGCCTGTCTCCTACGACCACCCCGGCGAAGGCCGAGGTCCGGGTGCCGTGCCGCCCGAAATGCGACGTCCCCGCTCCAACGCAAAGCCTCGCAACTGGACCCCGGCTTCCGCCAAGGTGGCGCGAACTTCCTCGATTACGGGTATCGTCATGCCCCTCCACCACTCGCTTGCGCGAGCGGTCCCCCTCCCCAAGCACAGCTTGGGGAGGATTTAGGGAAAGCCATCTCAATTCCTCCCCAAGCTGTGCTTGGGGAGGGGGACCGCCGCGAAGCAGTGGTGGAGGGGCATGGCAAAGGGGCACAAGGAAAGGTCATTGCTTGACCGTGCCCCCGTTGCACCGACTCCACAAACCTGCTTCCTTAAGTCCCATGAGATACCCCCATTTGCTGGCGGCGATCGCGCTGGTCGCCCCTGCCCCGCTGCTCGCCCAGGCGCTGACCCCGGCGGAAACCCGGAAGATTGACGCGCTGGTGACGAAGACGCTGGCCGATACCGGCGTCCCCTCCACCTCGATCGCGGTGGTGCGCGGCGGCAAGATCGTCCTCGCCAAGGCCTATGGCAAGCAGTTCGAGGGGCAGACCGGCCCCGCCGATCCAAAACTCCCCTATCAGATCGCCTCGGTGTCCAAGCAGTTCACCGCCGCCGCGATCCTGCTGCTGGCCGACGAAGGCAAGCTGTCGCTCGACGACAAGGTTTCGAAATACATCCCCGGCATCACCGATGGCGACCAGATCACCATCCGCCAGTTGCTCAGTCATACCTCGGGCCTACGCGACTATTGGCCGCAGGATTACAGCTTCAAGGCGATGGCGACGCCGACCACGCCGCAGGGCATCGTCGACCGCTGGGCCAAGGCGCCGCTGGACTTCAAGCCCGGCACCCAGTGGCAATATTCCAATACCGGCTACGTCGTGGCGGGCATGATCGTCGAAAAGGTGTCGGGCCAGCCGCTGCTCCGGTTCCTTCAGACCCATGTCTTCCAGCCGCTCGGTATTCGCGCGCTGGATCAGGACAAGGCCATCGGTCCCGGCTTTCCGCAAGGATATCTGCGCCACGCGCTAGGCCCCGTGCGGGTCGAAAAGCCTGCCGCCCCCGGCTGGCTCTATGCGGCGGGCGAGCTGTCCATGTCGGCCGAGGATCTGGCCAAATGGGATATCGCGCGGATGAACCGTACGCTGCTTCCGCCCAAGGACTGGGCCGAGCAGGAAACGCCGGTGAACCTGACCGATGGCTCGAGCACCGGCTATGGCCTGGGCGTCGGGATCGCGGTCGCCGACGGGCGCCGCATGGTCGAGCATAGCGGCGAGGCGGTGGGCTTCCTCACCGAGAACATCGTCTATCCGGAAGACAAGGCCGCGATCGTGGTCGAGGTCAATGCCTGGTTCGCTGATGCGCAGAACCGGATCGCCAAGGGTATCGCGGACATCATCCTGCCTTCATCCAAGACGGGCGACGCCGACACGGCCGCACTCGACCGGACCAAGGCCGTCTATGCGCAGTTGCAGGCGGGCCAGCTCGACCGTTCGCTGCTGACCGAGGATGCGGCCTATTACTTCACCCCGACGACGCTCGCCGACTATCGGAACAGCCTGTCGCCGCTGGGCACGCCGACCAGGATCGAACAGGCAGGCCGGACGCGGCTGCGCGGCGGTTTCGTCAACCGCAACTACCGCGTGACCTATCCCAACCGGAGCTTGCGGATCAGCACCTATGCCGAGCCCGGCACCAATGGAAAGATCGAACAATTCCTCGTGAGCCCCGCCGAATGATCGACTTCGCCCCCCTGCTCCAACCCGATCGCGGCCAGCCCGCACGGACGATCACGCTGCTGACTGCCGGGGGCTTTACCGATTGGCTCGCGCGCCAGTCGGCGGCCACCCGTGCACTGGCGACCGCGCAGCGCTTCACCGCGAAGCCGGACACGCATTTGCTGGTACCGCATGACGGCGAGGTCGCGGTGATCGCAGGCGTCGCCAAGGCCGACAGCCCCTGGGCGCTCGCCAGGCTGGCCGAAGCGCTGCCCGAGGGCCATTACCGGCTCGACGGTGCGGAGGTCGGCGCCAACGCGCTCGGCTGGCTGCTTGGCCAGTATCGCTTCACCCGCTATCGCAAGGGTGAAGACACCGGCGCGCGCGTGCTGCTGACCCGCGACGTCGCGCACCGGGAGGAGGTGATCCGCCTCGCCGCCGCGACCGCGCAGGTTCGCGATCTGGTCAATACGGGTGCTGGCGATCTCGGCCCGGCGGAACTGGAAGCGGAGGCCGAAACCCTCGCGCGCGCCCCTCATGCGCAACTGACGGTGACCGGCGGGGATGCGCTGGCCCGCGACTATCCGATGATCCATGCGGTCGGCCAGGCCGCGACCCGCGAGCGGGCACCCCGGCTGATCGAACTGCACTGGGGCGATCCCGCCCATCCACGCATCGCCATCGTCGGCAAGGGCGTGTGCTTCGACACGGGCGGCCTCGAGATCAAGCCGTCGGCTGGCATGCGGCTGATGAAGAAGGACATGGGCGGCGCGGCGCACGCACTGGCGCTGGCGGGTCTTGTCATGGCGGCCAAGCTCCCGGTGCGGCTGCACCTGCTGATCCCGGCGGTCGAGAATGCGGTGTCGGGCGCGTCCTTCCGCCCCGGCGACGTGCTGAAGACGCGCAAAGGCCTGACGGTCGAGAACACCAATACCGATGCCGAAGGCCGGTTGATCCTTGGCGACGCGCTGACCCGTGCGGGCGAGGAGAAGCCCGAACTGATCCTCGACTTCGCCACGCTGACCGGCGCGGCGCGTGTGGCACTCGGCCCCGATCTGCCGCCGCTGTTCACCGATGACGAGGCGCTGGCGGCGGACCTGCTGGCGGCGGCTTCGACCGAGGACGATCCCGTGTGGCGGATGCCGCTCTGGGACGGTTATGACGAGATGCTCAAGTCGGACATCGCCGACATGGTCAATGCGCCCGATGGCGGCTTTGCAGGCGCGATCACGGCGGCGTTGTTCCTGCGGCGTTTCGTGCCGAAGGACACGGCCTGGGCGCATCTGGACGTGTTCGCTTGGCGGCCTTCGAGTAAGCCGGGGCGGCCCAAGGGGGGGGACGCCTATGCCCTTCGCGCGGCGTATGCGATGTTGAAGGGGCGGTATTTCAGGGCCTGAGGCGGGGTTTCAGCATGGCCTTCGACTACGCTCAGGCTGAACGGGGGTTGGGGACTATACCTGACAGCCGTTCACGCTGAGCGAAGTCGAAGCGCACGCCCCGACCTCACCCCAAGATCACAACCCCGCCGCCGCCTCGATGATCGGCACGAACTTCGCGGCCGTCAGGCTGGCCCCGCCGACCAGCGCGCCGTCGACATTCTCGACCGCCAGCAGCGTCGCGGCATTCTCCCCCGTCACCGAACCGCCGTACAGGATCCGTACCCCATCCGCCGCATCGCCGATCAGCATCCGCAGCTTGGCGCGGGCGATGGCGTGGATGCTGGCGATCTCGTCCACCGTCGGCGTCCTCCCCGTCCCGATCGCCCAGCGCGGTTCATAGGCGAGCGTGAACCAGCTGCCGTCCGCATTGTCGGGCACCGACTTCTCGATCTGCGCCTGCACCACCCGCTCGGCGCGGCCCGCATTGCGTTCCGCCTCGGTCTCGCCGCAGCACAGGATGACGTTCAGCCCCTGGCGATGCGCCGCCGCCGCTTTGGCCCAGGCGTCCTGGCTGGTTTCGCCTTGGTCCGCGCGGCGTTCGGAATGGCCGACGATGGTGAAGCTGGCCCCCGCTTCCTTCACCATGCCCGCCGAGACACAGCCGGTATGCGCGCCCGAATCATTCTCGTGGACGTCCTCCGCCCCGATAGCGAGGCCGGGGGCGCGGTCGGCGGCGGGGGCGATCAGGGTGAAGGGCACCGCGACCGCCACATCGACGTTCGGCGCAGCCTCCGCCGCCTTAGCGATGGCATCCAGCTCGGCCAGCGCCGCGCGCGAGCCGTTCATTTTCCAGTTGCCCGCCACCAATTTGCGCCGTGCCATATCAGGCTCCCCGATGAGTCGCATGTTATACGTGTTCAACACCGATAGCGGATCGTGGGTTTCGCACAAGCTTGATGCCGAGCCACCTCGCCCCTAAAGCGGGACACGTTTTTGTCTTTGCCGATCGGTCGTCCATGCTCAGCTTCTTCCGCCGGATCATCAATTCCAAGGCCGGCGTCGTCGTCACCTTCATCGTGCTGGGCGTGATCGCGATCGCGTTCGCGGCCGGTGACGTCACCAATATCGCGGGCATGGCGGGCGGCCTGACCGGCGCCGACGTGGCCAAGGTCGGCGACGCGAAAGTGACCGTCAACGACCTGCGCACCGCCGCGCAGAACGAGGTTGCGGCCTATCGCCAGGAACAGCCGGGCCTCGACATGGCGCAGTTCATCGCGGCGGGCGGGTTCGAGGGCGTGCTCCAGCGCGAGATCACCGGCCTGGCGCTGGAACAGTTCGGCAAGCAGCAGGGCATGGTCGTCTCGCGCCGTCTGGTCGACGGCCAGATCGCCTCGATCCCGGCGTTTCGCGGCCCTAACGGCCAGTTCGATCCGGCGCTCTACCAGCAGCTTCTGGCACAGCGGAAGATGACGGACGCGCAGGTCCGCACCGATATCGAGCGCTCGACCTTCGCGCAGCAGCTGACCATCCCGACCATCGGCGCGACGCAGTTCGCGATGCAGATGGCCCTGCCCTACGCCTCGCTGCTGCTCGAAAAGCGGCAGGGCGAGGTCGGCTATATCCCGACCCGCCTGGTGCCCGCAGGCCCCGCGCCCAGCGACGCCGACGTCCAGACCTTCTACACCCGCAACATCCAGCGCTACACGCTGCCGGAGCGTCGGGTCGTCCGCTATGCGGTCGTCAACCCCGCCGCCGTCGCCGCCCAGTCGGTGCCGAGCGACGCGGAGATCGCGCGCTATTATCAGAGCAACCAGTCGCGCTACGCCGCCACCCAGAAGCGGGACGTGACCCAGGTGATCGTCGCCGATCAGGCTGGCGCCAATGCGCTGGCCGCCAAGGCCAAGGGCGGCACCTCGCTGGCCGATGCCGCGCGCGCCGCCGGGCTGGAGGCGTCGGTGCAGAAGGGCGTCGACAAGGCCGCCTATGCGACGCAGAGCTCGGCCGCTGTCGCCGATGCGGTGTTCGGTGCTGCGCAAGGCGCGGTCGTCGGTCCGGTTCGCGGGACGCTGGGCTTCGTGGTCGCGAAGGTCGATGCGATCACCCAGGTTCCCGGCAAGACGCTTGCCCAGGCGCGGCCCGAAATCGTCGCCGAACTGACCAAGCAGAAGCAGGCCGCCGCGCTTGGCGAGATGCGCAATGCGATTGAGGACTCGCTGTCGGGCAACGCCACGTTCGACGAGGTGGTTGCCGACCGCAAGCTGAAGGCGGAGACGACCCCGGCCGTCACCGCGCAGGGCGCCGTGCCCGAGGCACCCGCCTTCCAGCCGACGCCGGAACAGCGCGCGATGATTACGGCCGCCTTCACCGCCGAGGACGGCGACGCGCCGCAGATCGTGCCGATCGGCCAGGATGGTGGCTTCGCGGTCGTCGGCGTCGGCCAGATCCAGCGTTCCGCCCCGCGTCCGCTGGCGCAGGTCCGTAGCCTGGTCCTCGCCGACCTGACCGCCGACCGTGAACGCGCCGCCGCCCGCAAGCTGGCCAATGCCGTGCTCGCCAAGGTGAACAAGGGCATGCCGATGGCGCAGGCGCTGAAGGAAACCGGGCTGGCGGTGCCGCCGGTTCGCCCGATCGCCGCGTCGCGCCGCGATCTGGCCGCCGCGCAGAACACGCCCGCCGCCGCGCCGCTCGCGCTGCTGTTCTCGATGCCGCAGAACAAGGCGCGGACGCTGGCCGCGCCGCAGAACGAAGGCTGGTACATCATCCGCGTGACCAAGATCGAACCGGGCAACGCAACCGGCAACGACGCCGCGATCCGCGCCGCTCGCGGCGATATCGGTCGCCTGATCGGCCGCGAATATGTCTCGGAATTCGCACGCGCGGTTCGCGACACGGTCGTCGTCAAGACCGACCCCAAGGCGATTGCCAAGGTCCGCTCGGAGCTGCTGAACAATGGGAGCAACTGAGCGCAGCGCCGCTGAACGGCTGGCGGACGGCCAGCCGCAGCTGATCTGGCGTCGCCAGATCGCAGACACCGAAACGCCGGTCGCCGCTGCGCTGAAGCTGATCGAGCCGGGGCGCGGCGACTTCCTGCTCGAATCGGTCGAGGGCGGCGCGACGCGCGGGCGCTACAGCCTGATCGGCCTTGCCCCCGATCTCGTCTTCCGCGCCGATGGTCATGCCGCCGCGATCAATCGCCAATGGGCTACGAACCGCGACGCGTTCGAGCCGTGCGCCTTGCCCACGCTGACCGCTTTGCGCACCCTGGTCGCCGAATGCCGCGCCGACGTGCCCGAAGGTCTGCCGTCGGCGCTCGCCTGCCTGGTCGGCTATTTCGGTTACGAGACGGTGGGGCTGGTCGAGACTTTGCCCCAGCCGGAGGTCGATCCGCTCGGCTTGCCCGACATGATCTTCGTGCGGCCGACGGTGGTCCTGGTGTTCGACCGGCTGGCCGATGCGCTCTATCTCGTCGCGCCCGTCTGGCCCGATGCGTCGCGCGACGCCGCCCGGATGATCGCCGAAGCGGAGGATCGGCTGGACGCCACCGCTGCGCGCCTCGCCACCGCGACCCTGCCCGCGCCCGTACGCGCCGAGCTGCCCGAACCCGCCTATGAGCCTGCGCTCGCCCCCGGCCGCTATGCCGAGATGGTGGCGCGGGCGAAGGATTATATCGTGGCGGGCGACATCTTTCAGGTCGTGCTGGCGCAGCGTTTCTCCGCACCGTTCACGCTACCGCCGTTCGAGCTGTATCGTAGCCTGCGTCGGATCAACCCTTCGCCCTTCCTCTATCATCTCGACCTGCCGGGCTTTTCCCTGATCGGCTCGAGCCCCGAGATCCTGGTCCGCGTCCGCAATGACGAAGTGACGATCCGCCCGATCGCGGGCACGCGCCCGCGCGGCAAGACGCGGGCGGAGGACGCGGCCAATCGCGACAGCCTGCTCGCCGATCCGAAGGAACGCGCCGAGCATCTGATGCTGCTCGACCTGGGCCGCAACGATGTCGGCCGGGCCGCCACCGCAGGCAGCGTGCGCGTGACGGACAGCTATACGGTCGAGTTCTACAGCCACGTCATGCACATCGTCTCCAACGTCGTCGGGCGGCTGGGCGAAGACAAGGACGCGCTCGACGCGCTGTTCGCCGGGTTTCCGGCGGGAACCGTCAGCGGCGCGCCCAAGGTCCGTGCCTGCCAGATCATCGCCGAACTGGAGCCGGAACGGCGCGGTGCCTATGCGGGCGGCGTCGGCTATTTCTCGCCCGATGGCTCGATGGATTCGTGCATCGTGTTGCGGACGGCGGTGGTCAAGGACGGCACCATCCATGTCCAGGCGGGTGCAGGCATCGTCGCCGACAGCGACCCGGCCTATGAGCAGCGCGAATGCGAAGCCAAGGCCGGCGCGATGCTCGCCGCCGCGCGGGATGCGGTGGCCAGGGCGGGAGAAGGCGGCTTCGGGCAGTAGTGGACAAGGCACTCCGCTATTCTACCCTCACCCTTCCCACCCGCTGAGGCGGATGGGCCCCTTCCCTCTCCCATCGGGAGAGGGAGGGAGGCGCAAAGCGCCGGAAGGGTGAGGGTAAGCTAGGCCGGATCGACATTCAGGCTTCCCAAAGCCGCTGCAGGCTGATTCATAGGCCTCCGTGTCAAAGCGCGGAGGGAGTGATGGGGATCAAGCGTTACGAGTTGAGCGAGGCGCAGTGGTCGCGGATTG
>DXIH01000052.1 GCA_019112965.1 Candidatus Sphingomonas excrementigallinarum | reverse complement strand
ATCAGTCGTCTTGCCCGGAACCAGCGACGCAATCCGCGACCATTGCGCCTCGCTCAACTCGTAACGCTTGATCCCCATCGCTCCCTCCGCGATTCAACACGGATGCCTATGAATCACCCTGCAACGGGTTTGGGAAGCCTGAATGTCGATCCGGCCTAGGTCCCGTCTGCATGTAGCGCAACCAGATCATAGCGCACGCGAGATGTACGAAGCCCATGAAGTCGGTGATGGTTTTCTCGCAGCGTAGGGCGATGCGCCGGAAGCGTTTGAGCTTGTTGAAGAGGCATTCGACCTGATGGCATTCCTTGTAGAGCCGCCAATTGATGGGCGGTTCGGCTCGGATTGGCCTTGATGTGCGCGGTGGCGCCAAGGTCGTCGGCGATGAAAGTGCGCAGCGGATCGGCGTTATAAGCGGCATCGGCGATAACATGGCCGACACCCTTCAAGCCCGTCAGCAGCGTCTCGGCCTCTGGGCGATCGCCG
Source organism: Candidatus Sphingomonas excrementigallinarum (assembly GCA_019112965.1). Lineage (GTDB taxonomy): Bacteria > Pseudomonadota > Alphaproteobacteria > Sphingomonadales > Sphingomonadaceae > Sphingomonas > Sphingomonas excrementigallinarum. Next base: position 41,480 of record DXIH01000052.1, on the reverse strand, counting down.
CGTTGGCCGGGTGTCGGATGGATGCGGAGGCATCTACAGCTGCATACAATTTGGTCGTTAAGCCACCCCGAGATCGCCCGATCGCGGCAGCTTCAGCCCCCCTTTGCGCCTGCCGCATCTGCATGGACTTTCGAGACGGTGCTGTCGATGAGGACGTACTCGAAGTCCGGCGTATCGGCCAGGCTATGGAAGAGTCGTTCCCATACACCGGCATGCGACCAGCGTCGGAACTGGGCACGCACTCCTGTCCACTTGCCGAAGACCTCTGGCAGGTCGTGCCAGCGTGCCGCATTGCCAGCCAGCCACAGGATCGCGTCCACGAACAGCCGGTTGTCCACGCCGCTGCGGCCGCGCGTCCCCGCGTGTGCGGGGGAGCCTAGCCCATGCCGCTCTTGGGGCACCCAAGGCAGGGTCGATCCCCGCGGGTGCGGGGGAGCCGAAACGCCGCGCTCGTCAGGCGTCGGGAAGTAAGGTCGATCCCCGCGGGTGCGGGGAGCCGCCCCTACCGTTTCGGAATGGGATCGCGCTAAGGGTCGATCCCCGCGGGTGCGGGGGAGCCCGCCCACGCCTTCGCCGGATCGCCGCCATAGCGGGTCGATCCCCGCGGGTGCGGGGGAGCCTGCGATCTCCTGCGGCGGCGCAACTGGCTGAAGGGTCGATCCCCGCGGGTGCGGGGGAGCCCGGCTCGACCGGGGCAGGAGCGGCAAATGGAAGGGTCGATCCCCGCGGATGCGGGGGAGCCCGGCACCACCCCGCCAGCCCCGACCTGCGCCCGGGTCGATCCCCGCGGATGCGGGGGAGCCTAGGGGTGTTACCGCCGTTAGAAGGCGTCGATGGGTCGATCCCCGCGGATGCGGGGGAGCCTTTCAGGTCATCACCGAACGCGGTGAGCGATCGGGTCGATCCCCGCGGATGCGGGGGAGCCTGCGATCTGCGTAGAGACGCGCGTTGATGTCGGGGTCGATCCCCGCGGATGCGGGGGAGCCAAGTCGCGAATTGCGTTGCGTGCACGGAAATAGGGTCGATCCCCGCGGATGCGGGGGAGCCTTCCGGCGCTCCAGCCTGCCAGCATTGATGAGGGGTCGATCCCCGCGGATGCGGGGGAGCCAAACCCGGCGGCTTCCCGAGCCGACTTCAATCGGGTCGATCCCCGCGGATGCGGGGGAGCCTGCAGCGGCTCAATCAGCACCGTCTCGATATTGGGTCGATCCCCGCGGATGCGGGGGAGCCAATGGATTGGATCAGGCGCGCCGGTAGCCAAGGGGTCGATCCCCGCGGATGCGGGGGAGCCTCGGCGACGCCCTGGAGGATCGGCGCATGATCGGGTCGATCCCCGCGGATGCGGGGGAGCCGGTGCACCGGAGAACCCCGGCGCGCCATTCAAGGGTCGATCCCCGCGGATGCGGGGGAGCCTGATTAAGTGGGTGTGTGTGTCTCCCGCGTCCGGGTCGATCCCCGCGGGTGCGGGGGAGCCAGCAGAAGGATGACCGATCGCCGCACCGCCTTGGGTCGATCCCCGCGGGTGCGGGGGAGCCGACACGGGCGTCCAGTTCGTCAGCCAGCGACAGGGTCGATCCCCGCGGGTGCGGGGGAGCCGCCGCCAGCACGCTCTCCGGCTCGACCAGTCCGGGTCGATCCCCGCGGGTGCGGGGGAGCCCCGGCGGCAACGGCCGCAGCCAGCTGCGCCTCGGGTCGATCCCCGCGGGTGCGGGGGAGCCATGCGGACGATCACAACCGCCAATGGCGGCGAGGGTCGATCCCCGCGGGTGCGGGGGAGCCTGGATCGCCAAGCCCCAACCGCCCATCATGAAGGGTCGATCCCCGCGGGTGCGGGGGAGCCTGGAGCGTGCACCCGCTATCGCTGCTGTTCGGGGGTCGATCCCCGCGGGTGCGGGGGAGCCGTCACGGCCACGGGCTCGACTATGCCGCTCGAGGGTCGATCCCCGCGGGTGCGGGGGAGCCTTTGCGAACCGTGTTAACTTGCGGTCGCGGTCGGGTCGATCCCCGCGGGTGCGGGGGAGCCTCCTTGGGCGCACACTGTAGAACGAAAAGACCGGGTCGATCCCCGCGGGTGCGGGGGAGCCGTCCGCCGCCTCGCGCGAGAAGGCGCGCACGGGGGTCGATCCCCGCGGGTGCGGGGGAGCCCGCCCCCGAAAGGACGGCAAGGTTCTTGTTCAGGGTCGATCCCCGCGGGTGCGGGGGAGCCGCGTGCCGCCCAGCAATCACGGGATCATGGTCGGGTCGATCCCCGCGGGTGCGGGGGAGCCCCGAGCAGCTCATAGTCCGCGACGCCCCACTCGGGTCGATCCCCGCGGGTGCGGGGGAGCCGCGCGCATCTCGCCCGCGTCCAGCAGCCACCAGGGTCGATCCCCGCGGGTGCGGGGGAGCCATAAGGCTTGTGACGGACTGTTCGATACTATTGGGTCGATCCCCGCGGGTGCGGGGGAGCCTAGTATTTGGCTTCCCCGGCGTCATTCTGTTTGGGTCGATCCCCGCGGGTGCGGGGGAGCCCACCATGATCCGTCAATGACGCACCGCCGCCCGGGTCGATCCCCGCGGGTGCGGGGGAGCCGCTACGATATTCCGAATCCCAGCTGCTTCCACGGGTCGATCCCCGCGGGTGCGGGGGAGCCGTCGAGATGACGCCCCAGCGCTTCGAAGCGGCGGGTCGATCCCCGCGGGTGCGGGGGAGCCGCTGCGGCGGCCATGGCGTCCACGGGGATGAGGGGTCGATCCCCGCGGGTGCGGGGGAGCCCGTACGGGCTGGCGCTGCTCGGCACCAACGAGGGGTCGATCCCCGCGGGTGCGGGGGAGCCGCACGGACGACGTAGAAGGGGAGGTGAACCAAGGGTCGATCCCCGCGGGTGCGGGGGAGCCTCGTCGTCGTCGATAGGCACGCCGTCGCGGTGGGGTCGATCCCCGCGGGTGCGGGGGAGCCGCCAAAAGGCGTAGGCCAGTCCTTCCATGTCAGGGTCGATCCCCGCGGGTGCGGGGGAGCCGTGAACACGATGCAGCAAGAGGTGCTGGAGTCGGGTCGATCCCCGCGGGTGCGGGGGAGCCATTTCTCGCGCCACGTCGCGCGCAGGCGTGCGGGGTCGATCCCCGCGGGTGCGGGGGAGCCGTATCGCCTCGGTAAATGCGCGTGTACCCGAAGGGTCGATCCCCGCGGGTGCGGGGGAGCCGCTTATGATATCGACGGCCACGATTTCCTCGAGGGTCGATCCCCGCGGGTGCGGGGGAGCCAGCGCCAAGAATGCTTTGACCGGCCATATTTAGGGTCGATCCCCGCGGGTGCGGGGGAGCCTACCGTTCTTCGTGTGGCAATCGGGGACCGCAGGGTCGATCCCCGCGGGTGCGGGGGAGCCTTGGTAGCGTTGCTCACGGACTCGTAGGAGCGGGGTCGATCCCCGCGGGTGCGGGGGAGCCGTCGAGCAGTGCGACTTTGATCGGGCCCGTGAGGGTCGATCCCCGCGGGTGCGGGGGAGCCGCGTGCGCGGGTGTGGGGAAACAGGCAGTGCCGGGTCGATCCCCGCGGGTGCGGGGGAGCCGAAGAAAATGGCCGCGAAGCCTGGTTTTGCGAGTGTCGATCCCCGCGGGTGCGGGGGAGCCTCGCCTTCCTTGCCGTGCTCCATCGCCCATTCGGGTCGATCCCCGCGGGTGCGGGGGAGCCACCGGCGACTGCTGACATGGCGAACCAGATATGGGTCGATCCCCGCGGGTGCGGGGGAGCCGGGCATGTGCGAACAAAGCCACTTGCTAAAAAGGGTCGATCCCCGCGGGTGCGGGGGAGCCATCCTGCCGCGCAGGGCCGACACCGGCATGTCGGGTCGATCCCCGCGGGTGCGGGGGAGCCCTGCGCAACGGGCCGACTCCCAAGCGGGCGTTTGGTCGATCCCCGCGGGTGCGGGGGAGCCTCGACGCTCTTAGGGCGCTCTGGCGGCGATATGGGTCGATCCCCGCGGGTGCGGGGGAGCCTGCTTTCGGAAAACGGCGCCGAAATCTACGAAGGGTCGATCCCCGCGGGTGCGGGGGAGCCGTTGTGATTGAACCGACGGGATGGCGAGAGGGGGGTCGATCCCCGCGGGTGCGGGGGAGCCCTGGACGCGCCCCGGCCTTCGGCTAACGTGGAGGGTCGATCCCCGCGGGTGCGGGGGAGCCAGCTGATTACTTAACCAAGTGCCAAGGTCAAAGGGTCGATCCCCGCGGGTGCGGGGGAGCCGGTCGGAAGGCCGAGTCGCGCAAATCCGCAAGGGGTCGATCCCCGCGGGTGCGGGGGAGCCTTTTCGAGCGAGGCCATCGGGAAGGTCAGCAGGGGTCGATCCCCGCGGGTGCGGGGGAGCCCGCGATCGTCGCGGTGCTGACGCCCGCCCGCCGGGTCGATCCCCGCGGGTGCGGGGGAGCCAGGGCGAGAAAGCTCCGCGCCGCCTGCCGCCCGGGTCGATCCCCGCGGGTGCGGGGGAGCCACCAAGGACAAGGACAACGGCCAGATCGGCGGGGGTCGATCCCCGCGGGTGCGGGGGAGCCTCGCTGACCGTCCCAGGCCAGCCAGCCCCATTGGGTCGATCCCCGCGGGTGCGGGGGAGCCGATGAGCCCGTCAATGCCTCCGGGGCCGTCACGGGTCGATCCCCGCGGGTGCGGGGGAGCCCGACCTGCGCAATGTGCTCCAGGTACGGGCCGGGGTCGATCCCCGCGGGTGCGGGGGAGCCGTTGGCGGACGTGATGGCGCTGGTGGAATCCGGGGTCGATCCCCGCGGGTGCGGGGGAGCCATTTAGGAATCGCGTTCGTCATGAATATCGCAGGGTCGATCCCCGCGGGTGCGGGGGAGCCGCGATGCAAGAAAATATTACCAACATTATCATGGGTCGATCCCCGCGGGTGCGGGGGAGCCGGCGACGCGGGAGGGGTGTCGCAACTCAGCCAGGGTCGATCCCCGCGGGTGCGGGGGAGCCGGTGTCTTAGATTTTGCTGGCACTGGATGAGGGGGTCGATCCCCGCGGGTGCGGGGGAGCCCTCGCTCAAACGCCCGCCGATGTTCGTAAGCCGGGTCGATCCCCGCGGGTGCGGGGGAGCCTCTGCTGGGCAGATCGTTGATTTCGTTCACGATGTCAAAGATCATTCGACGAACCCAGCCCTACGACGTCTCTCCGGCACGGATGCGGGAGGACAAAGCGCGGCGCACCAGCAGGATGCCTTCGTGCGATACGACATCCTTGGGCGGCTCACCCAGGGTCAGCAGTCCCAACCCGCCCGCCGCCGCCGATTCCGCCCAGCACATCACGATGCTGCCGCGGCGCAGGCGGGTGTGCCATTCCTCAACCACGGTCCAGATGCGGGTGCGGACGCCCGCGCTCATGCGGGGCTGGGCATAGACGCCCGGCGCCAGTTCCAGCATGGCGGACCCCAGAAAGCCGCGATAGCGATCCTCGACGTCGCGGGTGATGACCATGGTCAGCGGCATTCAGTACGTCATCGGTACGGGCGGTACGGGCGGTACGGGCGGCAGGGGCACGGCGCCGTCCTGGCCGCCGCCGCCGGGCATCAGCAGGGTCTTGATTCGGTCGATCATGCCCGGAATGACGCTGCGCTGGCGAAAGAGCAGGGCGGCGCGCTTGCGGACCAGGCGCTCGATCGGGGCGGCGCCCCGCGCCCTGGCCTCGCGCACCGCGCCGAAGGCGATGTCGAGCAGCACGTCGTGGCGATAGAGGTCGGCGATGTCGAGGACGAAGCTCTGCCCGGAATCCTCATGCACGAAGCCCAGTTGGGGGATCGCACCGGTCGCGGCCACCGCGACGCTGGCGGCGGCGGTCATCGCCGATCCGGCATGGTTGATCGCCTGGTTGGCGAGGTCGCCCGCTTCCGGGTTCTCGCGGTCATAGCGGCGGCCGTTCCAGCCGATGCCATGGCGCTCGGCGGCAAGGACATAGGCGCGCTTGATCCTGGCGCCTTCCTGGCCGCGCAGCACGGCGATGTCGCGGGTGCGCACGATCTCGCCGAAGCGCATCGCATACATGGCGCGGGCGACCTCCATCCGCTGCTTCGGGTCGGACCAGCGGCGGACCTGCGCCCGCGCCAGTGCCGAGCTGTCGGGCATCAGCGGCGGCGCGGTATAGAAGCGCACCGCCCCCTCGCCAATGGCCGCCAGCGCGCAACCGTGGCGGGCCAGCAACCTCAGCGCGTCATGGGTGACACTGGATCCCGGCCCGAGCAGGATGATCGATATGGAATGATAGGGGATCTGATAGTCGCCCGCCTCCATCGGCCCGCCGCCCGCGGTGACGAAGCGCAGGCAGCCATCCTCCACCTCCAGCCGCCCGCGCTCCAGCCAGACCAGACCATGCCGGTCGGAATGGGGTATGCGCGCCTTTTCCAGGCCCAGGCGGCCGGACAGCATTACCCGGCGCGTCCCGGCGGGGACAGCAGCAGCATCCCGAAGCCGAAGGCGGCATGACGCCCGACGCCACCCGACAGCAGCGTGGCAAAGGCTAGTGGGTCGGTGACGGTCAGCGTGCCGGTCATCACCGCGTCCGGGCCTTCGACGCTATGGGTGCGCGCGCCTTTTGCGGCATGGGTGCTGCGCCGGGTGCGGGAGCGCTGGAACATGCGCAGCATCGTGTCGTCGAGGGTCGCTGCACCCTCCAGCCGTTTGGCCAGCCATGCGGTATAGACTGTTTCGCGATCGACCGTCCGGGTGTCGCCGCCCTCGGCCGCCACACGCTCGCAGGCGCGGACATAGGCGTCGATCTCGCCCGCGCGGCGTTGCCAGGCATCGGCGCGGTCGCCGCGGGCGGCGCGAACCGACTTGCCGAATCGCACGACGGGGCGGACGCGAAGGTCGAAGCCATAGCGGGCGCCCTCCCGCCACGTCTCCGGCATGGCCTGGCTCTGCGGTATGCCGAACAGATCGGCCAGCAGGCCCTCGGTCGGCGGCAGCGCGGCGGCCTCGTCCAGCGCGGCAGGGGCGCCGACATAGCCGAGCAGATGGGCCCCGCGCGTATGGTCGGGCAGGTAGCGGAAGGGGCGGGGGGCGGCGTCGCCGAACCGGGCCGCGAGCGCGGCGTGGAGCGCATAGCCCGCGTCATCGTCGCTCAGCCGCCGCTCGGCCGCGAAGATGGCGAGCGCCTGCGGATCGATGCCGATCCGAACGAGGTGCAGGCTCATGCCGCCGCCTTCGGCCAGGCGATGCGGCCGTGGATCACGCGGCGAAGCCCGGCATGGACGCCCGCGGGCCAGTGGCGCTCATCGGTCAGTTCCTCCTCGCGCGCGCCGGTCGCGGCGGTTTCGCCGGTCGGCTCGCCGTAAGGCCATTGCGCGCGCAGCGTTTCCTGATGGGCGGGCGGCTCGCGCAGCGTCGCCAGTCCCGCGACCAGCGCGTCGGGGATCGTTGCTGCCTCGACCACGCCGAGCAGCAGCGGACGCGAAGGCAGGAACGGCTTGCGGCCGATGAACAGCGGTCGCTCGGGCCGGTTGAGCGCGGCGGCGAGCGTGTCGAGATCGGGGCCGTCTCCTTCAGCCAGCCGACAGGCGACCAGCACGCGCGCATCGGCATCCATGTCGCGGTAACGGATATGCGGCGACTTATAGGTGTCCGCGCCGCCCGCGCGCCCCTCGACACGGCCATGGGTGGTCCAGCCGCGGTCATTCGCCTCCAGCTTGGCGGTCTGGAACTCGCGCTGCCGCTGGCCCTCGGCCACGCGCGCCGATCCGATGGTCAGCCGCGCCTGCAGGGCGGCATGATGCGCGGTGTCATGGCGTTCCCAGCCCAGCGCGTTGCCGAACAGCCCCGCCACCATCGACTTGGCGGGGAAGTCGCGCACCACGCCATACGCATCGACCAGATCGCCGCCGAAACTCATCAGCGGCGCGTCGAGGTCCAGCAGCAAATGCCTCATGCGGTGATCCGCGCATCACGGACCAGCCCGCCCGCCCATTCGGCCAGCTGACGCAGGCTGCCGTCCGCCACGCCGTCCAGCTTCAGGTCGGCCATCGCCGCCTGGCGCCGCACCTCATCGGTCTCATACACCCGGTCCATCTCGGCGAGATGCGCGGTCAGCGCCGCCGCGCTCCGGTTGCCGAGCGAATGATTGGACTCGCGATCGACCAGCGCCACGGCGTCGCGGAACGCATTGGCCAGCGTGCGCGGCTGGCGGTCGCCGGCCTCAACCAGGACCAGTTCGGCGCGGCTATAGGGTGCGGTCGAGCCCTTCTTCGCACCCGGCGAGACCTCGGCGATCAGGTGGACCAGATGCTCGACGACCTGCGCCGCCAGCGCACGATCATGCTCGCCGGTCCAGTCGGCGCGGTCGCAGCCGGTCAGGTTGGACACGAGCAGCGGCACATCGACCACGACATAGCCGTAATAGAGGCCCGAGGTCAGCTCGGTATCGAACACGCCCGCCGCGCCCGCATCATCGCCCTGTTCGCGGTCGCGCAGATCGTCGACGACGGTGAAATAGTCGAGCTCGGCCTGTTCCTCATGTACGGTGAAGGCATGGGCGACATGGATCGCGGCGTCGCGATTGGCGCGCGTGTCGCTCGTCACCATACGGCCGAACAGCGCGGCCTCTAGCGAGGCGGCGAGGATATTCTGGTCGCGCAGCTGGTTGAGGTTGGCTTTTTCCTCCTTGATCCAGGCTTCAGCGGCCGCCTTGACCGATGGGGCATCGAGGTTCTCGGACAGCAGGCGCTCGGCCTGTTCGCGCATCCAGGCCAGTTCGGGGCGACCGAACAGCAGGGCCTGGCGGGACTGTTTGTCCTTGGCGTTCTTGCCGTAGAATTTGGTCAGGAACGCGAGTTCGACCGCATCGACCGCTTTTTCGTCGAAGCGGGCACGCAGAGGCCCCGTCACCTCGCGCTCGATCGCGATCTTGGAGCGAAGTCCCTCGACCCCGGACTGCTTGGCGAGCGTGTGGAGCGCATGGCGATCGTCTGCGACGCGCCAGTGCCGTTTCAGGCATTGCGAGGAAATGCGCGTCCGGGTCGCGTTGCCGAAGGGCAGGCGCTTGGCGAGGCCCGCATCGTCGCGGTTGAGCAGCGCGCCGGGCCAGGCGGCCAGGAAATGGATCTGGATGAACTTCGGCGTCGCGGGCTTGGTCGTATCAGTCGTCACTCGAAGTCCCCTCTTCGGACCGCGCTTCGGCGGCATAATAGTCTTTTGCGATACGGATGCGGGCGTCCTCCGCCTTGTCGGGGTCATGGCCGATCAGCGCGAATAGCGTGCGCAGATTGACCGGGACCTGGCCCCTCTGGGCGAGCATCCGCACGGCGCGGATTATCTGCGCCTCCAGCCCCTTGCCGCGTGCCGAGGTCAGGCGCATCAGCCGGTTTTCCGACAAGCCGATCTCCTGAAAGGCGGCGCCCAGCGGTCGTCCCGTGGCATGCGGATAGAGGCCTGCCGTGCCCGACAGCAACGCCGCGCAATGCACCAGCAGCCGCCACGGCGCGAAGTCCCTGGGGTCGGACGGCGCGGTCAGGCCCGCCCGGTGCATCAGGCGGATGACGACGCCGTCGGCCTGATGGCTTTCGGTCAGATACATGCGGCGCAGCAGCGCGCGGTCGCCCGTGGACAGGAATGCAATCTGCCCGGCGATGGAATCAATCGCGCCCTTGTTGCGCTCCGGGGTGGCACCCGGCGCAGCCGGAACGGCGGCTTCACTCGCCATGCTGCACATCCTTCATCCACTTCCCCATCTGACCGTCGAGAAAAGAGCGCGCACGGGCAATGGCGCGGATGCGCCGGACCTCGGTGCGCGGGGCGGCTTCGGCTGCGGTGTCGAACACCTCGCTGGCGATAGCGCGCAGACGGGTCCGCCAGAGTATCCGGTGATTGCCCGCATCCCCCGCCGCTTCCGCCCAGAAGGGCGCGTCGAAGAACTCGCTGTCCACCGTGCGGTTGAACTGCTCCAACCAGCGCTCGGTCTTCTTCTTGGCAGCGTCATCGTCCAGTCGCGCCTTGTCGGGGCCGCCCTGCACCAGCGAGATAAGTGCCCGGCCCAGCCTTTTGCTCGCCTCATTCGCTTCCCCGGCGCGCTTTTCGGCGACCGCCCCAATCCGGTCGAGCGGTGCTTCCTCATAGGCGCTGATCGTTTCCCAGCGGCTGACCGGCACGCTGCGGCGGTGGAGCCCCTCGGTCTTGCCCTGTCCGCGCACCAGCGCCGCCGCGACGATCGACAGACCCTCGCGGTCGTCACCGTCATGCGGCTCGGACAGCAGCGGGCGGACGATCTTCTTCGCATCGAGCAGCGTCGCCATCTGGCGATAGCCGAATCCTGCGCCCGTCGGCGTATGGCTGGACGAGCGATCGGCCTTGATCGGCGCCCAGGGGTCTTCGGTCATGCCCTTCAATTCGGCGGCGGCGACCCGCGCGCATTTCGACCCCGCCGCCCGCGCCGTGATCGCGCCGTCTTCCGCCCGCTCCAGCCGCACCCGGCGGCAGATCTCGACATAGAGTTCGTCGAGATCGCCATAGTTGAGCGACACCGTGCCGTCCCACGGCACGGTCCAGAGCAGGGGAATGCCACCGCGCCGATCGGGCTGGGCGCGGGCATGTTCGACCAGCCGCAGCACGTCGCGCCGGAACCCCGCCGCCGCGCCGCCGCCGGGGCGTACGCCCAGGCTCATCCGGCTGGCGAACCCCCCATTCATCCGCGACACGCCGTAATTACCCGCGCCCAGAAAGCCCTCGGTCGTCTGGAGTGTCACCAGCGCGAACAGCCAGTCCTGCTCGCTCGCACCGACCATCCGCTCCTGCTTCAGGTCGTGATTCTTCGCGGTGACGAGCATGTCGAGCGCATCGGGCGTCGGCAGCCGGTTCTTATAGGCCGCGCGGTCGGTCGCCGCGAAGGTGGGCGGTTGCAGCAAGGCCGGTTTCGACCAGTCCTCGACGACCAGTTCCCACGCCTCGCCATCCGGCCATTCCGGGGTCAGACCGATCAGTAGGTCCCGCCACGCCGCCTCACTATCGGGTAAGATGTCCAGTCCGGCGCGGATCAGCGCCAGCGCGGCGACCTGTACGGTAAAGCTGTGCCAGGGTTCGCGCTGATGCGGGCGCAGGGCAGGAAAGCTCCATGCTTCTCCGCGAGCCAAGGCTGCAAATGCCGCGAACAGGCTGCCCCGATGATCGCGGTTTTCGTCGTCGCGCCATTCGATCATCCACCCGCTCCCCTATTTGGTTAGTAGAAGGGCTTTTCTGATCCTCGTCAATCCAGCTTGATTCACCAAGATGTGATTGTTTTCATGTTTTGTCGGAAATTGTATCCGATGCGGATGTTGCTGTCCGGCGTCTCACTCGAACAACCCCGTCCCGCCCGCCAGCAGTGTCTGCGCGGTCAGCGCCCGGTCGAGATAGAGGTTGCGCGCCTCGCAACTCGTCTCGGCGACCAGCAGGCAGCTGTGGCAGGCGGCACCGCTCAGCGCGCGCTCGTCGGTGTGGGCGTCGGGGTCATGCTCTGCACATATTGGGTCCCCGCTGCATAACGCCAGCCGGTCCAGCGCCCGCTCGGCGATCGCGCCCAGCCGGGGCAGGACGGCGACCAGCCCGCCCAGCGTCCCCTGCGTGCCGGTCGAGGCGGTGTAGATGAGCAGGCCGAACCGCTCGCCCTCGTCATCGACGATCGCATAGAGCCGTTCCTTGAGCGCGGTCGCCGGATAGCCGCAGTCGAGCGCGATCTCGTTCATCAGCGCATGGGAAAAGCCGTGAATGGCATAATAGGCGACGCGCGGGAATTGCAGCCGCGCGCCATAGAATTGCCCGGCCCGCCAGCGATCCCATCCCCGGTACAACGCCTCGCCGCGCCGCTGCACCGCCAGGCGGGACAGCCAGTCGCGAATGACATCCGGGTCGAAGCGCAGGAAGATGCCTTCGCCGCGATGCTCGACGGCGGGCAGCCATTCCAGCTCGGTGGCGAGTGCTGCACCCTCGACCGCCAGATACAGCTCCTCCAGATCGCCGTCGGTCGCGGTCGGCGCGGCTTCGAACCGGGTGAAGCCATACAGGCACGCCACCTCGCGCAGCCGGTCGACCGCCACCGCCGAGGCGATGGGGGCGAGGCGGGGGCGCTCGCCGTCCCATTCGGCGCGGGTCAGGGTGCGGGCGTGGAGCCGGGCGTCGGGCGCATCGACGCCGATCTGCGGCTGGCCGGAGGCGAGCAGGTCGAACTCGGCGACTTTCGGGGCCTTGGCGAGCGACTGGTTGCCGCTCAGGCGCAACTGGCCGATCCGTGTCACGACATCGGCGTCGCTCCATCCCGCCAGTGCGGCGCGAAGCGCGGGGTTGGACCGGCGGGCGATCACCATCTCCGCCTCGCACGTCACCCAGTCGATCGCGTCCAGATGCGCCTCGACCAGTCGCGACAGCTCGTCTTCGGCGGCAGGCAGCGAGATGACGGTCAGCACCTGCGGGAAATAGGCGTTTGTCGCGGTGCGGGTGAGGAAGCGCAGATTCTCGCTGCATGCGTCCGGCTCATTGGTGCGCAGCCAGGGGCGGCGTCCCCGGCATCCGCCGAGCAGTCCGGTTGCCTGTGCATCGCGCAGCGACAACGCCGCGCCGCAGCCGCAGACCACACGGGTCGAGGCGGGATCGCCCGAGGTGCCGCGCTCCTCCAGCCAGAGCGGCTGGATGCAGCGTTCTTCCCGTCCCTCCTGACCGATATGGACGACCTGCGCCCAGTGGATGTCCTGCAAATGCCCTTTGCGGCATCCCGCGACGAAGCGGATCGGCGTCACGCTCACGCGGCGACCGTCCTCGTCGACCAGCATGTTGCGCCCGCGTGGGTCCAGATCGCGCCAGCGGACCAAGCGGCGGCGGCGGACATCGCCGACCTCTTCGGCATCGCTCGCGACGAACCAGGCGGGGAAGATGCGCGCCTCGACACCGGGCGGTTCGGTCGCGGCGTTCGAGGTGTCGCTGTCGGCGGGGGGCGTGCGCAACGAGAGGCGCGCATCCTCGGCCAGCCGTCCGCCTGCGCGCAGCAGCGTCTCCAGCACCGCCGTCGCGCGGGGTTCGTGGATCGGCTGCCAGCTGCCCCGTTCGCGCATGTGCCACAGGTCGAGCCCGCCGATGACCACCGAGCGGGTGGGCAGGTCGACCATCGCGCCGGGGCCGAAGGCGGTGATGAGCTGCGACTGGCGCAGCGTGATGGGCTTGGTCGTCATGCCATGTCTCCCGCGCCGCCGACCCGTTCGCCATCGGGGCCGCGCGGCTTGATCCGGACGCCGGGTTCGACGTCGCGCATGCTCCACCCGGCCTGGAAGCGGCGATGCTCGGGGGGAAGCTGGTCCAGCGCCGGATCGAGCGGCGGGTGGAGCAGCCGGTGCGGCCGGTCGCCATAGGTGATGCGGCCCCCGGCGGCGGTCTGTTCGGCGGCGATATCGATCCAGTCGTCGAGCAGCGCCTCGATCTGCGCGGCCAGCGTCTCGCGCACCTCGGGCGGCGCGCGCTCGACCAGATGCCGCACCACCGCCGCGCGCGTTGCGGGCAGGCTCGCCAGCGCATCGACCGCGCTCGCCGGGGTCAGCGCGGGGTCGAGATGCCGGGCGATCGCCACCACGACCGCCGCCAGCGTGCGGTCCAGCGCGCGCGGCGACCAGGGGGTGACGCTGGTCGCCTCGACCGCGCGGTAGAAGGTGTCGTGGAAATGGCCGAACTGCTCGAAATGCATCCGGTCGCGCGGGCGGTGGACGTTGAGCACGACGACGACCAGGCCGGGGCGCGCCGGATTGCGACCGACGCGGCTGGTCGCCTGGATATATTCGGCCGCCGTCTTGGGCTGCCCCTGCACCAGCATCAGGCCGAGCCGGTCGATGTCCAGCCCGACCGAGATCATGTTGGTCGCCAGCGCGACATCGACCGGCTGGCCCTCGCCGTTATCGAAGGTTGCTTCCAGACGCCTTTTCGCCGCCGCGACCTGATCGGTCGACACGCGCGAGGTCAGCTCGACCGGCTCGCCCAGCACACGGTCGGCAAAGGGGCGGTCGGGGGGCTCCAGCCGCCGCCGCTGCGCGCCGTAGCGGGCCAGCCGGGCGGCAACCTCGTCCTCGACGATCCGCCGCGCGCCGCCCAGTTCACGCAGCGCGTTGAAATAACAGAGCGCGGTGCGATAGGCGTCGGCTTCATCGCCATCCTCGGCCATGGCTTGTGCGGCAGATAGTAGGGTCACCAGCGCTTGCAGGAAGACCAGCTTCGGCCCGCGCCCGGCGGCCGCCAGCCCGACATACCAGCGCGCCGGATCGGCCTCGCTCTCGGCGCGGGTCAACGCGAAGAAGCTGTCGCGCCGATCGAGCCCCGGCGGCGGGAAGATGCGGGTCCGGTCGCGATCGAACAGGGCGCGGATCTGATCGCTCGCGCGGCGGACGGTGGCGGTGGAGGCGACGATCTTGGGCCGCACCCGCTGTCCGGCGATCTCGCGCGTCGCCAGCCGGTCGATCGCCGCCTCATACAGCCCGGCGACGGTGCCGAGCGGGCCGGAGATCAGGTGAAGCTCGTCCTGCACGACCAGATCGGGCGGGTCGAGCCGGTGTCCGCCATCGAGCGCACGGCCCTGCCCCGGCTCCGCCGCGCCGTAAAAGCCGGTTTCGTCGGCGCGGTCGACATGGCCGAAGAACGCGCCCGCCGGCCCGTTCCAGGGCAGGGCGGCGAACTTATCGATCGTCGCGATCAGGAAAGCGGGGAGGCGGCGATAGATGGCCTCGTCCACCGTCACCACCGGCAGTGCGCGGTCGCCGGTAAAGGGGCAGGCTAGGTCGGAGCAGCGCAGTTCGAGGTTGGTCGGGGTATCGGCGTTGGGTACGCAGCGGAAACTCTTTTCGTCAAATGCGGTGCCGCACCAGGGACAAGCCTTGATCGGCGCGGGCGCGCGGGTGTCGCGGCCGCTGGTATAGGCACGCACGCGCTTGACGGCGGTGCCCTCGGTCCGGTCGCCCTTGCCGCCCAGCTTGTTGGGGCTGGCGTCCGAGCCGACCCACAGCCCGATCTCGATCGGCCAGTCGCCCAGGCGCGGGCGGCCCGCTTCATCGCGGTACTCGGGGCCGTCGCGCAGTAGCTCCAGCGCGCAGACCAGCCCGGCGGCGCGGCCGAGCTGGTCCAGCGTCAGCAGCCGCAGCGTATAGCGCATGATGACCGACACACCCGCGCCCAGCAGCCCGCTCGCCCCCAGCCGCCTGAGCGCGATGGTGAAGGCGGCCAGGCCCAGATAGGCCTCGGTCTTGCCGCCGCCGGTCGGGAAAAACAGCAGGTCGGCGATGTCGCGGTCGGGGTGGCGCTTGTCGGCCATGCCCGACAGGTTGAGCAGGATGAAGGCGAGCTGGAACGGCCGCCAGGCGGGCGTCGTGTCGGTGGGGCGGCGCGCGCGAGTGGCGTCGGCGACGGCGCGGTTGGCGATCTCGAAGGCGAGGCGGACCTGCGCGTCCCCGGCGAGCAGTGCGATCCCGGCGGCGATACGCGTCCGCGCTTCGTCCTGCGCGGCGATCAGCGTCGCGGCGGTTCGGGCGCGCTGGCTGGCATTGGCGAGATCGGGCGCCGTGGCCGCCTCGCGCTGGCCGTCCGCCCAGTCGCGATAGCCCGTGACCAGCGGGGTGAGCGCCGCCTGCAACGCCTGCCCGTCCTCGCGCGCCAGCGTAGCCAGTGCATCCATGCCGAACACGACACCCGGCACCGCCGCCGCCACGGTTCGCTCCACGGCGGCGCGGGGCAGGTGGGTGGTGTGGACGCGGCGGACACAGCCATCCGCGTCCGTGACATGCGCCGCCGCACAGCCCAGACCGGCGGCATAGGCGGCGCTGTCCCGGTAATGCAGATCGGCGAGCTGGTCGTCCCAGTCGTCGCGCGCAATCCGCGACAGGTCGTGCTGCGCGACGAACCCGGCCTCGCACGTCAGGGTCAGCCGCACCTGAAAAGCATAAGCCAGGTCGCGATAGCGCGAGGCGGGCTCGAGCCGCTTGTTGACCAGAAAGACGGTGACGACCTGCACCATGCGCTACGACCCGTCGGCGAGGTGCAGCGCAAAGGGCCGGGCCCGGATCGCCAGCTCCAGGGCGCCACCGGGCCGCGCGGTGGCGGCGGTGCCGGGCAGCGGGTGATGCGCCACGCCCTGGTCCTCGCGCGGCACGGTCAGGGTGATGCGATGCTCGCGCGCCACCCGCCGCCAGCCGATGGGCGTATGGCCGGGCTCGCCGCCGCTCTCCAGCATGTCGGGCGGCAGCGGCGGCTCGGGCACATAATCGCCCCAGTCGAGCGCGACCTCCACGTCACGAACCTGGGGATCGACCATGGTCGACAGCCCGATCGAACTGGGCAGGAAGCGCCGCCGCGTGGCCGGGACCTCCGGCTCGTCATGATCCCCCGCCGCACCGCCCGCGCCGAACGCCTCGACATCGGAGAGGAGGCCATCGACCTCATCCCATTCGGTATCGGCGGCGGGCTCCGGGGTCAGCTCGCCCGAGGGGGCGATGAAGCCCGCCAGATACCAGCGCGAGGGGTTCTCACCCGCCGGGAGCCGTTCGGCGAGCAGGTCATGGTCGTCCGCCTCGCTCGGGCCGATCAGGTTACGGCGCAGCCGCCGCACCATCTCCGCGCGCACGCCGTCCGCGTTCACAGCATCCGCTCCATCCTGACCCGTTCCTCGTTGAGCTTGAGAAGGCGTGCCAGCACCGCGTCGCGAAACGGTGCAGGCCAGAAGAGGCGGCCCTGATAACGGTGGTCGTCCTCGCTCTCGGCATCGAGAAAGACCGGCGCTGCCGCGTCGGCGAGATCGTCCCAGCCGTAAGCCGCCAGCACCGCCCGATCCATGGCGTGGTGCAGATCCCGCAACGTCGCGATGTCCGCTTGCGTATCGGTGGCGCGGTGGAAGCGGTTATAGGTGGGCGTCATCCCCTGATCGCGGTCGATCATCAGCGCGGCGCGGTGGTCGTGATAGGCCCGGCCCGCCGCTTCAAGGTCGGGGGCGTCGGCATGGCCGGGGGGCAGGGGGAAGGTCTCGAAACAGTCCGAGGGGGTGTAGCGGAGACGGTCTTCTAGGGTCGAGGCGAAGAAGCGTGTCCAGACTTCATGGACGCGGGATTGCAGCGTGGCGAAGGCGGCAAGGGAGTCGAACGCGAAGATTGCCGTCGTATGAGAAAATACTGAGCCATTGGGCAGGCGTGCGAACGCAACATGGGGGGTCGCACCACAATTCACGGCTAGGACGAATGGCAAGCCAGTTATTGCAGCGTACAAACCAGGCCGCTTCTCGGCGTATTGCCACCATCGTTGCCGGAGTGCGACGCGGGTCTGGTCGTCTCGATCCGGTTTTACTCGATCACGGACGATAGCCAGAAGGTCGGGCCAATCAGCAGCAACGTCACCCGGATAATCAAACGCTACCAAGCCGCGCCGAAGCTGCTCCTGTCGGGTTGCAGTATTCAAAGACGACCAAGGTTCGCCGCCACGTTCGCGGTCCAACGGCATGTCGAAGAAATTGATCGCATACCGATGATGAATGTGAGTGGGCGAGTTGTTGATCTCTTCGCCGCCCAGATAGGGTTGAATACGATCTGAGTTTGCGATGTTGCGGGATTTGAGAAGCTGCATTTCGGCCAGCGTTGATGCCTTGCCCTTCGCAGCGTTCACATCGTCGAACGTGAACCCCATGCCCAGCAGGAACGAGCCGATAAACGCCTTCCCCGCATTCTCCCGCAAGGCCGCAGGCGAGCCGTCCAGGTCGCCCTCCATCAGATAGGCCGAAATCCGCCGCACCGGCCTGTCATCCAGCACCGGCGTCTCGCCCGACGCGCCCTTCGTCACGAACACCTGTGCGACCACGACCGCCGCCTCACCCTCCCAGCGATAGCGGCTGACCGCGCGAAAGATGGTGCCGCCCTCGGCCAGGATTCGCGCCAGTCCGGTCTCGCGCGTGTCACCCTGCCGGATCGTGTTCGTCGCGATCAGCCCGAACGCGCCGCCCCGCCTGAGCAACCCATAGGCGCGGCGGAAGAAATGCGCGGCCAAATCCGCATTGCCGTGCGCGCCGGGGTGGAGCGTCTTCAGCCAGTCGGGATAGGCGGCCGCGTGACCCGCCTCGATGGTGTTCTTGCCCGCGAAGGGCGGGTTGCCGATGATCGCGTCGAAACCGGGATCGGGGCGGTTGAAGACATCCTCGAACTCCAGCTCCCAGTGAAAGGGCGTGACGTCGATCGGGGGACGGCGCAGTTCGGCGCGACAGCCCTCAAGCCGTGCCCAACTCGCGGGTGTGGCGGACAGCACGCATTGCTGGACTTCGATCAGCCGCGCGGCCCGCTCTTTTGCGGTGGTGCCGGTGAAATAGGACCAGAGGATGCCGTCCGCGACCAACTGCGCGCGTTCCAGCGCCAGCGTGGCGGCGCGGTGCCGCTGTTCCTGCACGGCATAGGGCGCGATCTCCGCCTCGACGCGCATCAGGCGGCGGAGCTGGGCGGCGGCGTCGATGCCTTCGCGCACGATCGTCTCGACGAAACCCTGCTGCCCCGACACTTTGTCCCAGGTGACGGCGATGATGTTCGGATTGGGCAGCCCGACCAGAGAGTCGCCACAGCGCAGGACCGCGTCGAGAAAGGTGAACTCGTGCGCGCTCGCCAGCGTCTCCAGCCAGAGCGACAGCTTGGCGAGATCGATGGCCAGCGGATTGCGGTCGACGCCGCGCAGGCAATGCTGCGCCACCAGCCGCTTGGCGTGGAGCAGGTCGTCCTCGTCCGCCGGAATGGTCGGGCGCTGGGCGGGCCAGCGCGTCCAGGCGGCGACCAGCCGCTCGCCGAGCTGGCGACAGGCCTCGACCAGGAACGCGCCCGATCCGGCGGCGGGATCGCAGATTTTCAGGTCGAGGATCTGGGCCGGTCCCGCATCCGGGCCGATCCGCGCGAAGGCGGGGGCGAGCGCATGGGCCACGATCGGGCGGGTCAGGCTGGCCGGGGTATAATGGCTGCCGGTGCGTCGCCGCTCGTCGGTCGGTTGCAGGATCGGGGTGCCCGCCGCGACCGGCCCGCGCGGGGCGGCGCGGGCGTCCGTCACGGGCGCGAGGGCGGCCGCCAAGCCGGTGGCATCGCTCGCATCTCGCAGGGCGCGCGACACGGCGGCGGGCCAGGCGGCACGGCCGGTCCAGAGCTTCAGCGTCCGTTCGCGCTCCGATGGCTTGACGGCGGCCAGTGCGTCCAGATCGACCCAGACGGGCACTTTGTTGCCCTTGCCCGCGCGCACCGCCAGCATCAGGCTGTGCGCGCGCTGGACGGTGAAGCCCATCACCGCCTCGTACACCGACCCGATCTGCTCGACGCTCAGCGCGCGGTACGCGACGCGTTCGCCGTTCAGCATCAACAGGCTGTCGAGCACGCGCAGGATACAGCCGTCGCCGACCGGCAAAACCTGTTCGGGCGCATCATGCGTGTCGCGGCCCAGCAGGAAGGGAAAGGCCGCCTCGCTGAACAATTGCCCGCCGCGCGCCTGCATGAAGCCGGAAGGATGGCCGCGATCGACCAGCCGGAACAGCGCGAGCAACCGGCCCCAGGCGCCGCGCCGCTCGTCCATCGTATCAGGATAGAGCGCGGCATCATCACGCAACCGCAGGTGCAGGCCGCCCAGCGCATAGCCCTGTTCGTACAGTGTCGCCGCCATGCCGCCGGGCGCCGAGGGCATCAGCCCGCGATCCTCGGCATAGAGGATGAAGACCAGGCGGAGGAGCACGGTCAGCAGGCCCTTGTAGAGCTGGTCCGGGTCGCTCTCCGCCAGCGCCCGGATGCGCGGACCATCGGCGTCGTCCAGCCCGCGCAGCAATTCGTGCAGCCCCGCTAGCACCTGTCCGGCCAAGCGGCTCGATACTTCCGCCTGCGCCGCCCGGCTTTCGGCGAGGATCGCGGGGAGGCGATGCGAGGGCGGGCCGCTGAACAGCGCATGGGCGTCGAGCAGGAGCTTCAATCCCGCCAGCATCGGGCGGCCCGACACGTCACCCAGGCGTGCGAGCGGCCAGCTGATATGGCCCGACGCCTCGCCGCGCGGCACCACGACCAGCCGCAGCACGGGTTCGGTGGCGGGGCCGTCCTTGCGACCCGTCTCGGCCGCGCCGACGAGCACCCCGGCGCCGACTCCCGTTTCGCGCAGCAGCCGCTCGAACCGCTGTTGCGCGGTCGCTTCCCAGCCGGGCAGGGTGCCGCGTTTGTCGAGGATCAGCTCGGGCGCCTCGATCCGCACCAGCAGCTGGATCGTGCCGTCGGGCGCGGGGATCGCGCCATGCGGCTCCAGCAGCGTGTCCTGCTCGGGAAAGGCGATGCGCAAATTGTCGGGCAGGGCGTCGCCGAGCAGAATCCGCTCGGCGGGCCAGCCCAATATGGTGTGGAAGAAAGCCCATGGATCGGCGGCGAATCCCTCCACCGCGCGGGCGACCGCGTCGCCGTCCGCTGGTCCCTGCGGGCTGGGCCAGAGACCGATCCGCGCGAGGGCGGCGGGCGCGACGACCAGACCGACCGGCTGGAGATAGCCGATCCAGTCGTGCCGACCGCCGGGGATGGGGCCGCTCATGCCATGGGCCAGAGATAGACGAGGCCGATCGGCTCCAGCCGGGTGGCGTGGATACGCGATCCGGCGCGCAGCCGTTCGGGCTCGCGGACCAGCTCGTCGTCGAGCCGGGTGGCGGCGCGGTCCCAGGAGCGGCGGTCGGCGGCGCGCTGCCGCGCTTCCAGCGGATCGAGCAGCAGCGAGAGCTGTCCGTCATCTTGCCCACGTTCACGCAGGATGCGCGCGATGCGCTGGCGCAGCAGCGTCTCCAGCCCGCGCGCTTCGGCCTCGGCGCGACGGGTCAGTTCGGCTGCCACCTTCTCGACCCGCGCTGCCGCCCGCGCCTCCAGCACAGGGCGGAGGTCGGTCACGTCGCGCATCGCATGGACAGTCGCCTGGGCGGCGATGGCGGGCTCGGCGTCGGTCGCGGAGCGCAGCGCCTCGATCAGTTCCTCCAGCACCCGCGCCTCGGCATCGCGCCCCTCGGCCAGCGCGCGAAGGCCGCCCGTGTCGCGCCAGTCGGCGGCGACGCTCAACACTTCCTCATGCAGTCGTGCCGCCTGTTCCCCAAAGAGCGCCAGCCGCCCCAGCAGGATCACGCGCGGGGAGAGAGTGGCGGCGGTGCGGATGACGCAGGCGCGCTCCAGCCCCTGCCGGAAACCCGCCGACAGGAAGCGCCCGAGCAGGCGGCGGACCAGCCGGTGTTCCAGATGCAGTTGCACCACATCGCCCGCATCGCGCCCATCGGGCAGGATGGCGGGGGCGAAGCTGATCCGGCGGACATCGGCATCGGGGCTGGCCCGCCATTCGCCGGGCCGCTCGCCGGGGCGGATCGGGCGGGCGCGCAGTTCGTCGAGCAGCGGCTGCCAGCTGGGATCGCCCGCCAATGTCGCCTGGTCGATCGCGAAGACCGGCGTCTCGCCGACAGTCGCCGGGCGGCTCCACGCGCCACCCGCCTTGTCCAGGGCGAGGCCAACGACCGACTGCAACTCCCCCGGATCGACGCCGACCCGCGCCCGCGCCGTCTCCAGCGCCCGGGCCAGATCGGCCTGTTCGCGCTTCAGCCGCGCGAGCCGTGCCTCGGCCCCGTCGTCCAGGTCGCGCACCGCCGCACGGACGCGCTCATCGGCTTCCTCGTCGTCGATCCGCGCAGCGAGGGCGCGCGCGGCCGCCCGGTCGATGCCGCCGCCCAGTCGGTCGGCGATGCGGGCGCCCAGCACCTGTCCCGCCGAGCCGAGCTGGCGGCGGATCAGTTCGGTCTTGCGGACCAGCGCGTCGAGAACCACGTCTTCGGGTCGCTGGGCATAGACGAAATAGCGGCAGGTGATGGTCGGGCTGGGTTGCAACTTGCGGTCGATCCGCCCGTTGCGCTGCTCCAGCCGCGACGGGTTCCAGGGCAGGTCGACATGGATCAGGTCATGGCACTGCGCCTGGAGGTTGATCCCCTCGCGCGCGGCATCCGTGCAGATCAGGATGCGAAGCGGATCGGCGGGGTCGTTGAAGGCGCGCTTGATCGCCTCGCGCCGCTCGGTCGAGGTGATGCCGGTGAAGCTGTCGATCCGCCGCGCCTCCTGCACGTCATCGGGGTCTACCAGCACCGCCAGCTGTCGCTGGAGCCACCGACGCGTGTCCTCATATTCGGTGAACAGGATCAGCCGCCGCTCGCGCCATTGCCCTTGCGCATCGAGCAGGTTCGCGCGCGCCCAGTCGAGGATCCAACGGATGCGCGCATCGGCCTGCGTGCGGGCGGTGTCCGCCACGGCCAGCATCGCGGCGGCGGCGCGGCGTTCCTCCGCCAGCTGATCGCGCGACGCCCCCGCCGCGCCGGTTGCGGCCCGTCGTTCCGCCTCGGCCTCGGCCGCGCGGTCGAGCAGAATCAGCGCGGCGTCCTCGTCTTGCGCCCGCTCGGGGGCTTCGGCTTCGGCCTCAGCGATCATCTCGCGCGGGGTCCCGGCGATCGCACGGTCCAGCCCGGCGATATGGACGCGCAAGGTGCGGGCAAAGGCGGGGATGGAGGACAGCAACCGTTGTTGCAGCCCCACCATCGCCAGCCGCGCGCGTGCCGCCTGTGCCCCCGCCAGCCCGGCGATCCGCCGCTCGCGCAACCGGCGATAGTCCGCCAGCATCGCCGCCAGCGTCAGTTCGGGAGCATCCTCCGGCAGGTCGTCGAGGGTGATCGGCTCGACGATCCTCTCGGGAAAGGCCTCGCCCAGCGCGCGCAGATCGCTTTTCAGGCGGCGGACCATCACCGGCTCCAGATCGGCGGGGCGGACAGTGACACCGCGCGTGAACCGCTGCGGATCGAGCAGTTCCAGCAGCGTCGCAAAGCTGTTGGGATGGCCGTTATGCGGCGTGGCCGACAGGAACAGGCGGTGCTCGAACCGATCCGACAGGTCGCGCAGGGACCGGGTGAACTGGCTCTCGATCGCATAGCGGCCACCGCCCGCCGGGGCGGCGTGGTGCGCTTCGTCCAGGATCAGCAGCGAGCGCGCGCGAAAATCCTCCAACACGTCGCGGAGCCCCGCGACATAGGCTTCCTCGCCCAGCAGCCGGTGCGACAGGATGAAGCGCGATCCCGCCGCCCAGGGGTTCGCGCCGTACCCGCGCCGCCGCCGCAATTCCTCCAGATGGCGCGCGTCGATGATCTCGAAGCCCAGGCCGAACTTGCTCTGCAGCTCGTCGCGCCACTGGCCGGTCATCGCGGCGGGGGCGATGACGACGGTATAGTCGACACGCCGGCGCAGCAGCAGCTCGCGCAGGACCAGACCGGCCTCCACCGTCTTGCCCAGCCCGACATCGTCGGCGATCAGCAGGTTGACGCGCGGCAGGCGGAGTGCCTTGCGTAAGGGCAGCAGCTGATAGGGATCGAGCCGGATACCGGCACGGAACGGCGCCTGGAACAGGTCGCGCTCGGCCGCCGTCGCGGTGCGCCAGCGCACGGTGCGCAAGTAGGCCGAGAAGGTCGCCGCATCCCCGCCTTGCGTGCCGAGCGAGGCCCAGGCTTCCTTATCATGCAGCCGCGCATCGACCTCCGCGCTCCACAGGACCTGCGCATCCTCGCCGCTGGCATCGTCGTCGATACAGGCGAGCTTGTGACCGGAAAGGGGGCCTTCCGGCTGCGCCTCGACCATCCACAGCCGTCCGCGCAGCGACACGAATTGGCCGACCCCCGGCCCGGCGGCACGGGGCGATGACGTGGCGAAACCAGCCGTCTCGGACATAGTTTGGTCAAATCCTCCCGCTCGCGAGGATGCGGGGCGGCGCGGATATCGCCAAAGACAGCCGGACCCGAAACGGATGCACTATTCATCCGGGCAAGGATTGCGTGCGATTTTGCTGGCGCTAGTCTTTCGCGCGGGCGTGTGGCGCCTTGGGGGAGAGGGTGATGAGCGGAACGGAGCCTTGGGCGAAACTGACCCGTCACGACGACGGGTCGTTGGCGGCCAGATTGCCTTTGCTCGATCACTGCCTCGATGTTGGTGCCGCTTTGGATGCAATTCTGCCCGTCTGGCAGCCGAGCCTGGAAGAGGCGGCGGGCCGCCCCTTGACGTCGCAGGACATCGCCCGGCTGATCGTGCTCGCGGCGCTGCACGACATCGGCAAGGCCAATCGCGGCTTCCAGGCGCGGATCGATCCGGCGGTGAAGCAGACGGTCGGCCATACCGGCCCGGTCGCCGCTCTCCTGCGCCATTCCGGCCTGAGGCAGGGACCGGCCGCCAAAGCGCTGTTCGAGCTGCTGATGGGCTGGGGCGCGGACCAGCATCTCGTCGCCGTCATGGCGCATCACGGCAGGCCGCTCGCCGAATTCCATACGGACGCGGGGAAGCATAGCGACAGCTGGACCCGGCATGTCACCCATTGGATGCCGCAGGGCCACGACGATCCGGCCATTGCGGTCGTCCACCTGATCGACGCTTTGCGCGAACGCTGGCCGACTGGCTGGGGTCGGATACGAAGCGTTTTCCCGTCGAGGGGCCTTATGGTGCGGATCGTGACACCTGGCGCGGGGAGCAGGCGCGCGCGGCGGCGGTCGCGCGCGGTTTCACGCCGTTTGGCACGCCGCCTGCCCGGTTCGAGGCGCTGTTCGGCAACGCCCCATACCCCTTCCAGGCCGAGGCCGCCGCCGCCGATCTGGGGCCGGTGGCGCTGATCGAGGCGGAGACCGGGTCGGGCAAGACCGAGGCGGCGCTGTGGCGCTGGGTCGAGATGCGACGGCGCGGCGAGGTCGACGGCCTGTTCTTCGCGCTGCCGACCCGGTCGGCGGCGGTGCAGCTTCATGCGCGGGTCAACCGGGCGATCCAGGCGCTGTGGGGCGAGGATGCGCCGCCCGCCGTGCTGGCGGTCCCCGGCTATCTGCGCGCGGGCGACGCGAAAGGGCAGGCGCTGCCCGGCTATGAAGTGCGCTGGGATCGCGGCGAGCCGGGCGGGGCGGAGGATAGGCGCTGGGCGGCAGAGCGGGCCAATCGTTTCCTGGCGGCACGGGTGGCGGTCGGCACGATCGACCAGGCGCTGCTCGCCGCGCTGCCGGTCAGGCACGCGCTGTTTCGCGCCTCCGCCTTGGCGCGCAGCCTGCTGGTCGTCGACGAGGTTCATGCGTCGGATGCCTATATGACCGGGCTGCTCGAACGGCTGCTGGACCAGCATGTCGCGGTCGGCGGGCGGGCGCTGTTACTGTCGGCGACCCTGGGCGCGGCGGCGCGGGCGCGGTTGCTCAAGACGCCGGTCGCGCCGCTCACCGAGGCGGAGGCTTTGCCCTATCCCGCGCTGTCGGGCATCGGATCGCCGCCGCGCGCCGCGATGGCGTCGGGCGGGACACCAAAGCATGTCCGTATCGAGACGGCGGGCCTGATCGCCGACCCGGATGCGATCGCCCAGCGCGCGGTAGAGGCCGCACGCGCCGGAGCGGCGGTGCTGGTCGTGCGCAACAGCGTGGCCGGGGCGGTCGCGGTGGCGCAGGCGGTGGCGGCCTTGGCGCCCGAGCTTGCCTTTCGTGTGAACGATGTCGCCACCCTGCACCATGGCCGCTTCGCCGCGACCGACCGGCAGTTGCTCGATGAGGCGGTGGAGAAGGCGTTCGGCAAGACGCGGCAAGCGGGCGGCCGGGTGCTGGTCGGCACCCAGACACTAGAACAGTCGCTCGATATCGATGCCGATTTCCTCATCACCGATCTGGCGCCCATGGACGTGCTGCTCCAGCGGATCGGGCGGCTGCATCGCCATGCCCGAGAGGACCGGGGTGCCTTTGGTCGAGCACAGGTCTTGGTCCTGCGACCGGAGGAGCGCGACCTGACCCCATGGCTCGATCGCGGCCGTCGCGAGCGCCACGGGCTGGGCAATGTCTATCCCAACCTGTTGCATCTGGAGGCGACGCTGCGCCTGCTGGAAGAGCGGCCCGATATCGCCATTCCACGCGACAATCGCCTGTTGGTCGAACGCGCGCTGCACCCGGAGGCGCTGGCGCCGATCCAGCAAGAGGGCGGGGCGGCATGGATCAACCATGGCAATGCGCTGGCGGGCGGCGTCGTGGCGGACGGCCAGCGCGCGAGCGGCGTTGCGCTGGACCTGTCGCTTCCCTTCAATCAGCTGGTCTTTCCTGACGACATGGCGGATGTCACCACCCGGTTGGGCGCGCGGGATCTGCTGCTCGATCTGGACCCGCCGCTGGCGGGGCCGTTCGGCGGACAGGTGACACGGATCGCGCTGCCCGGCTGGATGGTCGGGCAAGTCGCGCTCGGCGCGCCGGTCGAGCGGCTGGACGATCGCCGCTTCCGCTTCGGCGGGCGGGACTATCGTTACGACCAATGGGGTCTTCGGACGGACGGGGGCTGAGGACCCGCGATTTGGGCGGTATCGAAAGCGTCGCGCAGCGGGCATAGGGGCGGGGTGAACGCATCCCTATCATTCCAGCCCTTCGGATAAGCCCATGATCGTCCCGGCAGCAGCAGTTGCAGTATCCTGCGTCACGGCCGGGGCAGGGGGCGAGGTGGCGGCCGACCTGTTGAACCGCCGCATCGCGGAGCGGGTCGCACGATGCGGCGATGTCCGGGTAGTGGTGGCCCCGTCGGATGCGGCGGCGGCGGCCTTGCCCGCCAGGCTGCGCAGCCGGTGGCGGCGGCCCGCCGGGCTGGGGCGCGAAGGCTTTGCGATCCGGCGAGTGGGGCCGGTCACGGTCGTCACCGCCAACGCCACCCGCGGGCTGGTTTACGGCGCGGGTTGGGTATTGCGGCATCTCGAAGTGACGGGCGGGACCGCGCGTCTGTCGCTTGCGGGGCCGGTCGACGAAAAGCCCGCTTATGCGACGCGGCTGACCCAGATCGGCTACCGGCCCAAGAACAACAGCTATGACGCCTGGACGCTGACTATGTTTCAGCGGCGGATCGAGGATTTCGCGCTATGGGGTGCCAGCGGCGTGCAGATCATCGCGCCGGTGTCCGACGACGATGCGACCGGCCCACTCTTCCCCGCGCCGCCACGCGAGACGCTGGCAGGGATTTCGGCGATCACCCACCGGCTGGGGCTGGATGTCGCGCTCTATTATCCCGAGCTGGGCGATTACGAAAAGCCCGGCGCGGTGGCGGCGGAGGTCGCGGCGTTTCGACGGGTGCTGGGCGATCTGCCTCATGTCGATGCGCTCTATGTGCCGGGCGGCGATCCCGGCCATACCCGACCCGCACGGCTGTTCCCGCTGGTCGCGCAGCAGGCGGCGCTGCTTCGCGCGCGCAATCCGCAAGCACCCGTCTATATCTCGTCGCAGGGGTTCGACGCGGCAGGGTTCGAGGCGTTCTACCACGAGTTGGACAAGCGGCCCGACTGGTTGACCGGCGTGTTCGTCGGCCCGCAGACACGCGACCCGCTGCCGGTCGAGCGGTCGCGGATACCGGCGCGCTATCCGCTGATCCTCTATCCCGACATCGCGCATACCATGCACGCGCAATTCCCGGTGCCGCGCTGGTGGCCGGAGTTCGCGCTGACCGAGGGGCGCGAGCCGATCAATCCGCGCCCAGAAGCCTATGCGCACATCTTCGCCCGCTTCGCACCGCTGACCGCCGGGTTCATCACCTATTCGGAGGGGGTGAACGACGACTTCAACCAGTTCCTGTGGTTCCGCATGGGCTGGGACCCGAAGACCGACGTAAAGGCTTTCGCGCGGGACTATGCGCGCGTGTTCATCGGCGACCCCCGCGCGGCGGCGCTTCCGGCGGCGCTCGAGGGGAACTGGATCGGCGACCCCGCGACCAACGCCAATATCGATGCGACGCTGCGTCTCGCCGATCGGGTCCGGCCGTCCGCTTTTGCCGACTGGCGGGTCGACGCCCTGCGCTATCGTGCGGTCTATGACGCGCTGGTCCGCCGCCGCACCATCGCGGCGCGGGCGCGGCGAGCGGCGGCGCTGGCCGCGCCCGATTCTGAACAGGCGCGCGCGATCCTGGCGACCGGCGATGGCCCGCAGGTCGCCGCATTGCTCGACCGGCTGAATGCGCTGGCCGAGCAGCTATGGCAAAAGGCGCGGCTGCAGCTGAGCGTGAAGCGCTATGGCGCGTCGAATATCGAGCGGGGCGCCAATCTCGACCGTGCCGATGTCGACCTGACCGGCCGCGCCTGGATCGAGGCACAGATGGCAAAGGGCTGGCCGATCCCCGACCGCAGTCGCCGGGCGGAGGGCGCGCTGTACGACGATCTCGGCCGTCCGGATGCCGAACCGCATCTGGTGCGCGGGCCCGGCTTTCTCGCCGATCCGCAATTCTTCACCACCGCCATCGACGGCATCGCCGACCGCACCCCGGCGGACGGCTGGTGGCCGGGCGAGCTGGATTATGCCGAGACGCTCTACGACAGTCCGCTGCGGCTGCATTATGACGGGCTCGACCCGCGCCGGGGCTATAAGCTGACCATCACCTATGCGGGCGAGGACTATACCCTGCCGATGCGGTTGGTCGCGAACGGGCATATCCTGTTGCAGGACCATTTCGCCCGCACCGCCAACCCGATGCAGGTCACGATCGTCATCCCGCGCGAGGCCACCGCGAAGGGCAGTCTCGATCTCGACTGGACCCGCCCGCCCGGCATGGGCGGCAGCGGCCGCGGCAAGCAGGTCGCGGAAACCTGGCTGATCCCGGAGACGCGTTAGACCGTGATGACGTTGCGTTGAACCAAGGCGAGCCCCTCCCCTTCAGGGGAGGGGTTGGGGTGGGGCCTCGCCACGGGCTGCACGCTTGCGGAGGCGCCCCACCCCCGGCCCCTCCCCTGAAGTGGAGGGGTGAATTAATCTTATGTCATCACGCGTTAGCGCGTCACCTGTCGGATGAAGCCGGCGACATCGGCCACCACCGGCGCGCGGCCGCGAAAGGGGCGGGCGACCGACAGGATCAGCCCGACATGGCCGAGCTTGGGGTAGGAGCGCAGCGTCACCGGAACCCCGCCCGCCCGCAATCTGGCGGCCAGCGCTTCGCTGTTGCGGGGCAGGACCGTCTTGTCCTCGCCTCCGACCAGCAGCAGCGCGGGCGGATCGCCCGCCCCCGCCCAATGGATCGGCTGGGTTTCCTGCGGATGCGGCCAAGCCCCGAAGGCGGCACGGGCAACATCCACGTCGAAGGGGGCGAAGTCATAGGGGCCCGCCAGTCCGACCAGCCCGCGCACCGCCTGCCTGTCGCGGCCCAGCCAGCGGTCGTCGACCGCCAGCATCGCGGCGATATAGGCGCCTGCGGAATGCCCCATCAGCACCAGCCTGGCGGGATCGCCGCCGAACCCGGCGATATGCTCGCGCGTCCAGCGCACCGCCGCTGCGCCGTCCTCGACGAAGCCGGGATAGCGTATGGCGGGAACCAGCCGGTAATCGGGGATGACCGTTACGAAACCCTGTGCCGCCAGTGCCCGGCCGACAAAGGCATAGCCGCTGCGCGTCCCGCTGTTCCAGCTGCCGCCATAGAAGAATATCACGACCGGCCGCTCGCCGGGCCCGGCATTCCGGGGCGCATAGATGTCCAGTCTTTGTCGCGCATCTGCGCCGTAGGGCTGCGCCTCGGCCACGCGCCTGCCGCCGCCGTCCTTGGGCACCAGGCTGTCGAAGGTGGTCAGCGGCGAACAGGCCGCCGCCAGCAGCGCCAGCGAGGCGGGAAGGAACCGGGCGAACCGATGAAAACGCGTCATGATCCATCCATGCCCAAAGCGCGCGCCGACCGCCAGAGCGCGACCATTCGGCCCGGCGCATCCGATCGTCCTGAAAAAAATCATCCCTCATCAATGGCCTGAAACAGGGCGATTGACGCACGCGCGAAAATCCGGGCAGTGGCCCCCCGGGGAAGGCGGCGGGAGCGGGGAGCTCTGCGGGAAGGGTCGTCTTGTTTCCGTCACATCAAACCGGGTTGGGGACGGGTCGGCATGAAGGCCGCGAAGCTGTTATGGAACGTCAGCGGGTGCACGCTTTTTGGGGTATTGGTCCTGCTGGGACTGATGTCCGGAACGGCATCGGCCAAGGCGGTCGACCTGTACCAGAGCGTCTGTAGCGCGGCACTGCCCGACGGCGCCACCGATGCCCGGATCATCCAGGCCCCCTATCGCTGCGGTGATCAGGCCCCGACGCGGGGCGAGGACTGGTTGTGGATCCGCCTCGACCCGGCTCCTCTGGCGGCGCTGCCCGCCGGGTGGGACCTGCTGATCGACCAGACCCGCTTCGACCGGATCGGCCTGTTGGTCGTGACCCGCGACGGCACGGTGCGCCGTTCGCTGTCCTATGATGAGCTGAAGGACCATTGGGCCCCCGGCGGGCTGCTGAAATTCGTGGTCGGGCCGCCGGGGCGCGACGTACGCGGCCTGTATATCGGCTTTCGGCACATTGACGACCTGTCGCTGATGCGCAAGGTCATCGCCCGGCCGCATAACGCCATGAACGGTGCGGATGTCGGCTGGCTGGTCCTGATGGGGCTATTCACCGGCACGCTGCTGTCGGCGTTTCTCTATAATCTGGTGATCCATGCCGGGCGGCGGCCCGCCTTTCAACGCTGGTACCTGCTCTGGGTCTCGGTCGCGCTGGTCTATGGCCTGATGTGGACCAACGTCGCGGCCCTGGTCGTACCCTGGCTGATCGGGCCGGTCGTGGTGCGGATCTGGTTCGCGCTCGTCGGCCTGATGGTGGCCGCGTGCAACATGTTCTTCTTCTCGGTCATCGAGGACGGCATTCTGTCGCGTCGCGTCATCCGCGCGGGGCGCTGGCTGGCGATCGGCGGCGTGGTGTTCGGCGTGCTCGCCGCCGCCGATACCTGGTTCCCGCCCGTCCTGACCGACCGTCTGCTCAATTACGATATCGCTGCGACCTCGGCGCTGATCGCCTGGTCCTGCGTCGTCGCGGCGCGGCGGGGCAGCCGTGTCGTCTGGTTCTACATGATCGGCTGGAGCCCGGTCATTACCCTGTTCGTCTTGCGGCTCGCACGCAACCTGGGCTTTGTGCGACAGAATGACGCGGTCGACATGGCGACCTTCCTGGCGTTGGCGTTCGAGGCGCTGGTCCTGTCGCTGGCTATCGCCGATCGATTCCGGCGCATCCGGCGCGAACTCGACCAGGCGCGCCAGCGTCGCGAGATCGACCTGGCCGAGACCAAGACGCTGCGCCTGGCCGCGCAGACCGACTTCCTGACCGGCCTGGGCAATCGCGCCGCCTATCAACAGCAGGCCACGGCCCTGATGAACGCGTCCATCCCCTTCAGCCTGTTCCTGATCGACGTCGATTATCTGAAGGACGTGAACGATCGGCTGGGTCATGCCAGCGGCGACATGCTGCTATGTCATGTCGGGACCGCTTTGGCCGATGCCATTCGCGCGATGGCGGATGTGCGCGTGTCGCGGATCGGCGGTGACGAGTTCGCGATCCTGTGCCCCGGCTCGCTTCATAGCGAAGCCGAGCTGGCGGAGCGGATCGCCGCGATCCAGGGCGAACCATGGCACCCGCGCGACCGCACCCGGACCATGTCGCTCAGCATCGGGTCGGCACGCTATCCCGACGATGCCGAGGCGCTCGATCTGCTCTATCACGATGCCGATCTGGCGCTCTACACCGCCAAGCGGCTGGGACGCGAACGCTATGTACGCTACGATCCTTTGCAGCGCAGCCTTCAGGAATTGCAGATCGCCTTTGCCGGAGAAGCCGAGCAGGCTCTGGAGCAGGGTGAGTTCATCCTCTACCTGCAACCCATCGTCTCGTTGGAGACGGAGACGGTGTGCGGGCATGAGGCGCTGCTGCGCTGGAACCACCCCGAACACGGGCTGATGAGCCCGGATCGCTTCGCCGACGTGCTGGTCGCGGAGCGGATCGGCCTGCGCATCCAGGACCATGTCCTGGAGCTGGCACTGACCGCGCTGCGCGACCGGGGCGAGGGGCTGGGCGTGCTGTGCGTCAATTTCACCTCCGCGCAGCTGGCCGGGCCGCGATCGGCTCGCACCGTACTCGAACGGCTGGCCCATTACGGCGTCGATCCGGCGCGGCTTTGCGTCGAGGTGACGGAGGGGGTCATGCTGGACCGGGCGGCGGACAGCATCCTGTCCAGCCTGCGCATCCTGCACGATGCGGGCGTGTGCATCGCGCTCGACGATTTCGGGACCGGCTATGCCTCGCTCGTCCATCTGCGGGACCTGCCGGTGGACCGGATCAAGATCGACCAGTCCTTCGTCGCCGGGCTGGACGAAACCGAGGGCGGCACGCTGCCCATCATCAGTGCGATCGTCGGACTGGGCGTCGGCCTGGGCAAGGTGGTGATCGCGGAGGGTATCGAGACCGAATGGCAGGCGGAGCGCCTGCGGCAACTGGGGGTTCGGCTGGGGCAGGGCTATCGCTATGGCCGCCCGGTCGCCCTGGCGCCGATCACTGAGGCAAAGCTGGTGTCGCAGCTCGTTTCGTGACGTGATACTTGACTCGGTCAAGCAATTTGGTCGAGCATGCGTTCATGGAGCATCCCGACATCACCGCCATCCGCCGGTTCAACCGCTTCTATACGCAGACGATCGGCGCGCTCGACGCGCGTTTCCTGGGCACGGAGGCCAGCCTGCCCGAGGCGCGCCTGCTGTTCGAGATCGCGACGCGCGAGCCGGTGACGGCCAGCGTATTGCAAGAGGCGCTGGGCATGGATGCGGGCTATCTCAGTCGCCTCGTCACGCGGTTCGAGACGCGCGGCTGGGTCATCCGGGTCCGCCGCGACGATGACGCCCGCGCCCGCGATCTGCGCCTGACCGAGGCGGGGCTCGCGGCCTTCGCCATGGTCGATCAGCGGCAGAGCGGCGCGGTGGATGACCTGCTCGCCACGGTCGAGGGGCAGGGGCGGCGCGATCTGGTCGAGGCGCTGACGCGGGCGCGGTTGCTGCTCGATCCGTCGTCGGGTGGGCCGTTCGTCATCCGCCCGTTTCGCACCGGCGAGCCCGCGCTGATCGTGGCGCGCCAGTCGGTCCTCTATGCCGAAAGCCATGGCTGGGGCCGTGAGCTGGAGGTGATCGAGAGTGAGGTCGTCGCCGCGTTCCTGCGCGATCATGACCCCGCCCGCTCGCAATGCTGGGTCGCGGAGATCGACGGAGTGATGGCGGGGGCGGTGTTCGTCACCGATGAGGGGGAGGGTGTCGCGCGGCTACGGCTGCTGCATGTCGAGCCCTTTGCCCGCCGCCGGGGGATCGGCGATGCGCTGGTCGGGCGGTGCGTCGATTTCGCACGCGAGGCGGGTTATCATAGGCTGACCTTGTGGACGCATACGGTGCTGGAAGCCGCCCGCCGCCTTTATGCGGCGCATGGCTTTCAATGTGTCGAGACGGCAATGCACGAGCATTTCGGCGTGCCGCTGCAGGGCGAGACGTGGCGGCTGGAGCTGGCGGCGTGAGCGGCGGGCTGACCATCCGCCCGGCGACCGAGGCCGATCTGGACGCGCTGCGTGCGGTGATGGCGCTGTCGATCGATCGCGGGCAGGCGGGGGTGCTGAACCCGGCGCAGGTGATCGCCAGTCGCGCGGTGATGGGGCTCGATACGCAACTGGTGCGCGACGGCACCTATTTCGTCGTGGAGGACGCGGGCACGCCGGTCGGCTGCGGCGGATGGAGCCGGCGCGCGACGCTCTATGGCGGCGATCACAGCACGGCGCTGCGTGACCCGGCGCTGCTCGACCCCGCCACCGACGCCGCGCGCATCCGCGCCATGTACACCCATCCCGATCATGTCCGGCGTGGGATCGGCCGCATGATCCTCAACCGCTGCGAACAGGCCGCAAGCGCCGAGGGTTTTACCGCCGTCGAGCTGATGGGCACGGCGGGCGGCGTGCCGCTCTATCGCGCCTGCGGTTATCACCCCGTCGAGCGCGCCGATGCGGATGTCGACGGAGTGATCGTGCCGCTGACCCGGATGCGCAAAGAGTTGGAATGAGGGAGCGCTCTCGCCCTGTAAGTGCGCAAGCCAAAGCCTTGTCCCAACCTTTATCCCGGCTATGCTGAAGCGAGATGACATGAAATGAACCCACCCCTCCCCTTAAGGGGAGGGGCTCAATTTGATTCAACGCAATGGCTATCCGGTCAAAGCTCCAGCCCCAGTGCCGCGCGGTCGGCGGTGGCGGCGGCCAGTTCGGCGCGGGCGGCGGCGATCCGGGCCTGGGCGTCGATCAGGCGGACGCGGGCGTCGTTCGCGGTTTCCTCGCGCTGGTTGACCAGGAAGAAGTCGCTCGACCCCAGCTCGAACCGCCGCCGCTCGGCCGCCGCCAGCCGTTCGGCCAGCTGGCGTTCCTGCTCGGCGATCGCGGCCAGCTTTTCGGCGGCATCGACGCCGATGCTGATGCCCTCGACCTCGACAGTGATCTGATCGCGGAGGAAACGGCTGCGCGCGGACAGCGCATCCATTTCGGCCTGCGCCTCGACGATGCGGCCTTTCGCCGCACGATTTTGAAGCGGCATCGAAAAGCGGAAGCCGACCGCCGCCTCCAGCGGTGTACGGCTAGAGCCGCCCAGCCCGATGGGGCCGACATCCTTGCCCATCTCGCCGCGCAGGTCGAACCGGGGGCGCAGGTCGTTCTGCGCCAGTGCCAGACGCGCCGAACCCTGGTCGATCCGCGCCAGCAGCACTTGCAGGTCGGGACGCCGCTGCTCGAAATTCCGGCGGGCGGCAACCGTGACGCCCGACAATGCTTCTGCCCCGCCGGGCAGGCGCTCCGCCCCGACCGTCACCGGCTCGCCCTGGCCGTCGCGATAATAGAGCGAAAGGGCATTGGCCGCCGCCTGGAAATCCCCCTCGGCCCGCACCACCAGCGCGCGGCGGCGGACGAGGTTCTGGTCGTTCTCCGCCAGCAGAATGTCGGGCCGCGCGCCCAGTTCGACCTGACGCGCCAGCCCGCCGCGCCGGTTGAGCGACAGGTCGAGCAGGTCACGATAGGCGCGCAGGCGCAGGCCCGCCGCGACCCAGTTCTGATAGGCGTCGATCGCACGCCGCTGCACGCCGATCGCCACGGCCTCGCGTTCGAACCTGGCGATGTCGATATCGCCCGAGGCGAGGGTACGGCGCGTCCGGCGTTCGTCGACCAGCCGGTCGCGCAGCAGCGAATAGAGCGCGCCGACCTTCACCTCGCCCAGGCGGTTGGTGTAATTCTGGTCCTCATAGACCGGGAAGCTGCCCCGGCTGACGCGGTAGCCGCCATAGACATAGCCGCCATTGTTGGTCAGCGGGCGGTTCGCGCTCGCGGCGGCGACGGTGCCGTCATAATAGCCGAGCGTGCGCGAGCGGCCCTCGGCCTCGAACACCGTGTCGAAGGCGCCATCGGCGGTGATCGCCTTGCCCTCGGCGGAACGGATCTTGGCCAGCGCCTCGACGATCTGCGGTGCCGCGCGGGCGGAGGCGCGCAGCACCTCGTCCAGGGTCAGCGGCCCCGAACGGGGCACCGTCGCGGGCGCCGGGTTGGCCTCGATCCGCTGGGCCGAACCGGGCGCGGGCAGGGTGGCGACCAGCGCGGGGATGAGGATCAGCGCGCGGATCATTTCGGCTTGCCCGCCTTGGCCGCGATCTTCTTGTCGTCGTCCTTGGCCTCCTTGCCCTCCTGCTTGTCGGTCGCGGTCTGGCCGAACTCCAGCGGGAAGTCGTTGAGCTGGCGCCAGAGTTCGTAGCCGACCGTGACCGTCTCACCCTGGACCCAGCCCTGGACCTTGCCGCCCAGCCGGACGAAGCGCCGCTCGGGCCATGCGGGCTTGCCGGGGGCCGGTTCGACCAGGATGCGGAACAGCCCCTGCGCATTGGCATTGGGATCGATCGTGCGGACGCGACCGTCGAAAAAGCCGTAGGCGACCGATGGCCAGCCGCTGAACTGGATGGCGGGCCAGCCCTCGAACTCCAGGCGCACCGGGCGGCCGGGGCGGAGCAGCGGCACGTCGCGACCGTCGATCAGCAACTCGACCGCGCGCTGCACCTCTTCCGGCGCGACCACCGCCAGCGCGGTGCCCGCCGAGACATAGGCACCGCCCGCCGCCGCATTCAGATTCTGGATGCGTCCGTCGCGCGGGGCCCGGACCAGCTGCGCCGACTGGCGGTTCAGCTGCACGTCGATGCGGTTCAGCTTGGCACGTGATTCCGCCAGCTTGGCGCCCGAGTCCGCGACCTTGATCTGCGCCTGTTCGTAATCGCGTCGCGAGGCCAACCCTTCCGAATAGAGCTGTCGTGTCCGGTTGACGTCGATCTGGGCAACGGACTGCGACTGGCGAACCGAGGCGATCTCGGCCTCCACCTGCGCGCGCTCGGCGGCGAGGCGGGACAGCAGGTTGGGATCGAGGTCGATGATGCGTGCGATCGGATCGCCGCGCTTCACATGCTGGCCGTCATGGACATACCAGCGCTCGACACGGCCGGGCACCAGCGCGGTCACGTCCTGTGCGCGGTCGGTCGGATCGAGCGAGACGACCTGGCCCCGGCCTTGTGCGGTCTGCAACCACGGCACGAAGAACAGGATGAAGATGACCGCCGCGATGCCGACGGTCAGGATCCAGGCGATGGCGACCGTCACCCGTGGCGGGCGCAGCGAGGAGAGGGTGCGGAAATGCGCGAGCTGGTCAGGCGACATCGGCGTCCTCCCGGCGATAGGCGGCCTGGAGGTCGGCGAGCTGGTCGAAACGACGCTGTTCGGTCAAGCCGAGATAGAGATAGCCGTCCAGTTCCATGTCCTCCGGGCGGCCGGTGCACAGCAGCACCGTCGTGCCATGCTCCTTCAACAACCGCAGCGCGGCGCGCAGCCGTTCGGGCGGCAACAGGTCGTAGAGTTGGCCGAGGAGCAGCAGCTTGGGACCGACCAGCAGCGCGTTGGCGAGCTTCAGCGCCATCGTCTCGCCGACGCTCAGCGGATAGCCGGTCGAACCGAGCAGCGTGTCCAGCCCTTGCGGCAAGCTGGCAAGGCGACGTTCGAGGCCGACCACCGCCAGCGCCTCCATCGCCCGTTCGGCCAGCTCGCCCGAGGCGAGGCGGAGATATTCGCGGATCGTGACCTCGACGATGGTCGAACGGTCGAGCACCGTCACGTCCGAGCGGAGGCGATACATGTCGAACGAGCCGAGATCGGCATTGCCGATCCGCACCAGCCCGCGATCGGGCAGCGAATGGCGCTTCAGCAGCAAGGCCAGCGTCCGCTCCGCCCCCGGCTCGGTCACGGTGACAAGCTGTTCCCCGGCCGCCAATGTCAGATTGTAGCGCGCGTCGTCGAACGCCACGTCGGTCAGCCTGACCGACCCGTCACGCGGGCCATTGTCGCCGCGCACCATCGGCTCCTGCGGAATGGCGAACAGCAGCGACAGTTCTTCCGAGCTGGCGACCAGATCGTAGAAGGTGTCGAGATACCAGCCGAACTGCGAGATGCCGTAGAAGACACCCGACAGGATCAGCTCGGCCGCGACCAGCTGGCCCAGCGACAGCTGGCCGCGCAGGATCAACATGCCGCCCAGCAGCAGCAGGCCCGCGCTGGCAAAGGCATAGATTAGCAGAAAGGCGATCGTCTGCGCGAACTGATAGCGGAAATAGCGGCGATGCGTGTTGACGTAATCGGCGGTCATCGCCTCCGATCGGTTCATCGCGAAGTCGAGATGCCGGAGCGACTTGTAGAAGCCGTTCGACCCGCCGACGCTCTCCAGCCAGCGCGCGGCATTGTGCTTGGCATGGCTCAACGCCACCGCGCCGCTGATCGCACCGCGTCGCCAGAGCAGCCAGACGACCAGGACCGCCGTGACCAGCACCGCGTTGAAGGCGAGGAAGACGGGGTGGTAGAAACTGGTGATGCTGAGCCCGATCACCGCCTGCAACACGATGGTGAAGGCGCCGATGACCAGGCTGGGGACCGATTTCTGAACGACCACCAGGTCGAAATAGCGGTTGAACAGGTCGCCGCGATTGCCGTCGGCGAAGAACGGGTCCTGGGCGTGGACGGCGCGGATCGTGACTTCGGCGACGACGCGCGAGAACAGCCGACGTTCGAACGCCGCCATGATCCACACCCTGAGCGCGCTGAGCCCCGCGACCATCAGCAGCAGCATCAGCAGCACGCCCGACAGCGCCCATAGGGGCGCGGGCATGGCGGTGTTGGCGACGCTGTTGATAAGGAGCTGGACCGAGATGGGCGTGGCGAGCGCCAGCAGGCTTATCGCAATGGTATAGACGATGCCCAGCCGAACATAGGCCGAATCAGGGCCTATGATCTGCGCCAGCCAGCCCACCGCATCCCGGAATCCCAATCGCTGTCCCGCCAAAACGCACCCCTTTTCCGTACGTTGGTCAGGCCGGAGTGGGCGACCGACGGCCACCATCACACCGCGCGCCTTCATGTTCCCCTCCATGAAAGGTACGCTTCGGCCTGATCCTTGTGAAGTCTTTGTAACGACATATCATGGCCGGCACCAATCGGAATTGCCGTGCCCGGGGTATAGAATCTGGCTATAGCATTGCGATGCTTACCCTGCGTCAGCTCGAATATCTGGTCACGATCGCGGACACAGGGTCCTTCGCGCTGGCGGCCCGCGTCGCCAATGTCTCGCAGCCGACGCTGAGCCAGCAGGTCCGCACGCTGGAGGAGCGGCTGGGTGCCCGGCTGCTGGAACGCAGCGCGACGGGCGCGATCCTCACCCCGCTGGGGCGCAGCATCGTGGCGACGGCGCGACGGATGTTGAGCGATGCCAGCGACATC
Source organism: Candidatus Sphingomonas excrementigallinarum (assembly GCA_019112965.1). GTDB lineage: Bacteria > Pseudomonadota > Alphaproteobacteria > Sphingomonadales > Sphingomonadaceae > Sphingomonas > Sphingomonas excrementigallinarum. Next base: position 2,832 of record DXIH01000052.1, on the reverse strand, counting down.
GTCGCGCTGGCGGCAGGCTCGTCGGACAGGCTGACCGGCACGTTGAAGCTGGGGACGACGCCGACGCTGGGGCCTTATCTGCTGTCGCCGATCATCGCCGAGCTTCACCGCATGGCGCCGCGCCTGCGCCTGCATGTGCGAGAGGGCATTCCCGACGAGCAGATGCGGGAATTGTCGCGCGGCGATCTCGACGTCGTGCTGGGGCCGCTGCCCATGGCCGGGGACGATCTCACGATCGAGCCGTTGTTCCGCGAGCCACTGCATCTGGTCGCCGCGCTCGACCACCCGCTCGACGCCGATACCCCGTCCGATCGCCAGCTCCTGGCAGGCAGCCCGTTATTGACGCTCGACCCGCGCCACCATCTCGCGCGACAGGCGGCGGAGGTCGCCGACCATTATGGCATGACCATCGCGCCGGATTATTACGGCACCAGCCTGGAAAGCCTGCATCAGATGGTGGCCAGCGGGCTTGGTCTGACGCTGCTGCCCAGCCTGTATCTGCGATCCGAAGTGGGCGGGGCGGCGGGCCTGAAAATCCTGTCCGTCCAAGGCTGGCGCGCGCACCGTTCGATCGCCATCGCCTGGCGCCGTCAGTCGCCGATGAGCGCGGCCTTCAAGCTGATCGCCGACCATGTCCAGGGTCGCGCCCGGACATTGCTGGCGGGGTAGGGGCCTATGCCCCTCCCGCCATGGGAGGGGCAGTCTTCCAGTCGCAGCCTGGGTCAGGCCGCACGACCGAAATCGGCGTCCTCGCCGTCCGGGCCGCCGGTCGACAGGTCGAGCGCGAAGCCGCGCAGCCGGGCCTGCTGATCGGTGATGCCGTTCGCCTTGGCTGAAGCGCGGGACTGATTTGCGGCGGGCGCCGCGCCGCGTGCCGGAGCGGGCTTGCGGGTCGGTGCCGACCGCTGCGCGCCGTTCCGGACACGGAAGAATGCGATATTTGCCTGAAGCTCCTCGGCCTGGCTGGCGAGTTCCTCGGAGGTCGAGGAAATCTCCTCCGACGACGCGGCATTCTGCTGCGTCACCTGGTCGAGCTGCTGGATGGCGGCGTTGATCTGACTGGCGCCGATGTCCTGTTCGCGGCAGGCGGCGCTGATTTCGGCGACCAGTTCGGCGGTGCGCCGGATGTCGGGCACCAGCTTGGAGAGCATTTCGCCCGCCTGTTGCGCGGCCGCCACCGTGTCGGACGACATGCCGCTGATCTCGCCCGCCGCCATCTGGCTGCGTTCGGCCAGCTTGCGCACTTCGGCGGCGACGACCGCGAAGCCGCGGCCATGTTCCCCGGCACGCGCGGCCTCGACCGCGGCGTTCAGCGCCAGCAGGTCGGTCTGGCGCGCGATCTCCTGCACGATGACGATCTTTTCGGCGATGGTGCGCATGGCGACGACGGCCTTTTCCACCGCCTCACCACTGCGCTCGGCATCCTGCGAGGACTGGCGGGCGATCTTCTCGGTCTGGCTGGCATTGTCGGCGTTCTGCTTGATGTTGGCCGCCATCTCTTCCATCGAGGCGGAGGCTTCCTCGGCCGCCGCCGCCTGCTCGGTCGCGCCCTGCGACATCTGCTCCGACGAGGAGGAGAGTTGCTGGCTGCCCGAGGCGACATTCTGCGCGGCCAGCGTGGCGTCGCTGACGACCCCGCGCAGGCGCTCGATCATCAGGACCAGCGCGCGGCCCAGCACGTCCCTGTCCGACAGCGGCTGGTGATCGACGGTCAGGTCGCCCGCCGCGATCGTATCGGCCAGCTGGGCCGACTTGCGCAGATTGGCGGTCATGCGGATCAGTGCGTGTCCCAGAAGGTCCTTGTCGGACAGGGCCTTGTGATCGACGCTCAGGTCGCCCTCGGCAATGGCATCGGCCAGCTGCGCGCTCTGGCGCAGATTGGCGGTCATGCGGTTCACCGTGTCGACCAGATCCTTGATCTCGTCGTTGGTCGCCACCGCGACCTCCTGCTCGATATCGCCGATCGCCACCGCCTCGATCGCGACCGAAATCCGCCGCAGGCCCTGCGAGACGATCCGCGCGATCCACACTGCGCCGACCAGCGCGATCAGCAACGCCAGCCCGGAGATGAGGATCAGCGTGTTGCGCGAGCTGTCATAGATGGCGTCGGCATTCTGCTTGGCACCCGCCATGTCCGCCTTGGCATTCTTGACCAGGCGCAGCGCGCCATCGCTGATCTTGCCGACGAGTTCGCGCGATTTCGTCATCGACAAGGCGCCGGCCTCTTCATTGTGATTGGCCAGGCCCAGGCGACGAACCGTGTCGTTGACGGGCAGCCAGGCAGCATAGTCGTTGTTGATCTCTGCCCAGATCGGTCGCCCCGCGGGTGTGGCGGTCGCCAGCCCGGTTTCGATCAACGACTTCATTTCCGAACGCGCCCGCATCAGGTCGTCATCGAACACATGCATCTGTTGATCGTCGCTGGAAAGCGCGAGGTTCTTTTCCATGCGAACCGCGTAGCTGATACGCTCGTTCAGCGTTTCCGCACGGTCCAGCCGAACCACCGGACCATCGACGATACGGGTCGTCACGCTGTTCATTTCGTTCAACTTCGCGGCGGCAAGCACCGCCATGCCCAATAGCAGCGTCAGCACGATCGCGAAGGTTGCGCCCAATTTGAGCTTGATGGTGGCCCGCATGATATTCCCCGTTTGTGACGTTGACCTGGGTCAAGAACGGCAAGGGGGTCACACGGAAAATTCTAATACTTTATAAAACGAACCGTCTATGATTTGTCATCATCCGACGGACAAAACGGCAAAGCCAGACACCGCTTCGAAAGGGGCAGCAAGACGGATTAATGATATATATTGGTATCTATTTGGTTCAATA
>DXIH01000051.1 GCA_019112965.1 Candidatus Sphingomonas excrementigallinarum | reverse complement strand
ATCGGTGCTGGTCAATGCGCCTTTCCGCCCCGCGATCGACGCGCTGGGCCGTCGCCCGGCGCGGCGCCAGGTCGACCGGCGCTTCGTCTATATCGATCCGTTCCCGGGAATGCATTTCCGGCTGCCCGGCGGCGGCGGCCATCCCGGCTTTTTCCAGACGATCGTCGGCGCGATCAGCGAACTGCCCCGCCAGCAGCCAATTCGCGACAATCTGGAGGCGATCGCCGCACGCTCGGGGAGGATCGACCGGATGCAGGCGATCCTCGCCGCGATCCGCGAGGAGGTGGAGCAGGAGATCGAGCAGCTCTTCGGAGGTACCTTCTTCCTCGACCGTCCGACCGCCGCACGTTTGGCCTCGTGGCGGGTCCGCGCACAGGCCGCCGCCGCCGCCAAGGCGGGGTTCAGTTATGCGGCCTATGGCCATCTGAAGCTCGCCAATGTCATCGATGGCATGGCGACGATCCTGGCGGAAGCGATGGGCGATGATGGCCAGCAGCGTCGCCACCGCCTGCGCGCGATGATCGAGCGGACGATCGCCGACCGCCATGTCGGGGGCGAGGCGATCAACTTCGCCGGTGGATCCAGCACCGGCGCGCGAACATTCCTGCGCGCCTTCGACCTGGGCTATCGCATCCGTCGTCTGCGGCTCCTCGCCCGGCGGCTCACCGAACTGGAGGCGGACCACAGCGAAGCGGAACTGTCGCCCGTTCGTGATGCGATTTATGAGTCGCTCGCCGAATTCCTGGAGCGGCAGAGCGGCATGGCGCTGGCCGACTGGGCCGACGACATTCGTGCGATCCGGGACGATGGCGGCCCCTTGCTGGATCGACTGGAGGCGCGGCTCGACCTTATCCGGCTCGACGGCGAAACCGATGCACGACTGGCTGCGGCTTTTTCCGGCCTGCCACGCACGGCGCGGCGAACTCTGCTGCTGACCTATCTGGGCTTTCCCTATTTCGACGTAGCGACGCTGCCGCTGCTCCAGGGCGAGGGGCTGGACGAATTCGATCCGATCAAGGTCGACCGTATCTCACCCGACGACGCCACCGCCATTCGGGCCGGGGGCGCGGAGGCGACGTTGAAGGGTATCCAGTTCCTGACTTTCGGCGCGTTCTTCAGTCGTAGCTTTCGCGAGAACGACTATCTCTGGGGACGGTTGCACGGGGCGGAGCGGATGATCGACATCGCCGTCTCCACCCTGCCCTCGACCATCCGGTTGAAGCCAGGTGCCGTCGCGGCGTTCAAGCGGCGGGCGTTCCTGGCGATTCTGGATGAGGAGGAAGCGCGGCTGACCGCGATCGCCCCGCTGATCGCTTCGCTTCGCCGCGAGATCGGCTGAAGGCTGGTCATGCCCGACCAACGCCGCTAGACCGCATCGCCGAACCCCGGTGATGCGGAGAAGCCCATGCAGTTCCTGAAAATGCTCTTCTGGTGCCTGCTGGCCTTTCTGGCCGCGGCCTTCACGCTGGGGAACTGGACGACCGTTCCGATCCGGCTGGTCGGCGGGCTGGTGGCGGACGTGAACCTGCCGCTGCTGCTGTTCCTGACCTTCCTGCTCGGCCTCGTCCCGACGCTGGTCTGGCAGCATGCGGCGCGCTGGAAGCTGCGCCAGCGGCTGAGCGCGGCCGAGCGTTCGCTCGCCGCCGTGTCGGCCGAGACGAGCGCTTATGTGACGCCTGTCGCCCCCGTGACCTCCACCACCACCCAGCCGACGGTCTGATCCCTTCATGAGCAATCGCATCTTCGTCGCCATCGACACCCCCGATCTGGCTCGCGCCCAGGCGCTGGCGCAGAAGGTCCGCCATCATGTCGGCGGCCTGAAGCTGGGTCTGGAATTCTTCTGCGCGCATGGAGCGACCGGCGTGCGTGAGATGGCGCATATCGGCCTGCCCATCTTCCTCGACCTGAAGCTGCACGATATTCCCAATACGGTGGCCAAGGCGGTTCAGTCGCTCGGGCCACTCGCCCCGGCGATCCTGACCGTCCATGCCAGCGGCGGCCGCGCCATGCTGGAGGATGCCAAGGCCGCCGCTCCGATCGGAACCAAGGTGGTCGCCGTCACCATGCTCACCAGCCTGGATGCCAGCGACCTGTCCGACACCGGCGTCATCGGATCCCCGGCCGATCATGTCCGCCGACTGGCCGATCTGGCCGCCGAAGCGGGTGTTGATGGCATCGTCTGCTCGGGCGAAGAGGTGGCGGCGGCGAAGAAGGCCTGGCCGAAAGGCTTTTTCGTCGTCCCTGGGGTACGCCCGGCGGATGGCGTCCTGGGTGACCAGAAGCGCATCGTCACGCCGCGCGCAGCGGTCGACGCCGGTGCCTCGATCCTGGTCATCGGCCGTCCGATCACCCAGGCCGATGACCCTGACGCGGCGGCCCGCGCCATTGCAGGCACGCTCTAAGCCCGTTTTTCGGACCCTCCCATTCGGGAAACGATCATGCCGACCACTGCCAAGATCTGCGGATTGACGACGCCCGCCACGCTCGACGCCGCCCTGGGTGGTGGCGCGAGCCATGTCGGCTTCGTCTTCTTTCCAGCCTCGCCCCGCCACCTGACCTTCGATGTCGCGGCGGGACTGGCGGGGCGGGTACCAGATCATGTCCAGCGCGTCGGCGTGTTCGTCGACCCCGACGACCAACTGCTGGAAGCGGCAGTCCGCGTCGGGCATCTCGACGCGATCCAGCTTCACCGCACCGCCCCCGCCCGCGTGGCGGCGATCCGCTCGAAATTCGACCGGGAGGTCTGGGCCGCGGTCGCGATCAAGCTGCGCGGCGATGTCGAGAAGGCGCGCGACTTTGCGGGTGCGGCCAGCCTGATCCTTTACGACGCCAAGACGCCGGACGACGCGTCGCTGCCCGGCGGCATGGGCCTGCGCTTCGACTGGAGCCTGCTCGACGGAGTGCGCCATCCGTTGCGCTGGGCTTTGTCCGGTGGCCTGGATGCTGGTAATGTTGCCGAGGCCATCTGCCGCACCGGCGCACCGTTGGTCGACGTGTCGTCAGGCGTCGAGAGCGCGCCGGGCGTCAAGGATATGGACAAGATCGCAGGCTTCCTTAAAGCCGTTGCGACAAATCAGTGACAGGAACGTTTGCAGGGGTCGCCCCGGCAACGCTCAAGGACAAGATTATGAACGCCCCCAATTCCTTCCGCGCCCAGCCCGACGAGCGTGGCCATTTCGGCGACTATGGCGGCCGCTATGTCGCCGAGACGCTGATGCCGTTGATCCTCGACCTGGAGCGCGAATATCGCGCGTCGCAGGTCGATCCGGCCTTCAAGGCCGAGTTCGACAATCTGATGACGCATTATGTCGGTCGTCCCAGCCCGATGTATTATGCCGAGCGCCTGACCGAGACGCTGCGCGAGAGCGCGCCCGAGGGCAAGGGGCCGAAAATCTATTTCAAGCGCGAAGAGCTGAACCACACCGGCGCGCACAAGATCAACAACTGCATTGGCCAGATCCTGCTCGCCAAGCGGATGGGCAAGACGCGGATCATCGCCGAGACGGGCGCGGGCCAGCACGGCGTGGCGACCGCGACCGTGGCGGCGCGCTTCGGCCTGCCCTGCACCATCTTCATGGGCGCGCGCGATATCGAGCGTCAGGCCCCCAACGTTTTCCGCATGAAGCTGCTCGGTGCCGAGGTTCGCGCCGTCACTTCGGGCGCGCAGACGCTGAAGGACGCGATGAACGAGGCGCTGCGCGACTGGGTCGCCAACGTTCACGACACCTTCTACATCATCGGCACGGCGGCGGGCCCGCACCCCTATCCCGAGATGGTGCGCGATTTCCAGTCGGTGATCGGCACCGAGTCCAAGGCGCAGATCATGGAGGCCGAGGGTCGCCTGCCCGACCTGCTGATCGCCTCGGTCGGCGGCGGGTCGAACGCGATCGGTCTGTTTCACCCCTTCCTTGACGATGCCGATGTCGCGATGCTGGGTATCGAGGCGGCGGGTCATGGCCTGAGCACCCCGCAGCACGCAGCCAGCCTGACGGGGGGCAAGCCGGGCATCCTGCACGGCAACAAGACGTACCTGCTCCAGGACGAGGACGGCCAGATCGCCGAGGCGCATTCGATCTCGGCTGGGCTCGACTATCCGGGCATCGGGCCCGAGCATAGCTGGCTGAACGATACCGGCCGTGTCGTCTATGAAGGCATCACCGATGCCGAAGCGCTGGAGGCGTTCCAGCTGTGCTGCAAGGTCGAGGGGATCATTCCCGCGTTGGAATGCGCCCATGCGCTGGCCGGGCTGCTGAAGCGCGCGCCGACGATGGACCGTGAGCAGATCATCCTCATCAATATCTCGGGTCGCGGTGACAAGGACATCTTCACCGTCGCCGATGCGATGGGAGTGAAGATGTGAGCCGGATCGCCGACACCTTCGCCGCCTGCGCCCAGGCGGGTCGCGCCGCCCTTGTCACCTTCGTGACGGCGGGCGATCCGACTCCGGGTGACACCGGCTCCATCCTCGACGCGCTGGTCGAGGGCGGCGCGGATGTGATCGAACTCGGTATGCCCTTCACCGATCCGATGGCCGATGGCCCCGCGATCCAGAAGGCCAATATCCGCAGCCTGGAGGCAGGCACCCGAACCAAGGATGTCCTGGCGATCGCCAGTGCCTTCCGGGCGCGCCATCCGAGTCTACCGCTGGTCCTGATGGGCTATGCCAATCCGATGACCGTGCGCGGCCCCGAATGGTTTGCCGATGCGGCGGCCGAAGCGGGCGTCGATGGCGTGATCTGCGTCGACGTGCCCGCGGAGGAAGACGATGCACTGGGCGTCGCGTTGCGGACAAAGGGCGTCGCCTCGATCCGCCTCGCCACGCCGACCAGCGATGCCGCGCGCCTGCCGACCATTTTGACGGGCGCGGATGGTTTCCTCTATTATGTCTCGGTCGCGGGCATCACCGGGCAGCAGCAGGCCGCGCAATCCTCGATCGAGGATGCGGTTGCCCGGTTGAAGGGGGCGACCCATCTGCCCGTCGCGGTGGGCTTTGGCGTCCGCACCCCCGAACAGGCGGCGGCGATCGGTCGCGTGGCCGACGGCGTCGTCGTCGGCTCGGCGATTGTCGACCTGGTGGGCGAGCATGGGGCCGCCGCTCCCGCCCCGGTTCGCGCCTATATTCAAACCCTGTCGTCGGCACTGGCCGATGCACGCAAGGAACTCGCATGAGCTGGCTCAACAGCGTCCGCAACGTCATCCCCTTCGTCGTCAAGAAGGAGACGCCCGATCATCTCTGGCACAAATGCAAGGGATGCGGGCAGATGGTCTTCACCAAGGAGCTGGAAGACAATCTGAACGTATGCCCGAAATGCGATCACCATGATCGCATCGGGCCGAAGGTACGCTTCCGTCATCTGCTCGACGAGGGTAGCTGCAACGAACTGCCCGCACCCAAGGTGCCGGAAGATCCGCTCAAGTTTCGCGATTCCAAGCGCTATGCCGATCGTCTGAAGGCGGCCCGGACGAGTGCCGCCGAAAGCGACGCGCTGGTGAATGCGCGCGGCACCATCATGGGCCATAAGGTCGTGGTCGGCGTGCAGGACTTCGCCTTCATGGGCGGCTCGATGGGGCTGGCGGTCGGCGAAGCCTTCGTGCGCGGCGTCGAGGCGGCGATCGCGGACCACTGCCCCTATGTCATCTTTACCGCCTCGGGCGGCGCGCGCATGCAGGAAGGCATTCTCAGCCTGATGCAGATGCCGCGTACCACGGTGGCGATCCAGATGCTGCACGATGCTGGCCTGCCCTATATCGTCGTACTGACCGATCCCACCTCGGGCGGCGTAATGGCGGCCTATGCCATGCTGGGCGATGTGCAGATCGCCGAGCCCAAGGCGATGCTCGCCTTCACGGGTCGCCGCGTGATCGAGAGCACGATCCGTGAAAAGCTGCCCGACGATTTCCAGACCTCCGAATATTATCTGAACCATGGAATGCTGGACATGGTCGTCCATCGTCACGACCTGCGCGAACGACTGGCAACCGTGATCGGCTATCTGACCGGATCGCGCCAGGCGGCCTGAGCCGTCGCCTTTTCCGAATGATCGCATTAGAGGGGCGGGCCGAGAGGTCCGCCTCTCTTTTCATATCCGCTTGCCAAGAGACCGGCCGATGCCCGACCATGCCCGTTCCGACCATCCGGCCGTTCAGGCGCAGCTCGATCGGCTATGGAGCCTGTCGCCTGGTGCGGATGTCTTGGGTCTGGAGCGGATCACCACCCTGCTCGGACGGCTAGGCAATCCGCAGCATCACCTGCCGCCGGTGTTCCATGTCGCGGGCACGAACGGCAAGGGTTCGACCTGCGCCTTTTTGCGCGCGGCGATCGAAGCGTCGGGGCAAAGCGTCCATGTCTATTCCAGTCCGCATCTCGTCCGCTTCAACGAGCGTATTCGGCTGAACGGCCGGTTGATCGAGGATGATGCGCTGGCCGCAGTGCTGGACGAAGTGCTGGGCCATGCCGAGGGGATCGGCGCGAGCTTCTTCGAGGTCACGACAGCGGCGGCGTTTCTGTCCTTCGCGCGAAATCCGGCCTCAGCCGCGATCATCGAAGTAGGCTTGGGCGGGCGTCTCGACGCGACCAATATCCTGCCGCCACCTGCCGTCTGCGGCATAGCGGCACTTGGTATCGACCATGAAGCGTTTCTGGGCCGTAAGTTGACCGGCATCGCCCGCGAAAAGGCGGGGATCGCCAAGCGTGGAACGCCGCTGGTCACTATGGATTATGCACGCCCCTTGCGCGATGCCATTGCCGAGGTTGCGGCGGCGGCCGGAGCGCCCGTCTTCGCGCGCGGACAGGCTTGGTCCAGTGCGTCGACACGCAGCGCCATATCCTACCGGGACGAACGCGGGCAGCTCACCCTGCCCCGCCCGAGCCTGCCGGGCGGGCACCAGTCGCGCAATCTGGCGTTGGCGATCGCCATGCTGCGGCATCAGCAGGCGATCGACGTGACGCAAGAGGCGCTGGAGCAAGCCGCAACCGGCGCCCGGTGGCCTGCACGCATGCAGCGTCTGGGCCGGGGGCCGCTCACGGCGATCCTGTCCGCCGCGACGCAGTGCTGGCTCGACGGTGCCCACAACCCCTCCGCCGCAACGCCCGTGGCTCGGGCCATGGCGGGGTGGCGCTCTGCAGGGGCTACCGCGCTTGTTCTGGGCATGCTGGCGAACAAGGAAGCCAAGCCGGTTTTGGAGAAGCTCGGTGCTATGGTCGACCTGATCGTGACCGTGCCTGTGCCCGACCATGCTTGCCATGCCCCGGAAGCCCTTGCCGAACAGGCCCGTATTCTGGGGATGACGGCGATATCGGCAAATGATCCGACCGAGGCGCTCAAGGTCATTGATGCCCGGCTGGATGGTCCGGCGCATGTCCTGATCGCCGGATCGCTCTATCTCGCCGGACAGGTTCTGGCTGCGAATGACGAGGCGCCGCAATGATGCGACGGGCCGATTGCGCCAGCAACCTTATTTGCGATTGACTATCAATAGCGCAGGTATAGCATGGGGACCGTAAACACGGAGTCCCCGCCGATGGCCGAAACCACGACCCTTGCCGCCGCCTTGCCTCACATGCTCCCGGCCTGCCCATACGCCCGGATCGCGTTGTTTGCGATACGTCGGATGGGGGCGCACGGGTTGGGGGACGCCCGAGCATCGCATACGCTGTTCACCATGTTCGGGCAGGATTTCCGGCGACCGCTGATCCTGATGCGGACCTTCATGGCCGATCTTGCCGCCCATGCGTCGGGACAAATCGCCATCGCGCCCTGCTGCTGCGCACGGATGACGGCGGCCGAGGCCGCGCTAATGACGATATTGTCGCAGATGGAAACCGCGCCGCAAAAGGCCCATTTCCTGATGACCGATCTGCTGGGCATCCGACGGGTCGACAGCGTCCTGACGAGTGCCGCTGCCGTTGCCGCCGCCTTCGCCGATGAGGGGCGGCCGATCAGTTACTGACCGGCGCGTCGCGACGGGCGTCGCCCTCCCCCTCGACGCCCGCGCTGCCGATCGAACGGTCGACCAGGCCCGACCGCGCCATCCACCAGAACAGGACGACGCCCGGTACCGCCACGATAGTCGTCAGCAGATAGAAATCGACATAGCCGAACCGCTCGACCAGTGCGCCCGCCGTCGTGCCGCTGAGGATGCGCCCGACCACGCTCGCCGCCGCCGAGATCAGCGCATATTGGGCGGCGGTGAACCGCAAATCGGTCAGCGCCGAGAAATAGGCGACCACGGTGACGCCGCCGATCCCGCTCGAGAAATTCTCGAACCCGATCGCGCCTGCCATCCCCCAGTTGGAGTGGCCGAGCCCCGCCAGCCCCGCGAAGGACAGATTGGACACCGCCATCAGCACGAGACTGATGAGCACGGAGCGTTTCATCCCCAACCGGGCATAGAGCACGCCGCCGACGAACACGCCGACCAGCAGCGCCCAGAAACCGACGCCGACATCATAGAGTGCAATCTCGTCCTTGCTGAACCCCAGGTCGTTGAACAGCAGCCGGAAGGTCAGGTTCGCCAACGTGTCGCCGATCTTATGGACCAGGATGAACGCGAGAATGATGAGGGCACCCTGACGGCGGAAGAACTCGGCAAAAGGTCCCACGACCGCGCGGACGATGCCTTCGCCCGGGCGCTTGGCGGTGATCTCGTTATGGCGTGCAGGTTCGCCCATCAGAAATGCGGTCAGCACGGCGGGTAAGGCGAAGGCGCAACTGACCATATAGGCGACGCTCCACCCCGCCCGCGTCGCGATGACCAGTGAGAGGGACGCGACCAGCGCCGAGCCGATACGCCAGCCATATTGGCCCATGCCTGCGCCCACGCCGAGCTGACGCGGCTCGAGCAATTCGATGCGATAGGCGTCGATGACGATATCGAAGGTCGCCCCCGCGATGCCCAGCGCTATGGCGGCCATCGCCGTCTGCGCCAGCGAAACCTGAGGATCAGCCAGGCCTAGCCCGACCGCCGCCGCGCAGACCAGCGCCGCCACGACCAGCAGCCACGAGACACGTTGTCCGAGGCGGTGCAGGACAGGGATCTTCACACCCTCGACGATCCAGGCCCAGAGCCATTTCAGGTTATAGGCCAGGATCACCAGGGCAAAGGCGGTGACGCTTTTCTTCTCGATCCCCGCCTCCGCCAATCGACTGGCCAGCGTGGCGTTAATCATGGTCAGCGGAAAGGCGGAGGATATGCCGAGTGCCAGCGAGGCCAGCGGTGCGGGTTCGACATAGGGCCGCACTCCATCCAACCAACGCGCACTCGCCATAGGAAAACCGTCCACCCTATCGGAAAGCGCGGACCCTATAAGGCTTGGCGATCAGGGGCAACGGGGCCCGGCGATCAGGCGCGGGCGAACAGACGTAGGCCCGACGGCAGGCGACTCGGCGATTTGCCTGCCCGACGTTCCTCGATCGCATCGATCGCGCCGAGCAGCTCACGCGAGCCATAAGGCTTCATCAGGATACCCTCGGCCAGTTGCTCGACACCATCAGGCGGCGTGCCGGTCAGGAAGAGGACAGGGATGTCGCGGGCATGGGCCGCACGGGCGACATCCACGCCGCTGCCGTCTGCCAACCGCACATCGGCCAGGACCAGATCGATCGCGGCACCGCCATCGATCAGGGTGACGGCCTTGCTCACGCGGTCGACGGTCGCCACCACCTCATAATCGGCGTCGGTCAGGACGTGTTCGGTGTCGAACGCCACCAGCGGCTCGTCCTCGACGACGAGCAGCCTGACCAGCTGCCGTTTCTTTCGCCCGAAGAATTTCATCCCTCTATCGGCCTGTCCTGCTGCCCCACTCACTCGCGTAACGCTTTGTCCGAAGGAAACGACGCAATTAATTTCCTTTGGTCGACACCCTCTGTATCAGCGTCGATCATGACATCAGATCAACGTATAGCAAAGCTCCTGGCACGGGCGGGTGTCGCGTCGCGTCGCGAGGTCGAACGGATGATCGCCGAGGGGCGTATCGCGCTGAACGGCGTGACCGTCGACACTCCCGCGACGCTCCTGTCGACGCTGGACGGCGTGACCGTGGACGGTGACCCGGTCGCCCCGCCCGAGCCGACGCGCCTGTTCCTTTACCACAAGCCCACGGGCCTGCTCGTCACCGAGCATGACCCCGCCGGGCGGCCGACCATCTACGACCGCCTGCCCGATGGCTTGCCGCGCCTGGTGCCGGTGGGGCGGCTCGACCTCAATACGGAGGGCCTGTTGCTCATGACCACCGATGGCGGGTTCAAGCGTCAGCTGGAACTCCCCGCCACGGGTGTCGAGCGGACCTATCGTGTTCGTGCCTATGGCGACATCACTCAGGCTCAGCTGGAGGACCTGATCCACGGTATCGAGATCGACGGTATCCGCTATGGCCAGATCGACGCCAATCTCGAGCGGAGAACCGGCGCCAATGTCTGGATCGAAATGACGCTGCGCGAGGGCAAGAACCGCGAAGTTCGCCGCGTGCTCGAACATCTAGGGCTCCAGGTCAGCCGGTTGATCCGGCTTCGCTATGGCCCGTTCGTGCTCGACGAGCTTCCGGTCGGCGAGATCGGTGAGGTGCGGGGCTCGGACATTGTCGAGTTTCGCCGCTCGCTGGAGGGGGGCATCCCCGCCGACGCGATCAAGCCCGCGAAAATCAAACCCGGCTTTCGTACGCCGCCGACGCGGCCTGCTGGGGAGCGTCCGGCTCGCAGCAGTTCCGCAGTGGCGCGCACCGGGACGAATGATCGTCCCCGGCCGCAGGATCGTGCAGGGGCGGGCGAACGCACCCGCCGCGAGGAAAGTCGCCCCCCGTCGAGCTATGCCAAGGGTGACCGTCCGGTTCGCGCCGGGGCTCGTTCCGATCGTCCGCGTGACGGCGCGAAGCCTTATGACAGGTCGTCGACGAACGAACGATCCGGTTTCGGCGCGCGTCCGTCCCGCTTCGACGCTCGGGCGGAAAGGCCCCAGCGGGACGGCATTCCAACCGATCGTCCGCGTTCCGGCGCTGGCGGGCAACGGCCGTCGCGATCCGATGACCGTGCCGAACGCCCGGTGCGTGAGGGGGGGCGTTCCGATCGGCCGCGCCGGGATGCCAAGCCTTTCGGCAATGCATCGGGCGAGCGCTATGGCTCGGGCGGGCCGCGAGCGTCGCGCTTCGACGATCGCGCCGAACGGCCCGCGCGGGACGCTGTCCGCTCCGACCGTCCGCATCGGGGGGCGAAACCCTTCGGCAAACCCGGCAACGGAGATCGCCAGCCGCGCATCGACGATCGTGGTGATCGTCCCGCCCGCCCGTCCCGCGGCCCGCAAGGTTCGCCCGGTCGTTCCGGCGGCCCGTCGCGCCCCGACAACCGTGGCGGTCGTCCCGGTGGGGGCGGTTCGCGTCCCGGTCAGCCCGGAGGAAACCGCTGATGCGTGTGATCGCTGGACAATGGCGCGGGCGGCCGCTCGTGGCGCCGAAGGGCGACGTGACCCGGCCGACCGCCGATCGCACGCGCGAGGCGCTGTTCTCGATGCTGACGGCGCGGTTAGGTGACTTCGAGGGGCTTTCGGTCGGCGATTTCTTCGCCGGTTCGGGCGCGCTCGGCATCGAGGCGCTGTCGCGAGGGGCTGCGTCCTGCCTGTTCGTCGAGCAGGACCGCGCTGCCCTCGACGCGCTGCGGGCGAACCTTGCCAAGCTGGAAGCCAAGGGCGATATCCGCGCGTCATCGGTGATGGCGCTGGGGCCTGCCCGCGCGCCGCTCGACCTGATCCTGATGGACCCGCCCTATGGCACGGGGGCGGGCAGTGTCGCGCTCGACAAGCTGGCCCGGCTTGGCTGGGTTGGCGCTGGCACCTGGATCAGTATCGAGACGGCGAAGCAGGAAGAGGTCGAACTCGCAGGCTTCACCGTCGACGCCTCGCGCGTGCACGGCAAGGCGCGCCTGACACTGCTTCGTCAGGCTTGATCGCCGCTCCTACCGCGCATCAGGGCAAGCCCGGCGAGGCTGAGCAGACCAGCGGCGACCAGATATCCGCCGACGAAGTTCAGCCCGCCGCGCTCGGCCAGCGCCTGTGCGGCGATGGGGGCGAGCGCGCCGCCGATGATCCCGCCCAGATTGAAGGTCATCGACACGCCGGTATAGCGAACGCCCGCCGGAAACAGCCCGGGCAGCCAGCCGCCCAACGGCCCATAGGCAAAACCCATCACGAACAGGGCAGCAGCCAGCCAGACGAAAACGATGGCCAGCGACCCCGATCCGAGCATCGGCCCCAGCGCGACCCCGATCAGTACGCAACCCGCAAACCCCAGCCGGAGCATGAAGGGCGCACCGTGCCGGTCGGCGGACACGCTGGAGACGACCACGCCGAGCGCCAGGAACAGGATCGCGACCAGTTGGATCCCCAGAAAGGCCTCGCGGGGATAGCCGAGAACCGTCGTTCCGTGGCCCAATGCAAAAGCGGTCGCCAGATAGAAGATCGCAAAGCATGCGACCACCCCGCCCGTCCCCGCCAGCAGTGCGCGGCCATGGCCCTGGAGCAGGGTCGCGATCGGCACGCGGGGCAGCGCCTCGGCCTTCTTCGCCTCGGCGAAGTCGGGCGTCTCGGTCAGGCGCAGACGTACCCACAGGCCGAGCAGCACCAGTACCGCACTCGCCAGGAACGGCAGGCGCCAGCCCCAGGCGCGGAACTGTTCGTCGGTCAGGATCAGATCAAGGATCAGGAAAAAGCCATTGGCGAGAATGAACCCGACCGGCGCACCGAGTGGCGGGAACATGCCCCAGGTGTTACGCCTGCCGGGCGGGGCATTCTCGACGGCAAGCAGCGCGGCACCGCCCCACTCGCCGCCGAGGCCCAGCCCCTGCCCCAGCCGCGCGATACATAGCAGCAGCGGCGCGATCCATCCGGCCTGCGCATAGGTCGGCAGGAAAGCGATGGCGACGGTCGAGCCGCCCATCAGCATCAGGCTGACCACCAGGGTCGATTTCCGTCCCACCCGGTCGCCGAAATGCCCGAAGGCGATCGCGCCCACCGGCCGCGCGACAAAGGCCAGGCCGAAACTGGCATAGGACAGCAGCAACTGGGCCGTCGCCGACGAGGCCGGGAAGAACAGCGGCCCGAACACCAGGGCCGCCGCCGTCGCATAGATATAGAAATCGTAGAACTCGACCGCGGTACCGGTCAGGCTGGCCAGCAGGATATGGCGGTGCGACGGGGGCGAGGCATGGGTCATACCTCGCTCGTGCAGAAGCGGACGCGCGTCGTAAACCCCTATCCGCTCATGCCGCCAGTATGCGGGCCAGTTGCAGCAGCAACCAGTAGAGCGTGCCCGACAGCAGCATCGCGGCAGGCAGTGTCAACACCCAGGCGAGCAGCATGTTGCGGATCGTCCGGAATTGAAGCCCCGCGCCATTGGCGACCGACGCACCCGCCACGCCGGACGTGAGGATGTGCGTCGTCGACACCGGGCGGCCGATATATTCCGCGCCGAAGATCGTCGCTGCCGTCATCAACTCGGCCGCCGCGCCCATGCCGTAGGTCAGATGCGTCTTGCCGATCCGCTCGCCCACCGTCACGACGATCCGTCGCCAGCCGACCATGGTGCCAAGGCCCAGAGCCAGTGCGACCGTCACCTTTACCCATAGCGGGATGTAGCGGGTGCCGCGCTCCAACGCCCCGGCATAGCCATTGAGCGAGTCGATTTCGGCGGCGGTGAAGCGCTGCTTGGCGGCATCGCTCTTCGTCACCATCCGCGTGGTGTCGAGGACCAGATACATGTCGTTGCGCAGATTGGGCACGATGGCGGCCGGGACCCGGCTGAACGTGCCGTAATCGGCGATCCGTGCACCGATGTCGCGCGACAGGACAGACAGCCCCGCATAGACTTCGGGCGTATTGATCGCCTTTTTGCGAACGCCGTCGACGACCACTTCACGCGCCCGATCGACCGTGACCGAACCGGAAGCGCCATGCGCGGCATAGGCCGTCGCCGCAACCTGCGCGCTCTGTACGAAGGCGGGCATCGCACTTTCGGGCAGCGTGCGGTTCAACGCATAGGCGGTGGGCGCGCAACCGATCAGGATCAGCATGATGAGGCCCATGCCCTTTTGCCCGTCATTGCCGCCATGCGCGAAGCTCACCGCCGTGCAGGTGAAGATCAGCAGCGCCCGGATACCCTGCGGCGGCGGCGTGTCGCCTTCCGGTTCGCGATAGAGCCGCTTGTCGCGCAGAAAACGCTTCATCACGAGCATCAGCATGAGCGCGCCGACGAAACCGATCAGCGGGCTGAACAGCAGGGCGGAAAGCACCTTCTGGACCTGCGCCATATCGACGCCCGAGGTTCCGGGGATGTTCGACAGCAGCTGGTTGGCAAGCCCCACGCCCAAAATCGAGCCGATCAACGCATGGCTCGACGAGTTGGGCAGGCCGACGGCCCACGTCGCCAGGTTCCACAGAACCGCCGCCAGCAACAGCGCGAAGATCATCGCGAACCCGCCAGCCGAGCCGACATGCAGCATCAGGTCGATTGGCAACAACGTGATGATCGAATAGGCGACGGCGCCTGTCGAGGTGACGACGCCAAGGAAGTTGAAAAAGCCCGACCAGACGACCGCCAACGGCGCGGGCATGGAATGGGTGTAGATGACCGTCGCGACCGCGTTGGCCGTATCGTGAAACCCGTTCACGAACTCGAAGCCCAACGCGATCAGCAATGCCAATCCCAAAAAGGCAAAGACCCCGATCGCCATCGGCTCCCCGACACGCGCGGTATCTGTCGCGACGCTATATCCCGCATAGGCAAGCCCACCGACCAGCAGGGCGGCAAAGGCCCAACGTCCCATGGGATGCAGGCCGGCGTCGAGACGCGGTCCACGAATGCGGGATTCGGATTGGCCACCGGCGAGCGCATAGGATGTCATGACCAAATCGCGTTGCGCCTTTCCGGTGACATTTTCATGACGACAACCGAATGCCCATTCCCGCGCTGGAACGCGGCCAGACGGCGATGGAGCCGTCCGGCCGCGCAATTTTGAGATCTTCAATTCTTGCTGGCGAGCGCGACCGGGGCGGTCGACAAGGCCGCGACCTTGATCGCGGCGTCCGCCATCATCTCGCGACGGCAGCGCGTGATGTCGTTGTTGCGATGAAGATCGGTCGTCACTGCGCCGCAGGCCACCATCGCAGCGCGGCGGATACGAGCGTCGAGCTGCGCCCGGTGGTCGGCGCGTAGAAGATCCAGATCGGCATGACGAACGGTGACGGTGACCGGCTCGCGGATGTCTGCCTGTGCCGCGACGGGCGCAAAAAGAGAAGCCGCGATGGCGGCTGCCGTGAATATCTTCATCGGGTGGTGCTCCTGCATCGGGACGTGCCCGTCACGGCGGCATGGGCGGAGACGCGCCCCGCCGCTCGTCGGCACGGCCGTGCCTCTAGGGAGCCGACATGTCGCTTTCGCGTCGGGCAAAAGACGCCGCGATGACGAGTCCCGCGATGAAACGAGATCGGACCATCCCCGCGAGTGGTTGCCCCGATTGCAAACGTTCCCTAACTGTTCGCGATGACCGTTGCTTCCTCCGATCCCACCGCTTCGCTGACCGATTATCCGTATCTGCGTACGCTGAACCCGGCGCAGCGGGAGGCGGTGCTGACCACCGACGGCCCGGTCCTGGTGCTCGCCGGTGCCGGGACGGGCAAGACGGCGGCGCTGACCGCGCGGCTGGCGCATCTGCTGTACACCCGCAAGGCCTGGCCCTCGGAAATCCTGTCGGTGACCTTCACCAACAAGGCCGCACGCGAAATGCGCGAGCGAGTCGGACGGCTGGTCGGCGATGCGGTGGAGGGGATGCCATGGCTGGGCACATTCCATGCGATCGGTGCGAAGATGCTGCGGCGTCATGCCGAGCTGGTCGGGCTGCAGTCGAACTTCACCATCCTGGATACCGATGACCAGTTGCGCTTGCTGAAGCAGCTGATCGTCGCGGCCGACATCGACGAGAAGCGTTTTCCCGCACGCGCACTGGGCGGCCTGATCGACGAGTGGAAGAACAAGGGGCTGGTGCCCGGCGACATCGATGCGGGCGAGGCAGAGCGTTACGCCAACGGCCAGGGGGCCGAGCTGTATCGCCAGTATCAGGACCGGCTGCGCAGCGTGAACGCCTGCGACTTCGGCGATCTGCTGCTCCACATGCTCACCATCCTGAAGACGCATCGCGACGTCCTGGAGCATTATCAGCAGCGCTTCCGCTACATCATGGTCGACGAGTATCAGGATACCAACAGCGTCCAGTATCTCTGGCTGCGACTGCTGGCCCAGGCGCGCAAGAACATCGCCTGCGTCGGTGATGACGACCAGTCCATCTATTCATGGCGCGGTGCGCAGGTCGAGAATATCCTGCGTTTCGAGCGGGATTTCCCGGGTGCGAAGGTCATCCGGCTGGAACAGAATTATCGCTCGACCCCGCATATTCTGGGCGCTGCGTCGGGGGTCATCGCCCATAATGGCGGGCGGCTCGGCAAGACGCTGTGGACCGAGCTGGACGTCGGCGAGAAGGTCCGGGTGCTCGGCGTGTGGGACGGCCCGGAGGAAGCGCGGCGGGTCGGCGAGGAGATCGAGGCCGCCAAGCGATCGGGCACATCCTATGGCGACATCGCGATCCTGGTGCGCGCCTCGCACCAGACCCGCGAGTTCGAGGATCGCTTCATCGCGATCGGCCTGCCCTATCGGATCGTCGGTGGCTTCCGCTTCTATGAGCGGGCCGAAATTCGCGACGCGCTCGCCTATCTTCGCATCGTCAATCAGCCATCGGACGATCTGGCGTTCGAACGGATCGTCAATGTTCCCAAGCGCGGGTTGGGCGACAAGGCGCTGGCGAAAATCCATCAGCTCGCACGGGCCGAAGGACTGCCGCTGACCATTGCGTCTGCGCGTATTCTCGACACCGACGAACTGACCCCGCAGGCGCGGCGGAGCTTGGGCAACCTGATCGGCGATATCGCCCGCTGGCGCGACATGGCGGGCGACCTGGCGCACCCCGAACTGGCGCGGCAGCTGCTGGACGAGAGCGGCTACACCGCGATGTATCAGAATGAGAAGTCGGCGGAGGCGGCCGGGCGGCTGGAAAACCTGTCCGAACTCGTGCGCGCGATGGAGGATTACGAGTCGCTCGGCGCGTTCCTGGAGCATGTGTCGCTGGTCATGGACCGTGACGGCGACCAGCGGGAACCCGAGGTGACGATCATGACGATCCACGCCGCCAAGGGGTTGGAATTCGACACCGTCTTCCTCGCGGGCTGGGAGGAGGGGCTGTTCCCCTCGCAACGCGCAATCGACGAGGGCGGCACCCGCAGCCTGGAGGAGGAACGGCGCCTCGCCTATGTCGCGATTACCCGCGCCCGGCGAAAGGCGGTCATCCTGCATGCGGCCAACCGGCGGATCTACGGCCAGTGGACATCGAGCCTGCCGAGTCGCTTCGTCGGCGAATTGCCACCCGAACATATCGACAGCGAGACCAGCATGACCGGCGGTGAGAGCCTGTGGCGCGCCAACTGGTCCGAACATGCCGATCCCTTCGCCAATGTCGGACGCGGCACGGGACGAGGGCCAGGCTGGCAGCGCGCGGCGACCGGGCAGAACAGCACCCCCGCCCGCCCTGCACGGATCGTGGAATCCCGTTCTCCCTCGGTCGGGATGGGACAGAAGGGGCGCGACGACCTGACGGTCGGCGAGCGTGTGTTCCACCAGAAATTCGGTTACGGTGCGATCGCGGCGATCGAAGGCAACAAGCTGGAGATCGATTTCGAGCAGGCCGGGCGCAAGCGGGTAATGGACAGTTTCGTCACAAAGGGGTGACATGGATCTCGTTCAGGAACCATATCCTTTCGCAACCGTATCGCTCGCCTCCCCCGGCTGTCGGGGTATGAAGGGATAGGAACGATGGGCTTTCGTCGTCTGACCATCTTGGCGATCACCACCGCCGTCACGGCAACGGCCATTCCGGCGACGGCGCAGACCGCCGCGCAGGATGCGCGGTTCCGGGCGGCGCAGGCGCGCTTCGATCGGGAATATCAGATCTATCGGCAGGAAGTGGAACTGTATCAGTCGGAGCGCAGCCAGGGCGACTATGACGATGGGGGCTATCGCCCCGCTCCGCCACCGCCCGGGTCTGGCCCCGGTGGTTACCGGGTCGCACCGCCGCGTCCGGCCGATGGCTATGACCGCAATGCCGAGCCTTATTACGATCCGGTCGGCGACTATCGCGACGGTTCGCAATATCGCGAGCGCGTGCTGCAACCGCAGGACCGGGTCTATGCCGGTACCGATGGGCGCTATTATTGCCGCCGCCCGGACGGCACGACGGGCCTGATAATCGGCGGTGCCGCCGGTGGCATCCTGGGAAATCTGGTCGGCGGACGCAGCAGCACCATCGCGACCCTGCTTGGCGCGGCCGGCGGTGCACTTGCCGGTCGATCCATCGAGCAGAACCAGAACCAGTTCCGCTGCCGATGACGAGGAAAACGGGCATCGCGTCTCTACCCTGAGCGCGGTGCCCGTTCTTTCGGGGGATCAGCCCGGCTCGACCATCATCAAGGCGGCGCCCTGATACTTCTCGGCATCACGTTCGAACAGGGCGCTCGCCGCGAACCGCCGGGGCGTCAGGCGCAGGGCGCCGAGGCCAGCGAGCTTGAACGTGCCCATCTTCTCTTCGCGCGGCGGCTTGCCGTCCCGCTCGATCGTCGTCGCATCGACGTACAGTTCGTCGTGGCGCGTGTAGATTACATGGGGCGCGAGCACCACTTCGCCGCGATTATACAGGGCGGACACCGCCTGCATCTTGACGATCGCTTCGAAGATGATGGCGGGAGCGCCTGCCGCCGGTTCAGCCGGACGGCGCTCGGTCGTCGTCATATCGGTCATTCCCTGCATTTGCCGATCCTGTCGCAACGCAGCAAGAGCCTTATTGCCGTATAGGGCAAGAGAAAAAGCCGGGCGCACGACACGCCCGGCTCGTTCGGCTATGGCTTGGGTGCGTCCATCAGCTTCTGGGCGAAATAAACCATCTGCTGGGCATTCAGACGCGCACCTTGCGCGATGTCGGCGTCACCCGAATGGCCGCCCGCCGTATCCTCGTAAAAAAGATAGGGAATGCCATATTCGGACAGGCGTGCGGCGAACTTGCGCGCATGCTGCGGCCCGACCCGATCGTCCTTGGTCGTGGTCCAGATATAGGGCTCCGGGTAAGCTACGCCCTTGCGGATGTTGGCATAGGGCGAAATCTTGCGCAGGAACGCGGCCTCCTCGGGCACGTCGATCGAGCCATATTCGTCCTTCCACGAATCGCCCGCCGCGATCTTCTGGTATCGGACCATGTCGAGCAACGGGACCTGGATCGTCACCGCTTTCCACAGTTCAGGGTGCTGGGTCAGCTCGACCCCCATCAACAGGCCGCCGTTCGACCCGCCATAGATGCCCAGCTTTTGCGGATTGGTGATCTTTCGCGTGAACAGGTCCTTCGCCACGGCGGCGAAATCGTCATAGATGATCTGCCGCTTGGTCTTGCGGCCCGCATCATGCCATTTCGGCCCGAACTCGCCGCCGCCCCGGATGTTGGCGAGCACGAACGCCCCGCCCCGCTCCGTCCAGATCTTGCCGGTCGAACCCAGATAATAAGGGAGCCGGGCGATCTCGAACCCGCCATAGGCGGTCATCAGCGTCGGCGTCGCCCCGTCGAGCTTCGTGCCCTTGGGCAGCACGACGAAATAGGGGATCCTGGTCCCGTCGGTCGAGACCGCCTCATATTGATGGACCGTCGTGCCCGCCGCATCGAAGCGGGCAGGCAGCGTCTTCAGCACTTGCGGCGCGCCCGGACGGCTGGCGTCGAAGCGCGACAGGACGGTCGGGGTGGTGAAGCCCGAGGTCGACAGATAGACGATGTCGGAACGATCGCTGGTGCTGACCACATCGACCGCCATATTGTCCGGCACCTGCACCGCGCTCGCCGACCAGCCATTGGCGCTCGGAGCAAAGACGCTCGCCCGGCCGCGGACATTGTCGATATAAGTGACGACGACGCGGTCCTTGGTGGTCGAAACGCCCTCCACCGCCTGTCGATCGGTCGGCGTGAACAGCGCGCGCGGCGTGATCTGGCCCGCCTCCAGCTCGGACAGCGGCGCCCACACGACCGATCCCGCCGGATGCTGGCTCCAGGCGTCGCTGGTCTGGAAGATCACCCGGCCATCGACCAGCCCGGCCGGAAAGGCGCGCGCAGGCATGGCGATCGGGTTGGCGCCGCCCTTGGGCGTCCAGAACAGCTTGGTGCCACCGAAGAATGTCTGCCGCCGCTCGATCACGACGGCGCGGTTACCCTTCGCATCGGTCAGCACGCTGGCATAGGTGCCCAGCTCATCGGTCGGCGCCCCCCGGAAAATCTCGGTCGCCTGATCGAGCGGTTGGCCCCGCTTCACCATCTTCACGACGAAGGGGTAGCTGGACTTGGTCAGCGTCCCCTGCCCCCAGTCCCGGCTGACCAGCAGCGTATCCTTGTCGAGCCAGGCCGCGCCCTGCTTCGAGGTGGAGAGGCGGAAGCCGTTCGGCACGAATTGCCCGGTTTGGAGATCGAACTCGCGATACTCGATCGCGTCCTCGCCACCCTCCGACAGCGCGATCAGGCATAGCCGGTCCTCGGGGCTGAGGCAGGTCAGCCCCTTCCAGACCCATTTCTTGCCCTCCGCCTTGCTCAGCGCATCGAGGTCGAGCAGCGTGGTCCATTTCGGACTGGCGGAGGCATAGTCGGCCTCGGTCGTCCAGCGCCACAGGCCCTGCGGATGATCGGCGTCTCGCCAGAGATTGACGATCCGGCCGTAAAGCTGGCCCGGCATCGGAATGCGGTCCTTGGCCGACGCGATGGCCAGCGCTTCGGAATAGAAGGTCTGGTAGCGCGGATCGTTCTGGAGGCGCGGCAGGGTCTTGGCATTCTCCGCCTCAACCCAGGCGAGCGCCTTGGGACCGTCCTTGTCTTCCAGCCAGATATAGGGATCATTCTCGGTCATCGGAGCGGTCTGCGCCATCGTGCTCCCCGCCACAAGCTGTCCGGCCAGCATCGTGCCTGCCAGCAATCCACGCCATCCCCGCATTCCGCCACGCTCCGTCTCAATCGCGAATAGGTGGAATGTGACTTCATCACGTAGCGCTGGCAATGCATGGACGCCGCTTTATTGCGGCCATGATCGGCCCCATCCGAAGTCGATGGAATCGCTTGTCTTCGATGGTCTGCTGTCGTCGGAGATACGGAACGGCCGTCCCTCCGACCCGTTCAGGCTGCGTGTGACCGCCCCCAAAAGCAGGAGCAGACGATGCCTTATGTGAAGACCCGCGACGGGACCGACATTTACGTCAAGGACTGGGGCGAGGGTCGTCCCGTTGTCCTGCTCCACGGATGGCCGTTGTCGGCCGATATGTGGGATCCGCACATGATGGCTCTGGCCGAGGCGGGCTTCCGCGCCATCGCCTATGATCGGCGCGGTTTTGGACGGTCGGGCCAGCCGTGGTCTGGCTATGACTATGATACGCTGTCCGACGATCTGGCGGATGTGCTGGAAGCGACCGGCGCCCAGGATGCGGCGATCATCGGCTTTTCCATGGGCGGCGGAGAGGTCGCCCGCTATATGAGCCGCCATGACGGCAAGGGCGTGATCGCCGCCGGGCTAATCGCCTCGGTCGTGCCCTATATGCTCAAGACCGACGACAATCCTCATGGCACCGACCAGTCGGTCTTCGACCAGATCGGCCAGGGACTGCGCGACGACCGCGCCAACTTCCTGCGCCATACCTTCTTCAAGCAGTTCTTCGGCGTGGGCTTTATCAGCAGCCCGGTCAGCGACGACATGCTCGACTGGGCAACCAGCGTAGCGATGCAGGCAGGGCTCAAGCCCACGCTCGCTTGCGCCGAGGCTTTCAGCCAGACCGACTTCCGCCCCGACCTATCCGCGTTCCGCGTCCCGACGTTGATCGTCCATGGAACCGGCGATCAGACCGTGCCGATCGACGCGGCGGGCCGCGCGGCGGCCGCGGGCATCGCGCATTCGCAGCTGGTCGAATATGACGGCGCGCCGCATGGGCTGAACGTCACGCATGGCGATCGCCTGACCAGCGACCTGCTGACCTTCCTGGGTCGATGACACGAAAAGGGCGGCCTCGCGGGGCCGCCCTTCTTCATTTCAGCGGGACGATGACCTCGTCCGGGTGGGCGACGTTGAGTTCCTTGCGGACCATCTCGTCGACCATGTCCGGGTTGGCATGATCCGGATCGAGCAGCGCCACCCGGTTCTTCAGCACCGTCCGCCGCTTGTCGAGCGCGGCATAGTCATGCTCACGCTTTACCAACTGACGCTGATACTCGCCATAGGCGAGCAGGCCGTTGCGCCCCAGCACCGCATAGGCACCGAAAAACGCAACGATCGTCAGGCCAAGGGCGGGCAAAGCGGCCCGCCGCATGGTTCGGATGAAAGGCGACGGTTTCTTGGTCACAGCGGCCATAATCGTACCGACGCCCTTCGATTTCAAGCGCGGATGAGAATATCGCGACCGGCATAACGCGCCGAGTCGCCCAGCTCTTCCTCGATGCGGATCAGCTGATTGTACTTGGCGAGCCGATCCGAGCGCGCGAGGCTGCCCGTCTTGATCTGACCGCAGTTGGTCGCGACCGCCAGATCGGCGATCGTCGCGTCCTCGGTCTCGCCCGAGCGGTGCGACATGACGGCGGTATAGCGCGAACGCTGCGCCAGCGACACGGCCTCCAGCGTCTCGGTCAGCGTGCCGATCTGGTTGACCTTGACCAGCAGCGAGTTGGCATAGCCGCCCTCGATGCCCTTCTTCAGGCGCTTCGGATTGGTGACGAACAGATCGTCGCCGACCAGCTGCACCTTGTCGCCGATCAGGTCGGTCAGCGCCTTCCAGCCTTCCCAATCGTCCTCGGCCATACCGTCCTCGATCGACAGGATGGGGTACTGGCGGGTCAGGTTGGCGAGATATTCGGCCATCTCATGGCTCGACAGGATCTTGCCCTCGCCCGAGATATTATACTTGCCGTCCTTGAAGAACTCGGTGGCGGCGCAGTCGAGCGCGATCATCACGTCGTCGCCCGGCTTGTACCCAGCCTTCTCGACCGAGGCCATGATGAAGTCGAGCGCTTCGTTGGTCGAGGCGATGTTGGGGGCGAAACCGCCCTCGTCGCCCACGCCGGTCGCCAGGCCCTTCTCGTGCAGCGCCTTCTTCAGCGTATGGAAGATCTCCGAACCGCAACGGACGGCTTCCATGATGTTCGCCGCGCCGACCGGCATAATCATGAATTCCTGGAAATCGATCGGATTGTCGGCATGCTCGCCGCCATTGATGATGTTCAT
>DXIH01000050.1 GCA_019112965.1 Candidatus Sphingomonas excrementigallinarum | reverse complement strand
ACCCCTTGTTCTACGTCGTCTTCATCGGCCTCTACATGGCGCTGCCTATCGGCGACTACATCATCTTCCGCCGCCTTTGGGGCATCCCGTTCAGCGGGATGGCCGCGCTGATCCGCAAGCGGATCGCCAATGAAGTGGCGTTCAGCTATTCGGGCGAGGCCTATTTCTACGCCTGGGCGCGTGCGAATGCGAAGATGGTCGCGGCCCCGTTCGGCGCGGTGAAGGATGTCGGCATTCTGTCCGCCATCGCGGGCAATGCCATCACCCTGTTGATGATCGGCCTGGCGCTGCCGGTGGGTCGCGAGCTGCTGACGCCCGACCAGTTGCGGCTCGTCTGGGGATCGATCGCGATCGTCATGGCGACCTCGCTGCCCTTCCTGATCTTTTCGCGGCGGGTCTTCTCGCTCGACCGCAAGACCCTGTGGTGGGTCTTCATGGTCCATTGCGTCCGCCTGATCGCCAATTCGCTGCTGGTCGCGCTGGCATGGCATTACGGCATGCCGAGCGTGTCGCTGGGCATGTGGTTGTTCCTGTCGGCGGCGCGGCTGCTCGTTTCGCGTCTGCCGCTGGTGCCCAACAAGGACCTTCTTTTCGCCAATTTCGCGATCCTGTTGATCGGGCAGGATCAGGAACTGAGCGAGCTGATCGCCTTCACCGCGGCGCTGACCCTGTTGGTCCATGTCGTGCTGATCGCAGGGTTCGGTCTGACGGCACTGGTTCGGAAGGTACGCGCATGATTCGCGTGATGACGATGATGACGGCGGCGATGGTCGCACTGGCGACGGTGCCGCAGGCGGCGGGCGCGCAGGTGCTGGGCAGCGATGCGGCGGCCTGCACCGGCGGCGGCGGTCCTGCCATCCTGGCGCGGATCGAAGGGCTGAAGGACCGAAAGGGCAACCTCAAGCTGGAACTCTATCCGGCGAACGAGGAGGATTTCCTTCAGGACGACGGCGTGCTGGTGCGCGCGGGCAAGACGTTCCGCCGCGTCCAGGTGCCGACCCCCGCAACGGGCGCGCGGGTCGAGATGTGCATCCGCGTGCCGCATCCCGGCCGCTATGCGCTGCTCTTCACCCATGACCGCGACGGCAAGAACAAGTTCAACTTCTGGAGCGACGGCGCGGGCTTTCCGGCCAATACCAAGCTCGGCCGCCGCAAGCCGCCGCTCGCCTCCGCGCTGATCGACGTGCCCAACGGGGTGGCGACGACGACTATCCGTGCCCAATATCTGCGGGGGCTGGGTGGTTTCGGCCCGGTGGAGTAAGGAACGGGCGATGCGCATCGTCGACGTCAACGAATTCTACTCCCCCACCGGCGGGGGCGTGCGGACCTATATCGACCGCAAGATGTCGATTCTGGCCGAGATGGGCCATGAGCTGATCGTGCTCGCCCCCGGTACCGAGGACCGGGTCGAGGAGCGTCCCGGCGGCGGCAAGATCATCTATGTGAAGGCGCCGCGCCTGATCCTGGACACCAATTACGGCATGTTCTGGGACTCCGCGCCGGTCTGCCAGCTGCTCGACGAGCTGGACCCCGACATCGTCGAGGTGTCTTCGCCCGCCAAGCCCGCCTGGTTCGTCGCCAGCTGGCAGGGGCGCGCGAAGAAGGTCTTCTTCATGCACAACGACAATGTCGGCACCTATCCGGTTCGCTGGCTGGACGGCATCGTCGCGCAGGAGCGGGTGGAGGACTGGTTCAGCTGGTACAGCCGCTACATGAACCGCTTCCTCGACCATTACGACCTGGTGCTGTCCAACGGCCCGGCCTTGGTGAAGCGACTCGGCAAGCGCGGCGTGCGGGTGGACGAGGGGATTCCGCTGGGCATCGAGCGGCATTTCTTCTCGCCCGACCACCGCGACGAACGGCTGCGCGCCGCGCTGCTGGCGCAGTGTGCGCTGCCGGAGGACGCGCATCTGCTGCTGGGGCTGGGGCGGCATCATCCCGAAAAGCGCTGGCCGATGGTCATCGACGCGGTCGAGCGCGTGGCCTCGACCCGGCCGGTCGGCCTGATCCTGATCGGCGGCGGCGTCGCCAGCCGGACGCTGGAGAAGCGGATCGCAGGGAGCCCGCATATCCGCCTGTTCCGCCCGGTCTATGACCGCCCGCGCCTGGCGCGGATCATGGCGAGCTGCGACGCGCTGGTCCATGGCTGCGAGACCGAGACGTTCGGGCTGGTGGCGTCCGAGGCGCTGGCCTCCGGCCTGCCGCTGGTGGTGCCCGATTATGGCGGCTGTGCCGAAGTCGCGAACCCGCTGTTCGCCGAAACCTTCCGCGCCCGCGACGGGGCGGCCTGTGCCGAGGCGATCGAGCGGCTGCTGGCACGCGACCAGCGCGTCCTGCGCAACGCCGCGCGCGTGGCGGCGGGCAAGGTGTTCAGCGACCGCGACCATGCCGAGGCGCTGATCGCACGCTATCAGCAATTGCTCGACGAGGGCGGGCAGTTGCAAGCCGTCGCCTGAGCCGGAACGGAGCTTTCGCGGCCCCCGCGAGTCTGCCATCATGACAAAAATGTCATGGGAGACGGTTGATGAGTCGTGGCTTCGCAGTCGTGATGGGCATCATGCTGGCATCTTCGGTCGCCGCCGAGGCGGCCGACCGTCCCCCGATCGAAAGCTGGGGCAAGCCCGGCATCGCCTTCGACCAGTATCGCGCCGATTCGGTCGAATGCGCCAAGATCGGCTATTTCCGTGACGTGTCACAGGACGAACCCGCAAAGCGGTTCATCACGGGCTTCACAGCAGCCGACAACAATCTGAACAGCGGCGGCGGTGCCAGCGATTGGATCAATTCGATCCTGCGGACCCAGCCCGACCGACAAAAGCGCCGACTTCATGCGATCCAGCTCGGCGATGTCGAGCGCTGCTTGGCGGACAAGGGCTATTCCCGCTTCCGGCTCTCGCGCAGCGAGGTGAAGACGCTGAAACGCTATCCACGCGGGTCGGAGGCGCGGCAACGCTACCTCCATACCCTCGCCGCGCGCTGATTCAGGCGGCGAGCAAATCCGCGTAGCGCGACGGCGTGTGCGTCTTCGCCAGTCGCGCATAGGTCTTGTCGATGCTGTCGAGCAAAGCGGGCACGCCATTGTCGCCTGGATGCACCGCGACTCGGGCGACCGGGGTGGGGCGCAGGCCGTGGCGCAGCACGGCGGCGGCGGCGAGCGAGCTCAGCTGGCGTCCGCGCGACCGGCTGGCCCAGGTGACGACGGGACCGCGTGCGATGATCTTGCCGTCCATGGGCGTCCACACGCGGAAATGATCCTCCGCCAGCCCGAAGCCCGCATCGCCCAGCGCCAGGCGCGCCTCGTCCGAATAGAGCCAGGCGGGCGCGATGAAGCCGGTCGCGCGGCGGCCGATGATATCCTCGATCAAGGCGGTGCCGCGCTGCATTCGGCGCAAGGCTTCGGCGCGGTCCAAGCCGACGAACTCGCCTTCGCCCGCGGTCATGTGCTTGGCCTTCAGCGCGGTCTTCTGATCGGTGTGGACCATGTCGTCCTTATGCGACCAGCCATGGACGAACATCTCGATCCCCATATCCGCCCAGCCCCGCAGGCGCGTGGCAAAGGGCGTGCCCGGCGCGATGGGGGCGCTGTTCCAGTGATCGGGAATGACCAGCATGGCCAGGCGCGGCCCGCCGAGATGACCCGACAGCCGGTCAAACAGCGCATCGACCGCCCCCTCGAAACGGGGGGACACGTCATGGATGGAGGCGAGAAGGCGTTTCATCGCGTGGATTTATAGACGCGGATCGTCTCGTTGCCCATCGGCAGTTGTGCGGCCAGCCGATAGCCCTGCGCCATCGCCGCCAGCACGCGGGCATGCGCCTCGGGCCGCTCGCCATTATAGGGCGGGCGCATCACTACCACGGCGGGATGGCGCGAGAGGATGCGGGCGATCTCGGCATCCTGGTCGACGCCGGTCGCGCCCGCCTCCCGCGCGCGGCTGAGATGCGCGGGCACGATCCAGCGCGACAGGGCGCAGCGCTGGGTGGCGACATAGAGCATGGTGCTGCCCGAATAGACGTACAGGCAGCCCGGCCCCTTGCCGACTGCTTGGGCGAGCGCGGCGAACTCGGTCGCGTCGCCGCGTTCGTGGCGCAGGGACAACAGCACGATCTGCCCCGCCAGCGCCACGGTCAGCAGCAGGGCAGGCGCATAGCGCCGCCGCCACGCCTCGCGCCCCAGCATCGCCGCCGCAGCGGTGCAGGCGGGCAGCAGGATCGGCAGGCCATAATGGTCGAACCAGGGCCGGAACAGCAGCACGCCGATCACGCCCGCGCCCAGCCAGACGGCCAGGAAAACCCGCTCGCGATCGCGCCCCGATCGCTTGAGCCCCAGCACCGCCAGCGTGACGATCGGCGAGAGGATCAGGACCATCTGCCCCAGATTGCCCGCCAGCTCGCCCAGCGGATCGGGATTGCGATGGAAGATCGACAGGAAATTGGCGTAGAGGAACGCGTCCCACTGGCCGATCGCGGCATAGACGCCCGCCGCCAGCGCGGTCGGCGCTAGCGATACCGCCACCAGCGCCGCGCCGTACAGGATCAGCGCGACCGGCGACCGGCTCCGCCGCCATTCGCCGGCGAGCAGCCACAGGCCGAACACCATCCCCTCGAACACCGCCGAATATTTGATCTGGAGCACGATGCCGACCAGCGCCATCGCGGCAAGGCCCAACGGGCGGGAGGCGCGCCGATCCGATTCGAGAATCGCCCAGGCCGCCGCCATCATCAGCAGATTGTAGAAGACCGGGGCCTGCCCGCCTTGCCCGCCCAGCAGGTCCAGCCACAGGATATAGGCGATCCCCGCCGCCGTCGCGCCCGTGCCCCAGCCGAATCGCTCCGCCATGCGCGCGATCAGCCACGCGGTCCCGACGACGCTGAGCAACGCCATCGCCTGATAGGCCCAGATGCCCGCCGGAAACCCCAACGCGGCGGGGACGGCATAGAGCAGGAATAGCCCGACCGGCTTGCGATCCCACACATCGACGAACGGCCACGCACCCTGCCACATGGAATGGCCTGTGAAGAAGTAGAACTCCTCATCCACATGGACCACCGGATTCCCGAAGGTCAGCGCCCGGGCGAGGATCGCCATGGCGAGCAGGATCAGGAGGCGGTGGTTGGCCGAGGTCGTCTGGCGGTCGAAAAATGGCATGGGAGCATCCGAGCAAGCCCCTCCCCTTCAGGGGAGGGGTTGGGGTGGGGCGTCGCCACTGGCCGTGCGTTTGCGGCAGCGCCCCACCCCCGACCCCTCCCCTGAAGGGGAGGGGGGAAGTATCTAGCGCGTCGCCGTCACGAAATAGTCGAGTGCGGTCGAGTCGCTGACCATGAACCCCTTGGTCGGCGAGAAGCTCAGCCCCCGCACGTCGCGCACCGTCAGTCCGGCGTCGGTCAGCAGCGCGGACAGTTCGTCGGGGGTCAGGAATTTCGACCAGTCATGCGTGCCCCTGGGGATTCGCCCGGTCCCCTCGGCCAGCGTAATCAGCGCCAGCTTCGATAGCGGCGTGCGGTTGGGCGTCGACAGGATCATCAGCCCGCCCGGGGCCAGCGCATCGGCCAGCCCGCGCACGAATCGGGCCGGATCGGCGACATGCTCGATCACCTCCAGCGAGGTGACGAGGTCGAACGTCTCGCCTGCCAGCCCTTCGACGCTGCCCGCGCGATAGTGGATGTCCAGCCCCGACTGGGCGGCGTGCGCAGCGGCGACCGCGACATTCTCCGGCGCCGCGTCGAGCCCCGTCACCGCCGCGCCGAGACGGGCGAGCGGCTCGCACAGCAGCCCCGCGCCGCAGCCGACGTCGAGCGCGCGCTTGCCCGCCAGCGGCGTGAAGCCCTGTCCGTCGGCGTCCCAGTGCAGGTCGATCTGCTCGCGAATGTAACGCAGCCGGGGCGGGTTGAGTCGGTGCAGCATCGCGCTCGACCCCTTGGGGTCCCACCAGTCCGCCGCCATCTTTCCGAAATGTGCGGCTTCGGCCCCAATAATGGTAGAATCGTTCAAATGGCTTGCGTTCGTCATGGGGGCTACCTATCAGGACCGCCGTTTTACCCCAAGGAGATTGGCAAAAACCGCATGGCCCGTATCGTGATGAAGTTCGGCGGCACCTCGATGGCCGGAATCGAGCGCATCCGCAACGTGGCGGCGCGGGTCAAACGCGAGGTGGAGGCTGGGCATCAGGTCGCGGTCGTCGTCTCCGCGATGGCGGGCGAGACCGACCGGCTGGTCGGTTTCTGCCGCGAGGCCTCGTCGCTTTACGATCCCCAGGAATATGACGTCGTCGTCTCGGCGGGCGAACAGATCACCAGCGGGCTGCTGGCGATCACGCTCCAGGCGATGGGCGTGCCCGCGCGCTCGTGGCTGGGCTGGCAGCTGCCGATCCATACCGACACCGCCTTTGCAAAAGCGCGGATCGGCGAGATCGACACGACCGCGCTCGACGAAAGTCTGGCGGCGGGCGTGGTCGCGGTGATCCCCGGCTTCCAGGGCGTGGCCGAGGGCAACCGCGTCACGACGCTGGGCCGCGGCGGATCGGACACCAGCGCGGTGGCGGTCGCGGCGGCGATGAAGGCGGAGCGGTGCGACATCTATACCGATGTCGACGGCGTCTACACCACCGATCCGCGCATCGTGCCGCGTGCACGGAAACTGTCGAAGGTCACCTATGAGGAGATGCTGGAACTCGCCAGCGTCGGCGCCAAGGTGCTCCAGACCCGATCGGTGGGTCTGGCGATGAAGGAACAGGTGCGCGTGCGGGTGCTCAGCTCGTTCGACGACGCACGGGACGAAGACGGACATCGCGGCACGTTGATCGTGGGCGAAGAGGAAATCGACGATATGGAACGCCAGCTCATCACCGGCATCGCGCATGACAAGAACGAAGCCAAGATCACCCTGACCGCCGTACCCGACCGACCCGGCGCGGTGGGCTCGATCTTCGCGCCGCTCGCCGATGCGGGGATCAATGTGGACATGATCGTCCAGAATATCGCGCATTCGACCGGCTCGACCGACGTGACCTTCACCGTGCCCTCGGCCGACCTGGCGCGCAGCCTGGACGTGCTGGAAAAGGCCAGCGGCGAGATCGGCTATGCCAAGATGGTCCACGACACGCGGGTCGCCAAGATCTCGGTCGTCGGCGTCGGCATGCGCAGCCATGCGGGCGTGGCCTCGACCATGTTCCAGACGCTGGGCGCGCGCGGGATCAACATCCTTGCGATCACCACCTCGGAGATCAAGGTCAGCGTGCTGATCGAAGAGGATTATACCGAACTGGCGGTGCGTGTCCTGCACACCGCTTACGGCCTGGACGCCGAGGCGGCGTAACCCAATCCTCCCCAAGCTATGCTTGGGGAGGGGGACCATCGCGAAGCGATGGTGGAGGGGCGAGGGGCCTATGCCCCTCCACCACGCCCTGCGGGCGCGGTCCCCCTCTCCGAGCAAGCTCAGGGAGGAATGTGCGCGCATCCTGCCGCTTGCCCTCCAATAACGACCTGTTGAAGATGGGATTGCGCCTCCGCGCGAACCAACTTCTTCGCGCCATCGCGGCTTCGCGTGAACCAAATCTTGCCGTCCGGCGCTACCCACGGCATGGAGCGGCGATGACCGATACCCTCACCACCACCACCGGCGAACAGCGTCTCGCCACCCGCATGGCGCGCGGCGCGGAGTTCCTCGGCGCCGACATGGCGATCATGGCGGGTGCCATGTCCTGGGTGTCGGAGCGCAACCTCGTCTCCGCCATGTCCAACGCGGGTGGCTTCGGCGTGATCGCGTGCGGGGCGATGACCCCGGAACTGCTCGATACCGAAATCGCCGCGACCAAGGCGATGACCAGCCGCCCGTTCGGCGTGAACCTCATCACCATGCACCCGCAGCTGTTCGACCTGATCGCGGTGTGCGGCCGTCACCAGATCGGCCATGTCGTCCTTGCCGGTGGCCTGCCGCCCAAGGGCGCGCTGGAGGCGATCAAGGAGACGGGCGCCAAGGTCATCTGTTTCGCGCCCGCGCTCAGCCTCGCCAAGAAGCTGATCCGCTCGGGCGTCGATGCGCTGGTGATCGAGGGCATGGAAGCGGGCGGGCATATCGGCCCGGTGTCGACCAGCGTGCTGGCGCAGGAGATGCTGCCCGAGATCGCCGAGCAGGTCCCCGTCTTCGTTGCGGGCGGCATCGGTCGGGGCGAGGCGATCGCTGGCTATCTCGACATGGGCGCGGCGGGCGTCCAGCTCGGCACGCGCTTCGTCTGCGCGACCGAATCGATCGCGCATCCCAATTTCAAGAAGGCGTTCATCCGCGCCTCGGCCCGCGATGCGGTGGCGAGCGTGCAGATCGACCCGCGCCTGCCGGTCATCCCGGTTCGCGCGCTGAAGAATGCGGGCGGCGAGCTCTTCACCGCCAAGCAGCGCGAAGTCGCCCAGTCGCTGGACGAGGGCAAGGTCGCGATGGCCGAGGCGCAGTTGCAGATCGAACATTACTGGGCGGGGGCGCTCCGCCGCGCGGTGATCGAGGGTGATGTCGAGCATGGCTCGGTGATGGCGGGCCAGTCGGTCGGCATGGTGACCAAGGAAGAGCCGATCGCCGACATCCTGGCCCAGTTGATGGCGGAAGCCGCCGCCGCGCTGGTCGCCCGCGCGGCGTAAATTCGTTCCTCCCCTGCAAGGTGAGGGGGACCATCCGAAGGATGGTGGAGGGGGGCGTGTTGCGGGGGATGCCCTATGACCAAATCCCCCTCCGTCAGGCGTTTGGCCTGCCACCTCCCCTTGCCGGATTCCTCTGCGAAACTCTCTCTCCACCATCCCGGCGAAGGCCGGGATCCAGTTGCGGGGCGACTGTAAGTTGCTCTTACGGTAGCCAAACTGGACCCCGGCCTCCGCCGGGGTGGTACATGTTTCCAAGCGACATGCCGACGTTCGCAGAGGAATCCCTGCAAGGGAGGAATGACCCGATTTCCAACCCTCTGACATAAGCCTCGTTTCATCGCACGAGTTACGACGCGTTAACCTTGATTCGGCATGACATCGGCGAACGGCCGGGGGCGGGTTTTCCGAGGATCAGGGTTATGGCGAAGTTGCGTTTGGTGTCGGGTGTTGCGATCGGCCTGTCTCTCGCGGGATGCGCCGCGCGCGAGACGGCCAAGGTCGCGCCGCCGCCGGTCATGGTTCCGGCCCCACCGCAATATGTCCGTGCCCCCATGCCCGCCGGGGCGACGCCGGGGATGCGGATCCCCGTGCTGCTGCCCGATGGCAATTACGCCACGCCGAATCGCTCGCTGACCAGCGCGGCCACCGTCTGGCACCTGCGCTCGGGGCTGAACGTCGCCGCGCTGGCCTGTCGCGGGCCGGATGAGGGGCAGATCGTCAATCGCTACAACACGATGCTGACGGTGCAGCGAATCGAGCTGGCGGCGGCGGAGAAGCGTTATTCGGCGGAATATCAGGCCCAGGGCGGCGACTGGCGCGACAGCTATGACGACGCGATGACCCGGCTCTATAATTTCTTTTCGATCACCCCGGTCCGCAAGACCTTCTGCGCTGCCGCCGATGAGGTGCTGGCCGATATCAGCACCGCCCCGACCACGGCGTTCGACATGAAGGCGGCAGAGCGGCTGGAAAAGCTCAACGCGCCCTTCATCGCCTTCTTCCGCGCCTATGACGCATGGCGCAACGGCACGATGGTGCCGGTGCAGCAGGGTGTCGCCCCGCTGACTATCGCGAGCAGTGCGGCGCCCGCCGTCGCCCCCGCGAGCGCGCCGAGCGGCCCGGTCCTGTCGAGTCAGCCGGTGCCAGCCGCCAAGCCTTACACGCCGCCGGTCATCAATCCGCCGTCGCTGAAGGTCGATCCCGCCGCGATTCGCTGAGGCGGGTCAGTCGACGATCCAGAACAGCGATTCGACGGGTCGGCCCAGCGCGCGCGCCAGCTTGAGCGCGAGCAGGGTCGAGGGCTGGAAGACGCCGTTCTCCACCGTGTTGATCGTCTTGCGGCTGACCCCGATCGCCTCCGCGAGCGCGCCCTGGGTCAGCCCCGCCGCCTCGCGCGCGGCCTTCAGGTCGTTGCCAAGCGTCTCGTTCATCGGCTGGCGCGCAGCTCCAGCGTGGCGAAGGCGACCAGTGCGGCGGTGAGGCCAGCGGTAACGACGACCCTTCCCAGGGCGATGGCGCTAAGCGGTGCAAAGGACGACACTGCGATGGTCGCCGCCGTTGCCAGGATCATCGCCCAGAATCCGGTGGCCAGGCTCGACCGGCGATGATCGCGGGTCGTCTCGTCGTTCATCAGTGCCGAGAGTCGGTGTTGTCGAAATAGGAAGGGGACGCTGGTCAGATTGAGTGCGGTCAGCCCGATCAACGCGAACCAGGCGAGAAGGCGGTTGGGTTCGTCATGACCGTTGGCGATGGACAGGATGGTCGAGGCCAGCAGGCTCACGGCCAAGACGTAGAATAGGATCGCCCGAAACAGGCTCTTGCGTTCGGCTTTCTCGACAAGACCCATGATGTGCCTCCTGTACCGATGAGTGTGTTACCGGCTGGCGCGTAGTTCCAGCGTGGCAAAGACGATCAATGCAGCCATCAGCCCGGCGGTGATGACGACCCGAGTCGCGATGACGGCATCGAATATGTGCAAACCCGGCAGCCCGGCGATGACGGCGGCGGTGGCCAGCATCACCCAAAATCCGGCGGCGAAGCTCGACCGGCGATGGTCACGGGTCGTCTCGTCGTTGAGCAGGGGGGTGAGCTTTCTCCATTCGAAAAGTCGAATGGGAAGGCTCGTCAGGCTCAGGGCAGCCGCGCCAGCGATGGCGAACCACGAGCCGTCGGAAACCCGAATCCAAGCGATGGCCACCAGCAGCAATATCAGAGCGGCAAGATAGGAGACGATTGCCCGGTCACGACTTCTGGCTTCGGCCTGCTCCGCGAGATTCACCGTGACCTCCTGTAACCTATAGGTACCATGTAACCCATAGGTAACAGGGGCGCAAGTGCCTTCCTTCCCCCGGACGGATAGGTTAACGGGCAGTCACCATGACGGTGACGGGAGACCACCAGCCGATCGGCGGCCGCTTCGAGGGGACGGAGCATCGCTTTGCGGTGCGCGTCTATTTCGAGGATACCGACCTGTCGGGCGTGGTCTATCACGCCAATTACCTCCGCTATATGGAGCGTGCGCGCTCCGACATGCTGCGCGTCGCCGGGATCGACCAGCGCGCCGCACATGAGGCGGGGCAGGGCGCCTATGCCGTCACCGACATCGCCATCCGCTATGCCGCCTCCGCCCGGCTCGACGACGATCTGGTCGTCGAGTCCCGGTTGATCGAGGTGAGTGCAGTTCGCGTCGTCATTCATCAGACAGTCAGGTGCGGCACGGTCAAGCTGACCGACGCGCGCGTGACCGTCGCGTGGGTCGGCCCGAACGGTCGCCCGCGTCGGCAGCCCGCCGACTGGATCGCCATCTACCAACGCCTCGTCTGGCAAGGGGACACCCAACACCCATGAATCCCGTCTTCAACATGGATGCCGCCAGTTTGTCGCCCGTCGCGCTGTTCATCCACGCCGACTGGGTGGTGAAGTTCGTGATGATCGGCCTGCTGCTCGCCAGCATCTGGACCTGGGCGATCATCGTCGCCTTTTCGCGCAAGCTGGCGCGCACGAAGAAGGGCATGACCCGGTTCGAACGCGATTTCTGGAAGGCGGAGGATATCGACGCCTTTCACCGGATGGAGCAGGACAATGAACTGCCCTCCGCGCGGGTCTTTTCGGCAGGCGTGCAGGAATGGCGGCGCTCGACCGCGGGCGGGCATATCGACCGCGACGGCACGCGCGAGCGCCTGGCCACCGCGATGGGATCGGCCGTGGCGGGTGAGATCGACAAGCTGTCCGACCGGCTGAACGTGCTGGCGACGGTCGGCTCGGTCGCGCCGTTCGTCGGGCTGTTCGGCACCGTCTGGGGCATCATGCGCAGCTTCACCGGCATCGCTCAGGCGCAGAACACCTCGCTGGCGGTCGTGGCACCAGGCATTTCGGAGGCGCTGTTCGCCACGGCGATCGGCCTGTTCGCCGCCATCCCGGCGGTGATCGCGTACAACCGTTTCAGCCACGGCGTGAACCGGGTCGAGGCGTCCCTGAACCGCTTCGCCGACGGCTTCCACACCACGCTCAGCCGCCAGCTCGACTCGGCGCGCTAAGGGGAACGGCGATGGCCATGAACCTTCCCTCCCGCTCCGGTCGGGGGCGTCGCGCGCCGATGGCGGACATCAACGTGACGCCGCTGGTCGACGTGATGCTGGTGCTGCTCATCATCTTCATGGTGACCGCGCCGCTGCTGACCTCGGGCGTGCCGGTGAACCTGCCCGACAGCCGCGCCAAGGCGCTGGACCAGGAGCAGAAGCCCGAACAGATCGCGATCGACGAACAGGGGCGCATGTTCCTGAACGACGATGAGATCACCGAGGCCGACCTGCCCGCCAGGCTCGATGCCATTGCGGCGCGAAAGGGTCCCGACGGGCAGGTGCCGCAGGTCTATCTGCGTGCCGACCGGGCGCTGGATTATGGCCGGGTGATGCGGGTGATGGGCGAGCTGAACCGCGCCGGGCTGAACCGCGTATCGCTGGTCACCGTCGAGGGCGGCCCTGCGCAGGGAGCGGGCCAAGGAGCGGGCGCCCGCTGATGGAGCGTGGGGAACGGATCGGGCTGGCGATCGCGGTCGCAGGACATATCGTCCTGTTCGGCCTGTTGTCGGTCGGCTTTCTGTCGACGCCGAATCCGGAAAAGCTGAAGGTTACGCCGATCGACATCTCGCTGGTGAAGGATGTCGCATTGGAGGCTGCTTCGCCGACCCCGAACGAGCAGGCCGCCCAGTCGGTAGCCCCCGAAGAGGGAGCGCCCGAGGACGCCGCGCCGCCCGAGCCGGTGGAGGCCGAGCCCGAACCCCAGCCCGCGCCGCCCCCCCCGGCACCCCAGCCGAAGCCGCAACCAAAGCCGCAGCCGAAGCCCGAACCGGCTAAGCCCGAGCCGCGTCCGGAACCCAAGCCGCAGCCCAAGCCCGTCGAAAAGCCCCGGCCGCAGCCCAAGCCCGAGCCGAAACCAAAGCCCGCGCCCGCCAAGCCAGCCCCGGCCAAGCCGGTGCATGAGGCCAAGCCCGCGCCTGCGCGCCCGACCCGGTCGGAGGCCAAGCCTGCGGCGGCGCCCAAGCCCACCACCCCGGCGCGCGGCAGCGGCAAGAGCGAAACGGCGAAGACCACGCGCCCACGCGGTTCGCATCTGGGCGCGGACTTCCTGAAGGGGCTGTCGGCCGATCCGTCGCCGTCCAAGTCGCAGGCCGCGCCCGCCGCCAGGATCGGCGCGCAGCAGCTGGCGAACATCGCCTCGGCGATCCTGCGGCAGGTGCAGCCCTGCGCCAACCGGCAGGTAACGCCGGGGCCGGGGGCCGAGCGCATCCGCGTCGCGATCAACCTGCATCTCAACAAGGACGGCAGCCTGGCCGCCGCGCCGCGCGTCGTCGGGCATAGCGGCGTCGATGGCGAGAATGAGCGCTATGTCGACCGGGTCGACGATCTGGCGATCGCGACGTTCAAGGGCTGCTCGCCGCTGCGCGGGCTTCCGGCGGAACTCTATGACGTGCCGGGCGGCTGGAGCAATTTCACGCTGCGCTACAAGCTGCCGGGTTGAGGATGACCGATCCGTCGCTTCGTCCCTGCCCGGTGTCGATCCCCTTCGACGCGGTGGCCGCGTTTTCGGCGACAGGGGCGCGAGGGATCGTTACCAAGGCAACGACAGTTTTCAGAAACTGTCCATTACGCGACAGGCCCTCGGCGCTTTATGGAGCGCCGGGCGGCTGGAGCGACGTCACTCTTCGTTTCAGACTTCCGGGTTGAGGATCATGTTTATGCCCCGTTCCCTGCTGACCCTGCCGCTCACGCTGGCGCTGGCCGCCAGCGCCGTGGGGGCGCAGGACGTGCCCGCGCCCCAGGATCAGGCAACGGCGCCCGCTCCCGCCGCCGGGCAGCAGCCCGCCGTCCAGCCCGCCAACGGTCAGGAAGGCCTGGTCGTCGATGTCGAGGGCGGCATCTCCGCGCCGATGCCCATCGCCATCCCCGCCATGCCGACCAGCGCGGTGGTGCAGACGCCCGCGGGCACGACCGACGTCGTGGGGCAGAAGCTGTCCGAGATCATCGCCAACGACCTGCGCAATTCGGGGCTGTTCACGCCGATCCCACCCGCGCAGCTGCGTACCGTGTCGTTTCCGGAAGTGACCGCGCCCGCCTTCGACTATTGGAACGGCACCGGCGCGCAGGCGCTGGTCCAGGGCTATGTCCGCGCCAATGGCGACGGGACGCTCACGGTCGGCTGCTATCTCTACGACGTGCTGGCCAAGAGCGAGCTGGCGCGGCAGGGCTTTGTCGTGTCGCCCGGCGACTGGCGGCGCGCGGCGCATAAGTGCGCCGACACCATCTATACCAAGCTGACCGGCGAAGGCCCCTATTTCGACAGCCGCATCACCTATGTCTCGGAAACGGGGCCCAAGGCGCATCGTATCAAGCGGCTGGCGATCATGGACCAGGACGGCGCGAACCACCGTTTCCTGACCAACGGCCAGTCGATCGTGCTGACCCCGCGCTTCGCGCCGAACCAGCAGTCGATCGTCTATATGTCCTATATCGACAAGCGGCCCGCGATTTACGTCTATGACATCGGCACCGGCCGCCAGCGCCTGGTGGTGCAGAATGCCGCGACGACCTTCGCGCCGCGCTTCTCACCCGATGGCCGCTGGATCCTGTTCTCGATGGCGCAAGGTGGTAACACCGATATCTACCGCGTGTCGTCGCAGGGGGGCACGCCGCAGCGGCTGACCAACGCGCCCGGCATCGACACGGGCGGCAGCTATTCGCCCGACGGATCGAAGATCGTCTTCGAAAGCGATCGCTCGGGCGGGCAGCAGATCTACGTCATGAATGCCGATGGTTCGAACCAGCAGCGGATCAGCTTCGGTGGCGGGCGCTATGCAACGCCGGTCTGGAGCCCGCGCGGCGACCTGATCGCCTTTACGAAGCTTGGCGGGGCGTTCCGCATCGGCATCATGAGCCCGTCGGGTGGCGGCGAGAAGCTGTTGACCAACAGCTGGCAGGACGAGGGGCCGAGCTGGTCGCCCAATGGCCGCGTCATCACCTTCCAGCGTACGACGCCAGGGGCGTCGGGCAAGGCGGATGTGTGGATGGTCGATCTGACCGGTGTGAACGAGCGCCGCATTCCGACGCCGCTCGACGGATCGGACCCGGCCTGGGGTCCGCTGCGCCAATAACGTCGCTTTGGGGGCCAGTTTCGGGGGTTCCACCAATCTGTAGGGAGTTGAGAGTCCGATGACCAAGATCAAGACCACGCTCGTCGTCGCCACCATGGCGATCGCCATGGCGGGCTGCGCCAAGAAGCGCCCCGAAGTGCTGCCGCCCGCGCCGGTCAGCCAGGGCACCGGCGTCGATCCCAACGCGGGCGCGACCACCAATCCGGACGGCGCGATCGTTCCCGGCTCGGACGCCGACTTCAAGCGCTCGGTGACGTCGAACACCATTCACTTCGGCACCGATCAGTATGACATCGATCCCGAAGCGCGCGCGATCCTGGACAGCCAGGCGGCCTGGCTGATGCGCTATCCCAATGTGCGCATCACCATCGAAGGCAATTGCGACGAGCGCGGCACCCGCGAATACAACCTCGCGCTGGGCGAGCGCCGTGCGAACTCGGCCAAGAATTATCTGGCCGCGCGCGGTGTATCGCCGGAGCGGATGAACGTCATCAGCTATGGCAAGGAACGCCCGATCGCGCTGGGCTCGGACGAAGCCGCCTGGGCGCAGAACCGTCGCGACGTGACGGTGGTGTTGAACTGATCGGCGGTTCAAATCCTCCCCATCTTTGATGGGGGGGGACCGCGCCCGGAGGGCGTGGTGGAGGGGCCTCGCCTGTCAGGGCGATGGGAGAGGACTGGCTGGTCCGTCTGCGCCCTTCCACCACCGTTTAGATCGTGATGACATTGCATTGGATCGAGGCAAGCACCTCCCCTTCAGGGGAGGGGTTGGGGTGGGGCCTCGCTACAGGCCTCACGCTTGCGGAAGCGCCCCACCCCCGGCCCCTC
>DXIH01000049.1 GCA_019112965.1 Candidatus Sphingomonas excrementigallinarum | reverse complement strand
GCCGGGGTCCAGTTGCGGCGAAGCGGGTGGTGCGCGGAGCGATGCGACCTTATTACCACCAACGATAGGGTGACTGGACCCCGGCCTTCGCCGGGGCGGTCGCAATTTTAGATCGTGATGACATTGCATTGAATCGAGGCAAGCCCCTCCCCTTCAGGGGAGGGGTTGGGGTGGGGCCTCGCCATAGGCCTCAGGCTTGCGGAAGCGCCCCACCCCCGGCCCCTCCCCTGAAGGGGAGGGGTGCGTTCATCTCATGTCATCTTGCTCTAAAGGCCGGATTTCAGTCGAGCGTGATCGCGGCGTCGCTTCCCGGCACCGCCAGCGGTGCGCCAAACCGCACCGTGTGGACGCTGCTATAGTCGCCCTCGACCGGATCGGCATAGACATGGACGATGCGGCGCACCCCGTCGATCACCCAATAGGTCGGGATGTTCGCCTGGGCATAGAGCTTCCGCTTCAGGCCCATATCGCGACCTTGCATCGTCTGTGCGATCTCGACGACCAGCAGAATGTCGTTCGGTGTCAGGAACCGATCCTCGGTCCCCACGTCCAACGACAGCGCCGCATCACACAAAACGACCGTTGAGTCGTCGAGCACGATGCCGCCGGTCCCCAACACCCTGCCCGGGGAAACGGCAGAGGCCAGCTGGACGATAAGCTTGGCCTGCATCGCGGAATGGCCGCTCATCGGCAGGTCCCGCCGCTTCAGCCTGCCGGCGACCAATTCCACGGTCATATCGGTGAAGGCACCGCTTTGGGCCGTCCGCAGGAATTCGGCCGCGCTGAAGCGTACGTCGCTATAAGTCGGGTGCGGGTCCTGCAAAGGCACGTCGGCAATCCTATTCGGGTGATGCCCGCAAACCTAGCTGCACCTCATTTCTTGCAATAGCCCTCGCCCGGTTTGACGGTCAGGCAATCGGTCTTGCCCGCCAGATACTTCAACCCCGTCGCATCTCCGTTGGTCGGGCGTAGCGTTTCGCGCACGCCATTCCGTTCGAAGACGATGGTATCGCCGACCTGCTCGCCCCGGAA
The DNA here is from genome assembly GCA_019112965.1 of Candidatus Sphingomonas excrementigallinarum. Classification (GTDB taxonomy): domain Bacteria; phylum Pseudomonadota; class Alphaproteobacteria; order Sphingomonadales; family Sphingomonadaceae; genus Sphingomonas; species Sphingomonas excrementigallinarum. The sequence goes on along the minus strand of DXIH01000049.1, from coordinate 12,157 downwards.
CTCGCCCTTGTGGTCGAGGTCCCACTGCATCTCCATACGGTAACGGCCCGGCGTCGCGGCGTGCTTGATGGTCAGGAACATGCCTTCGACCCCGACATAGTGGCCGACATAATCGGGGCCCTTTTTCTTGGACAGCCCGGTGAAGGTCGCGCCATCCCCGGCCGGCCCCGCCGTGGCGGCTGCCTCGGGCGTGTTCGTCGCGGCGGCGGCATTCCTCACCTCCTCCGGCGTCTCGCGCGAGCAGGCGGTCAGGGCAGAGAGGGCGGCGAGGATCAGGATGCGCTTCATGGCGCGCAAAACCCCTCAACGCTGGCACACGTTCCGTTCGCGAAGGGGTAGCCATCGGCCCTGCGCGCGCGTAAAGGCGCACGCATTCCATCCCCTTCGTCAGGAGCGCCCGTCCCATGCGCATCGCGATCGCATCCGATCATGCCGCCGTCTCGCTGAAGACCGTGCTGGCGGACTGGTTGCGCGAACAGGGGCATGAGGTGCTCGATCTGGGCACGGACGGCAATGCCAGCGTCGACTATCCCGATTTCGGCCGCGCGATCGGCGAGGCGCTGGCCGATGGCCGGGCCGAGCGCGGCGTGGCGCTGTGCGGATCGGGCATCGGCATTTCGATCGCCGCCAACCGCAACCCCGCCTGCCGCTGCGCGCTGGTGTCCGAGCCGCTCTCGGCCGCGCTCGCCCGCCAGCATAATGACGCCAACGCCATCGCCATGGGCGCGCGCGTCATCGGCGAGGAAATGGCCAAGGCCTGCCTCGACACATTCCTGTCCACCCCGTTCGAGGGCGGACGTCATCAGCGCCGTGTCGACATGCTGTCCACGGCCCCCGCCCAGAATTGAACGCCCAAGGATACCGCCCCCATGAGCATGAATGACGTCCAGCCCGCCGGTTTCTTCACCCGCAACCTGGCCGATGCCGATCCCGCCGTCTTTGCCGGTGTCGCGCATGAGCTGGAGCGCGAGCAGACCCAGATCGAGCTGATCGCCAGCGAGAACATCGTCTCCAAGGCGGTGATGGAAGCGCAAGGCTCGGTCTTCACCAACAAATATGCCGAGGGCTATCCGGGCAAGCGCTATTACCAGGGCTGCGCGCCGTCGGACGAGGTCGAGCAACTGGCGATCGACCGCGCCAAGCAGATTTTCGGCTGCGACTTCGTCAACGTCCAGCCGCATTCGGGCGCGCAGGCGAACGGCGCGGTGATGCTGGCGCTGGCCAAGCCCGGCGATACGATCATGGGCCTGTCGCTCGACGCCGGTGGCCACCTGACGCACGGTGCGAAGGCCGCGCTGTCGGGCAAGTGGTTCAACGCGGTCCAGTACGGCGTCGATCCCGAGACGCACCTGATCGACTATGACGAGGTCGCCCGGATCGCGCGCGAGAGCCAGCCCAAGATCATCATCGCGGGCGGCTCGGCCTATCCGCGCACGATCGACTTCGCCAAGTTCCGCGCCATCGCGGACGAGGTCGGTGCCTATTTCATGGTCGACATGGCGCACTTCGCCGGCATCGTCGCGGGCGGCCTGCACCCGACGCCGTTCGGCCATGCGCATGTCGTGACCACCACGACGCATAAGACGCTGCGCGGGCCCCGTGGCGGCATGATTATGACCAACGACGAAGCGATCGCGAAGAAGATCAACTCGGCGGTCTTCCCCGGGCTTCAGGGCGGCCCGCTGATGCACGTCATCGCCGCCAAGGCGGTCGCGTTCGGCGAGGCGCTGCAGCCGGAGTTCAAGACCTATATCGCGGCGGTCGTCGAGAATGCCCGCACGCTGGCCGCGACGCTGAAGGCGCGCGGGGCGAACCTGGTCGCGGGCGGCACCGACACGCACCTGGCGCTGGTCGACCTGACGCCGCTGGGCATCACCGGCCGCGACGCCGACGAGGCGCTGGAGCGCGCGGGCATCACCTGCAACAAGAACGGTATCCCCAACGATCCGCTGCCCCCGATGAAGACCAGCGGCATCCGCGTCGGCTCGCCCGCCGGGACCACGCGCGGTTTCGGCCCCGCCGAGTTCGAGCAGATCGGCCACATGGTCGCCGACGTGCTCGACGGTCTGAAGGCCAAGGGCGAACATGGGGACCCGGAGGTCGAGGCGAACGTTCGTGCCCGTGTGCGTGAGCTTTGCGCACGCTTTCCGATCTATCAGGGATAAGGACGTAAACGCATGGCGAAGTTCGACCAGAAGATTTCCGAGGTTCAGAACGACATCAAGTCGACCCCCGGCCTCGGCAAGAGCATGGCGAAATGGGGTGCGCTCGGCGCCGTCGTCGCGATCCCGGTTCCGTTCGTGGGCCCGATCTTCGGCGCGGCGGCGGGTGCGGGCTATGCCTATTTCAAGGCCAAGAAGAAGATCTGAATGCGCTGCCCATTCTGTGGCCATGAAGACAGTCAGGTAAAGGACAGCCGCCCCACCGAAGATGGGGCGGCCATCCGCCGCCGTCGCCAATGCGAAGGCTGCGGCGCGCGCTTCACCACCTTCGAGCGCATCCAGTTGCGCGAACTGTTCGTTCTGAAGAGCGAAGAGCGGCGCGAGCCGTTCGACCGCGAAAAGCTGCTCCGTTCCATTTCCATCGCCACGCGCAAGCGACCGATCGACCCGGTGCGGGTGGAAAAGCTCGTCTCGGGCATCCAGCGCCAGCTGGAGACCAGCGGCGAGGGCGAGGTGTCGTCCAAGCGGATCGGCGAGATGGTGATGGAAGGGCTGAAAGGTCTGGATTCGGTCGCCTATATCCGCTTCGCCAGCGTGTACCGCGAGTTCGGCGAGGCCCGGGATTTCGAGGCGTTTGCCGGGACGGTGGAAGAGGTCGCGCCGAAGGGGGAGTGAGGGTTCGGCTTGTGGCGAGGTTGGGGGCGTGGGCTTCGACTCCGCTCAGCCTGAACGGCTGTTTTTGCTCAGCCTTATCTCGCCTCCCGCTTGTCCCCACCATCCGTTCAGGCTGAGCGAAGTCGAAGCCCAAGGGAATCCCTTGCCCCAAGCTCCAAAAGCAATAGCCTCAGGGAATGGCCTTCTACTGCTACATCCTCCGCTGCTCCGACGGCAGCTATTATACCGGCCACACCGACAATCTCGAACACCGCATCGCCCAGCACCAGACCGGCGAACTCCCCGGCTACACCCAAACCCGCCGCCCGGTAGAATTGGCTTGGTCCCAGGACTTCCCCTCTCGCCACGAAGCCCTCACCGCCGAGCGTCAGATCAAGGGCTGGTCCCGCACCAAGAAGCAGGCCCTGATCGCAACCGACTGGACGAGCCTGAAAGAAGCCGCGATACCGCACGCGGAACGTGCCCTTCGACTTCGCTCAGGGCGAACGGAAGATTGAATTGTGTCCCAGCCCCTATCCCAGCCCCCCGTCATCGTCCTGGTCCGCCCGCAGCTCGGCGAGAATATCGGCAAGGCCGCGCGCGCCATGTTGAATTTCGGGCTGGTCGAGATGCGGCTCGTCACCCCGCGCGACGGCTGGCCCAATCCGCAGGCGGGGCCCGCCGCATCGGGCGCGGACATCGTGCTGGAACAGGCCAAGGTCTATGAGAGCGTGGCCGACGCGGTCGCCGACTGCGCGCAGGTCTATGCGACCACGGTGCGCAAGCGCGGCGTGACCAAGCCGGTCGTGACCCCGGAAGAGGCGGCGCGCGAAATCCATGCCGATACCGTGGGTCGCGCGGCCTTCCTCTTTGGGCCGGAGCGCTCGGGGCTGGAAACCGACGACGTCGCCATCGCGCGCAAGATCGTGACCGTGCCGATCAACCCGGAATTCGGCAGCCTGAACCTGGCCCAGGCGGTGATCCTGATCGCCTATGAATGGTCGAAGGGCGTCGAACTGGCCCAGCCGCCCGAGGTCGAGCTGCCCGAGGTCGCGCCGCAGGGCGAGCTGGACGGGATGATCGGCCAGTTGGAGGAGATGCTGGAGAATGCGGGCTTCTTCTTCCCGCCCGACCGCACGCCGGCCAGCAAGCGGACGCTGCGCACCTTGCTGACCAAGCCCGGCTGGTCGAGCCAGGAGGTGCGGACGCTGCGTGGCGTGCTGTCGACGCTGGCGCGGCCGCGTCAGCGGTAAGGGGGCAAATCCCCACCCTCCGTTCAGCCTGAGCATAGTCGAAGGCCAAGGGTGGCATTGGCCACGATGCCCTTGCGGTAGCGGTTCCGGCGTGGGCTTCGACTTCGCTCAGCCTGAACGGAGGTCGGGAAACGGGGCCCGCTTACCCCCGCGTCCGGTCGAACGCCGCCAGTTCATAGGCGATCGAACCTTCGACCAGCGTCTCCCACATCTCCGCCACCACCGCTTCCGGCACGCCCAGCCGCTGGGCTTCGGCGCGGGCCTGGTCGATCACCTGGGTCTTGCGATCCTCGTCGCGCACCCGGTCGCGGGTCGGTTTGATCCGCGCGGCGGCGTCCATATAGGCGAAGCGGCGCGCGAGCATCGCCACCAGTTCGCGGTCGAGCTGGTCCACGCCCGCGCGGACCTCCGCCATGGTGGTGCAATCGGGTCCGGCGAGAATCTGGGTCATGGATTATGGCTCTGCCGGGCGGCGTTCCCGCTGTCCAGCCCGGCTTGCCGATCGGGGCAGGCGCGGGATAGCATGGCACCCGCGTTCCCATTGGGAGATAGGACGATGCTGACCACGTTGCTGCTGCTGGCCCTGACCGGGCAACAGGCCGAACCCGCGCCCGCGCCGGTGAAGGAAAAGAAGATCTGCCGGGTCCAGGAGACCACGGGCTCGCGGCTCGGGGGCAAGCGGATCTGCAAGACCCAGGCGGAATGGGACGAGATGGCCGCCAATGCGCGCAACGACGTGGAAAACGCGACGAACAAGCTGAACACCGCCAGCGGTCGCTGATCGCCCGCTTCGCTTGACTCGCGGCTGCCCGTCGTCTAGGCGCGCCGCTTCGCAATTGCCCCCGCATCCCGGTGAAGCGGTGGGCCTGCGCTTGTCCCCTTAAAGGCTTGCATGGTGCGATACCGGGACCAACGTCGTTCGTAATTGCCAAGGATTACACATGTCGAAGCGTCAAAGCGCAAAGTACAAGCTCGATCGCCGGATGGGCGAGAACATCTGGGGTCGTCCCAAGAGCCCGGTCAACAAGCGTGAATACGGCCCCGGCCAGCACGGTCAGCGTCGCAAGGGCAAGATGTCGGACTTCGGTCTGCAGCTGCGCGCCAAGCAGAAGCTGAAGGGCTATTATGGCGACGTGACCGAGAAGCAGTTCAAGGCCTGCTACCAGGAAGCCGCCCGCATGAAGGGCGATACCTCGCAGAACCTGATCGGCCTGCTCGAGCAGCGCCTGGACATGATCGTGTACCGCGCCAAGTTCGCGCCGACGATCTTCGCCGCGCGCCAGCTGGTCAGCCACGGCCACATCCGCGTCAACGGCGTGAAGTGCAACATCGCGTCGCGTCGTTGCTTCGTCGGCGACGAGATCTCGCTGGGTTCGAAGGCGACCGAAATGGCGCTGGTCATGGAAGCACAGCAGCTCGCCGAGCGTGAAGTGCCCGACTACGTCACCGCCGACGGCAACACCAAGGTTGCGCTGACCCGCATCCCGACCCTGGACGAGGTGCCCTATCCGGTGAAGATGGAACCGAACCTGGTCGTCGAATTCTATTCGCGCTAAGTTTCGGGTCTTACCGAATTATGGAAAGGGCGGACCCGATGGGGCCGCCCTTTTTGTTTGCGCCGCGCTTGTCGAACGGCGGCAGGCCGCGCATACTTCCGCCTGTTGAAAAGGGAGGGGTATCGATGCGCTTGGGATTGATCGCCGTCGCGGCGCTGGTGAGCATGACGGCCGCCACCGCCCAGACCGCCGAACAGGGTCGATATTCCGGCCAGCTGCGCACCATGCTGACCGCCGTTGCGGGCGGCACCTGTCCCGAGGCGCTGATGGGCGAGGAACTGCTCAAGGCCTGCCGCCAGCAGCTTCCGAAGATGGCGCCCGCGATCAAGGCGGCTGGTGCGATCCAGTCGATCACCTTCGACACCGCGCAGGACGCAAACGGGCAGCGTTATGAGAAATACACCGTCGCCTTCGCCAGCGGCAAACCCTCGGCATGGGTGATCGGCGGCCTGAAGGACGGCAAGTTCGAGTCCGTCTATTCCCTGGGCGACTGACGCACAGGCGCCCAGGGACGAGGCGCGACGGGTGCGCGATCAGAAGCGGACCTGTCGCTCCAGCTGATCCGCGCGCAACGCGGTCTTGGTCACGATGCAGCCGGTATCGATCGTGTCGCCATTGATCTTGCAGCTGTAATCCCGTTCCCGAATCCAGCGGCGCTGCTGGTCGCGCAGGGCGGTCTTGACCGCCGGGCGCGAGGCCAGTTGGCGCATGACCTGCTGATAGGCCTTGTTCAGGCGGTCATCCTGCACCGCCGCCTCGCGCTGGGTACAGACGCCGGTCTGCACGATGTTGCTGCCGGCGCGGCTCATGCAGCTGATATAGGCGGGCGACAGGTTCGGCGATTCCTGCGCCAGAATGGGGGCGCCCGATCCGATGACCATCATCGCGGTCATGACGGCAATCCATTTCATGTTTCCCTCCTCTTGTGCGGCCCGACATTCTCATCAGCCGATCCAGGCGCATAACCATCTGTCGTCGTGACGGTTTCGGTATCGATCGAATGGGGCGGGACGGCTGGCCTATCCGGCGCGTTTTTTCTGCACGATCGCGACGATGATCGCCGCCACCATGCCCAGCGGGAACCAGAGGCCGAACTTGTGGCTCAGCAGGCCGATAAAGCCGAACAGGACCAGCACGGCAAAAGGTGACAGCGTCTTCATGATCGCAATCTGACCGGCCACGGGATGCTTGGCAAGCTTGCCCCGCCCGCGTCCACCGGGCACAACATCCCCAAACATAAGGGGAATGTCCGTCATGCGTCGTCTGGTCCTGTTGTCCCTCCTCCTGTCCGGCACTGCCATCGCGCAGGACAAGCCCGCCATCTCGGTCGATACGCTGAAGACCGTGACCCAGACCCTGTCCTCTGACGCCTATGAAGGCCGCGCGCCGACCACCCCGGCCGAGGACAAGACGGTCGCGACCATCATCGAGCGCTTCCAAAAGGCCGGGCTGAAACCGGGCAACAAGGGCAGCTGGACCCAGGACGTGCCGATGGTCGAGATCACGGCCACCGACGTCCAGCCCTTTACCGTGAAGGGCAAGGGCGTGTCGCTCCCGCTCGCCTATCGCACCGACATGGTCGTCGGCACCTATCGCGTGACCCCGCGCATCGACCTGAAGGACAGCGACCTGGTCTTTGTCGGATACGGCATCACCGCGCCGGAAAAGGGCTGGGACGATTATGCCGGGATCGATGTGCGCGGCAAGACAGTGGTGATCCTGGTCAACGACGCCGACTGGCAGACCATGGGGCGCGAGGGGCCGTTCGAGGGGCGGGCGATGACCTGGTATGGCCGCTGGCCCTATAAGTTCGAGAATGCCGCCAAGCATGGTGCCGCCGCGGCGTTGATCGTTCACCAGACCGAACCCGCCGCCTACCCCTGGGCGGTCGTGCAATCCTCCTGGACCGGGCCGCAGCTGGAGCTGGATGAGCCGGGCGACCATCAGGACCAGAGCCAGGTCATCGGCTGGCTGCAGGAATCGGTGGCGCAGACTATCCTGAAGGCGTCGGGCAGGGACCTCGCCACGCTGACCAGGGCGGCGCAACAAAAGGGGTTCAAGGCGGTGCCGCTCGGCCTGACCCTGTCGGGCGGCTTCACCAACACGATCCGGCGCCAGGCGTCGAAGAACGTGATCGGCGTCCTGCCGGGCACGACCGAGCCGGGCGATTACGTCCTCTATTCGGCGCACTGGGACCATCTGGGCCGCTGCGACGCGGTGGACGGCGACGATATCTGCAACGGCGCGCTCGACAATGCGACCGGCGTGGCGGGGCTGGTCGCGCTGGCCGAGGCACAAGTGAAGGCGGGACCGGCCAAACGCTCGATCGCGTTCCTGGCGGTGACGGCGGAGGAAAGCGGGCTGCTCGGCTCGGGCTATTATGCGCAGCACCCCGTGTTCCCGCTTGCCCGCACCGTGGGGGGCGTGAACATGGACGGGCTGAATATCTCGGGCCGGTCGAAGGATTTCGTGCTGGTCGGCAAGGGCAAGTCCGAGATCGAGGACCTGGTCGTCCCCTTCGTGAAGGCGCAGGGGCGGTATATCGGCGAGGAGGCCAATCCCGAACGTGGCGGCTATTACCGCTCCGACCATTTCTCGTTCGCCAAGCTGGGCGTGCCGATGCTCGACGGTGGATCGGGCGAGGACAAGGTCGTCGGCGGCAAGGCGGCGGGCAAGGCCGCCAGCGACGATTATGTCGCGCACCGCTATCACAAGCCGGCGGACGAATATGACGCCAACTGGGACTGGTCGGGCGCGGTCGAGGATTTGACGGTCTATTATCAATTGGGCAGGACGCTCGCCGACCGGCCGGGCCTGTGGCCCAACTGGTATCCCACCGCCGAATTTCGCGGCATTCGCGATCAAAGCAGGAAGAACGTCCAGTGACCACGCCCACCGTGACCACGCCCCCGCCGCCCGAATGGGCCCCGCATGACGCCGTTTGGATCGGCTTTCCCAGCCATCCGGAGCTGTGGGAAGAGGATCTCGACCCTGCGCGCGAGGAGGTGCTGGCCTTTGCCCGCGCCGTCCATGCCGATGGCCGGGGCGAGCGGGTGATCCTGGTTGCCGCAGACGGCGAGGCGGCCGATGCCGCACGCCAGATGGCGGGCGATATGGCGGATGTGATCGTCCAGCCCTTTGGCGATATCTGGCTGCGCGATACCGGCCCGATCGTCACCGGCGACGGCTCGGCACGGCTGTTCGAGTTCAACGGCTGGGGCGGCAAATATGATCTGCCCGGCGATGACACGGTCGGCGCGCGTCTGGCCGAGGATCGCGCGCTTTCCGCCACCCGCTGCGAATGGGTGCTGGAGGGCGGTGCGATCGACGGGGACGGCACCGGGCTGGTCGTGACGACGCGCCAGTGCCTGCTCAACCCCAACCGCAATCCCGACCTGACCGAGGGCGCGATCACCGAGCGGCTGGCCCATGACCTGGGGCTGACCCGGATCGTGTGGCTGGGCAACGGCCTGCTCAACGACCATACCGATGGCCATGTCGACAATCTGGCGCGCTTCGTCGGCCCCAACCGCGTCGCCATTCCCGAAGCCGCCGAGAACGACCCCAATTGGCAGGTCTATGCCGCCGCCAAGCGCGACGCGCAGGCCGCCGGGCTGGAGGTCGTCGGCATCCCGTCGCCGGGCCGCGTGCTGCGCGACGACGAGGTCGTCCCCGCCAGCTATATGAACTTCTATATCGGCAATGCCGCCGTCGTCGTGCCGCTCTATGGCAGCGACAATGACGAGGCCGGGGTCGCCGCGATCCAGGCGATCTTCCCCGACCGCCAGGTCGTGGGTTTGCGCGCCGACGCGATCCTGACCGGCGGCGGCAGCTTCCACTGCATCTCGCAGCAGATCCCGACGATCGGCTGATATTCCTCACTGGCCCGTGCTTCTTCGACGAAGCGCGGGCCTTTATATTTACCGTGCATAAACCGTGGGTTGGCTAGGGTGGTATATTCACCCATCCGGGATCGGAGCCCCACATCTTGCAAGTCACCATCAATCTGCTCCGTGCGCAACACGAGGACATAGCGCGCGCCGTCGGCGATCTCATGGCCCTGTTCGACCTGCGCTATGCCGAGGCCGCGCCGCTGCTGGGCCCGGCCCGCACCCGGATCGCGCAGGTCATCACCAAGCATCTGAAGAGCGAGGACGAGCTGCTGCTGACCCCGCTGCGCGAACGGCGGCTGATGGCCAGCATTCCCGGATGCGAGGCGATCGTGGTCGAGACGCGCGAGCTGCGCCTGACCTATTCCCAACATATCGGCACCTGGACCGCGCGCGCCATCGAGGAACGGTGGACCGAATATGTCGGGGTGACGCGCACGCTCAACCAGCGGCTGATGGCGCTGTGCGACCTGAAGATGAAGAGCTTCTATCCGGTCGTCCTGCGCCACATCCTGCTCGATCCCACCCCGGCCCCGCGCATGACGGGGTGACGCGCAGGGCGGCAGGGGATAGCATGGCGGCGCCACCGATCAGGGGAGTCGCCATGACCGCCGTCCGATCCGCCGACGGGTTCGCCCGTCCGATCCTTCCCGCCATTGCGCCTGTCCTGGCCATCGCCGGTGCGGCGGCCTTGCTTCGTTTGCCGATAGCGCAGGCCCATCCCCGTGCGGCGGCGCTGCTGTTCCTCTGGATCGCCTCGGACGCGATGATGTTGGGATTGTTGAGCCGAACGCGGCGGCCGGGCTGGCGGGCAGGGATCGCCGCGATGGCATCCGCGGGCATGGCGGTGCTCAGCCTGTCGCCGCCGTCGATCCGGGCGGGGCTGTTCTCCATGCCCTGGGCGATGATGGTTCCGGTCGTCGCGATCGCGCTGCATGGCGGATGGGGATTATGGCGGGTGGCGGGGCGGTTTCGTACGTGGAACCCGGCTGATCCGGATCGCTGGCCCGCCCTGCTGGAGGAAATATTGCCCCGGCCACTGGTGCGACTGGCGCTGGCGGAGGCCCGGTTGCTCCACCTCGCGCTGTGCCGCTGGCGCGCGGCCCCCGACATCCCGGCAGGGGCGCGGGGTTTTGCCTATCACCGTCATCTGCAACCGATGATGATCGCGCTGCTGGTCATTTCCTGCATCGAGATCACCGTCACGCATCTGCTGGTCGCGCATTGGAGCCGGACAACAGCAATGGTGATGTTCGTCATCAGCGACGTGTCGCTGCTATACCTGATCGGCCTCATCAAGTCGTTGCGCCTGTCGCCGGTCTTACTGATCCCAGCGGGGGTGCGGCTGAGGGCCGGGCTGTTGGTCGACCGCACCATTCCGTATGCGGCGATCGCGGCGGTGACGGCCAATCCCGATGGCGAGACGGTGCGTGCGCCCGATAGCTGGAACATCGCGCTGCTCGCCTGGCCCAACATTCTGATCCGCTTGTCCGAGCCCTTGCCGCCGCGTTCGCGGTGGCGGCGCGATCCGGTGCGGGCGGTGGCGTTGCGGCTGGACGAGCCGGGGCCGTTTCTCGATGCCTTGCGGGCCCGGCTGGATGCGGAAGCGGGGTGACGCCCGCGTGCGGAGCCATTAAAGGGCAGGGCCATGACCCAGATCACCGTCGCCGCGCTGCAACTGGCCTTTACCGCCGATATCGACCGCAACATCGCCGAGGTGTCGCGCCTCGTCCGTGAGGCGGCACGCCAAGGTGCGCAGGTGATCCTGCCGCCCGAGCTGTTCGAGGGCGAATATTTCTGCCGCGTCGAGGATGAGGGGCTGTTTGCCAATGCCAAGCCGACGGGTGAGCACAAGGCGGTGCTGGCGATGCAGGAATTGGCCGCCGAGCTGAAGGTCCATATCCCGACCAGCTTCTTCGAGGCGGACGGGCCGCACCACTACAACTCGCTGGCGATGATCGACCCGGACGGCAAGGTCGCGGGCGTCTATCGCAAGAGCCATATCCCGGACGGCCCGGGCTATGAGGAGAAATTCTATTTCCGCCCCGGTAATACCGGGTTCAAGGTGTGGGACGGCCCGGCGACCAAGCTGGGCGTCGGCATCTGCTGGGACCAATGGTATCCCGAGACGGCGCGCGCGATGATGCTGATGGGCGCGGAGATCCTGTTCTACCCGACCGCGATCGGTAGCGAGCCGCATGACGACAGCCTCGACACCGCGCGGCTGTGGCGTCGTGCGATGGTCGGCCATGCCGTGTCCAACGTCGTCCCGATCGTCGCCGCCAACCGCGTCGGCTGCGAGCATGGCCAGACCTTCTACGGCACCAGCTTCATCTGCGACGAGCGCGGCGACATCCTGGCCGAGCTGGGTCGCGAGGAAGAGGGCGTGATCGTCGCCACCCTCGACATCGACCGGGTCAAGCGCCACCGCGCCGCCTTCGGTTTCTTCCGCGACCGGCGGCCTGAGCTGTACGGGCGGCTGGTCCAGGATATCTGATCCTCATTCCTCCCCTGTAAGGGGAGGAATGAGGATCAGGATGGCATAGTGTCGACCATCGTCGAGCCCCTCCCCTTCAGGGGAGGGGTTGGGGTGGGGCCTCACCACAGGCACAGCGTTTGCGGAAGCGCCCCACCCCCGGCCC
>DXIH01000048.1 GCA_019112965.1 Candidatus Sphingomonas excrementigallinarum | reverse complement strand
CACGTTCAAGTCACGCAACGAAGCCTTTTACCTGCAAGACGCTTGGTCTGCATTCGACAACCGCCTGAGCGTCAATGCGGGCATCCGTAATGACCGCTTTACGAGCGACAATGTGAACGGCGTCACCTACTATAAGTCGGGCAACCAATGGGCGCCGCGTATCAGCGTTGCCGTCGATCCGATCGGTGATCAGCGGACCAAGCTCTATGGCTTCTTCGGACGCTATTATCTGCCGGTGCCGACCAATACCAATATCCGCTTAGCAGGTGCGGAACTCGACTATACCGCCTATTTCCGGGCAACTGGCGTGGGTGCCAATAATGTTCCGATCCTGGGATCGCCCGTCAACTTCAGCGGGGGGGTGCCTTGTCCCGGCCGGACGCCGGGCGCCAGCGGAACGTTCAACAACTGCGAAGTGAATCAGGATGGCACGGCCGCCTCGACGGAATCGACCGTAGCCCGCAATCTGAAGTCACAATCGATGGACGAATATATCGTCGGCTATGAGCAGCGCTTCGGCCAACGGTGGAAGGTCGGTGCCTTCGGAACCTATCGCAAGCTCAACGAATCGCTGGAAGATATCGCGATCGACGGCGCGGTGAACAATTATTGTGCGCGCAACAACCTAGACTGCACCGTAGCTGCGCCGACCACTGCGAACCCGAACAACCGTATACCTATCTGGTCGGGCTTCCATCAATATGTTCTCGCCAATCCAGGATCTCCTTCGACGATTACCCTTGGCGATCCAGTCAATGGAGAAGCGACTCCACGTACGATCAACTTTACAGCGGCGGAACTCGGCTATCCGCGTGCGGAGCGTGTCTACAAGGCGGTGACGCTCTTCGTGGAGCGTGAGTTTGATGGTATCTGGAGCTTCAACGCGAACTATACCTACGGTAAGAACATCGGCAACATCGAGGGCGGGGTGAGATCGGATAACGGTCAGACGGACTCGGGTTTGACGACGTCATTCGACCAGCCGGGTCTGACGGTGGGTTCCTATGGCTATCTGCCGACCGATATCCGTCATAACTTCAAGGCTTTTGGCTCATACAAGGTTTCGGATTGGTTTACCTTCGGCGCAAACTTCTTTGCTTCTTCGCCGCGACACTTTGCGTGCCTTGGCCGGGTGCCTAACCGGGTTGACCCGTACGCTGGCCAATATGGTGCTGCAGGCTATTTCTGTAATGTCGTGAACGGCCAGATCGTGACGGACCCGACCGCGGGCACCGGAAATCCGGCTCAAAGCACGTTGCAGGTCGTCCGTCGCGGTACGGTCTTCACGTCCGACTGGCAAACTCAGACCAACGTGACATTCCAGTTTAAGGTCCCGGTCGACACATTCGATGCAAGCTTCCGTCTCGATATCTTCAATCTGTTTGCAGAGAAGGCACGGGTGAAGCTCAACGAATACGGTACGCAGGGCAATGGTTCGCCGCGTGGCGACTATCGTTACGTCACCCAGTATCAGGCGCCGCGATATGTTCGGCTCCAGTTCGGAGTGAATTTCTAACCCCCAGGCTCATATGAGCCCAACTTCAGGGGCGGCCTTTTATGGCCGCCCCCTTTTTGTTGCGGTCAACCCACCGACAGCGCCAGCTTCCCGTCACCCTCGTCGACGGTGACGGTCGCGCCGTCCTTCACATTCCCGCGCAGGATTTCCTCGGCCAGCGGGTCCTGGAGGTGGCGTTGCACCGCGCGGCGCAGGGGCCTTGCGCCGTAGACGGGGTCATAGCCCACCCGGCCCAGCCATTCGCGGGCGGCGTCGGTCAGGTGCAGCGCGATCTTGCGATCGGCCAGCAGCTTAGCGACGCGGCCGACCTGGATGTCGACGATCGGGCCCATGTGGCTCTGGCCCAGCCGGTGGAACAGGATGATCTCGTCCAGCCGGTTGAGGAATTCGGGGCGGAAATGGCCACGCACGATTTCCATCACCTGCGGCTCGACGCTCTCTACGCTCTGCCCGTCTTCGACATTCGCCAGATACTGGCTGCCCAGGTTCGAGGTCAGGATGATGAGCGTGTTCGAGAAGTCGACCGTGCGCCCCTGGCCATCGGTCAGGCGACCGTCGTCCAGCACCTGGAGCAGCACGTTGAACACGTCGCCATGTGCCTTTTCCACCTCGTCGAACAGCACGACCTGATAGGGGCGCCTGCGCACCGCCTCGGTCAGCACGCCGCCTTCCTCATAGCCGACATAGCCCGGAGGGGCGCCGATCAGCCGGGCGACGCTGTGCTTCTCCATGAATTCGCTCATGTCGAGGCGCACCATCGCGGATGCGTCGTCGAACAGGAATTCGGCGAGCGCCTTGGTCAGTTCGGTCTTGCCGACGCCCGTGGGCCCCAGGAACAGGAACGAGCCCAGCGGCCGGTTGGGGTCCTGTAGTCCGGCGCGCGCGCGGCGGACGGCGGTGGAGACGGCGCGAACCGCATCCTCCTGTCCGATGACGCGCTTGCCGATCACCTCCTCCATGCGCAGCAGCTTCTCGCGCTCACCCTGGAGCATCCGGTCGACCGGCACCCCGGTCCAGCGGCTGACCACGCCCGCGATATCGTCGGCGGTCACTTCCTCGCGCAGCATCGCGCCTTCGGTCGCGGACTGCGCCTCGGCCAGTTGCTTTTCCAGCTGCGGGATGCGGCCATAGGAGAGCTCTCCGGCCTTGGCGAGGTCGCCGCTGCGCTGCGCCTGGTCGAGTTCGATGCGCGCCTGGTCCAGCTGTTCCTTCAGCTTCGCCTCGCCCGCAATCTTGTCCTTTTCGGCCTGCCAGCGCTGGGTCAGCGTGTGCGACTGCTCCTCAAGGTTCGCGAGTTCCTCCTCCAGATGGCCGAGCCGGTCGATGCTGGCGGCGTCGCTTTCGCGGCGCAGGCCCTCGCGCTCGATCTTCAGGCGCAGGATGCGGCGGTCGAGCGTCTCGATCTCCTCGGGCTTGGATTCCACCTCCATGCGGATGCGGCTGGCGGCTTCGTCCATCAGGTCGATTGCCTTGTCGGGCAGGAAGCGGTCGGTGATGTAGCGGTTCGACAGCGTCGCCGCCGCCACCAGTGCGCCATCGGTGATGCGCACGCCGTGATGGAGCTCGTACTTCTCCTTCAGCCCGCGCAGGATCGAGATGGTGTCCTCGACCGTGGGCTCGCCGACGAAGACGGGCTGGAACCGCCGCTGGAGTGCGGGGTCCTTTTCGACGTACTTGCGATATTCGTCGAGCGTGGTCGCACCAACGCAGTGCAGCTCGCCGCGCGCCAGGGCAGGCTTCAGGAGGTTGGAGGCGTCCATCGCCCCGTCGCCCTTGCCCGCACCGATCAGCGTGTGCATTTCGTCGATGAACAGGATGATGTCGCCCTCGGCGGCCTTCACCTCGTCGAGCACGCCCTTTAGCCGCTCCTCGAACTCGCCGCGATATTTCGCGCCTGCTATCAGCGCGCCCATGTCGAGCGCCATCAGCTTGCGGTCCTTCAGCGTATCCGGCACGTCGCCATTGGCGATGCGCAGCGCCAAGCCTTCGGCGATCGCAGTCTTGCCGACGCCGGGTTCGCCGATCAGCGCGGGGTTGTTCTTGGTCCGGCGCGCCAGGATCTGGATGGTGCGGCGAATTTCCTCGTCGCGGCCGATGACGGGGTCGAGCTTGCCGTCGCGTGCCACCTGGGTCAGGTCGCGGGCGAATTTCTTGAGCGCGTCGTAACGGTCCTCCGCCCCCGCCGTGTCGGCGGTGCGGCCCTGGCGCAGCTGTTCGATCGCGCCGTTCAGGCTCTGCGGATTGACGCCGCCCGCCGCCAGCGCCTTGCCCGCCGCATTGTTCGAGGCCAGCGCGAGCGCCAGCAGCAGTCGCTCGACGGTGACGAAGCTGTCGCCCGCCTTTTGTGCGACCTGTTCGGCCTGGTCGAGCACGCGGACCAGATCATTGTCGAGGCCGGGCGAGCTTTGCGCGCCCGAGCCGGAGACGGCCGGAATTTTGGCCAGTGCCGCGTCGGTCTCGCGCTCGACGCGCTTGGCGTCGCCGCCCGCCGCCTCGATCAGGCCGGACGCCATGCCCTGATCGTCCTCGATCAAGGCCTTCAGGAGATGTTCGGGGGCAATACGCTGATGGCTGTTGCGGATCGCCACGGTTTGCGCGGCTTGCAGAAAGCCTTTCGCACGGTCGGTGAATTTTTCGAGGTTCATCTGGGGTTCCTGTCGCTTTCCAGGTCAGATGGCGTTGCAATTTAGCAACACAAGGGGTGGGCGGAGTTTCCGTTGCGAACAACATGGGAAGGCCGTTTCGATTGCGAAAGGGTGCCGTCACGAACGCCAAAAATTCCGTCAAAACGGCGGATTGCGGTCCCCGGCGCGCCCGCTATGCTCGTACCATACACCGAGTGGGGAGACTCAAAGCAATGCGTATCAAATCCGTGGCGCTGACTGGCGCCGCCGCCCTTGCGTTCGTCGTGCCGGGGCAGGCCGTGCTGGCCCAGGCGGCGGCGAAGGCCGTCCCGACCACCAAAGCCGCACCCGTCGCCTCGTTGGTGAAGGCGGTCGACATCCCCTATCAGACCTTCACCCTGAAGAACGGCCTTCGCGTCGTCGTCCACACCGACCGCAAGGCGCCCGTCGTCGCGGTCAGCGTCTGGTATGACGTCGGATCGAAGCATGAGCCCAAGGGCAAGACGGGCTTTGCGCACCTCTTCGAGCATCTGATGTTCAACGGATCGGAAAATGCGCCGGGCGACTTCTTCGCACCGCTCAAGTCGGTAGGCGCGACCGACTATAACGGCACCACCTATTTCGACCGGACCAATTATTTTGAGACGGTGCCGACCGCCGCGCTCGACCGCGCATTGTTCCTGGAATCGGATCGCATGGGCTATCTGCTCGGCGCGGTGACGCAAAGCGTGCTCGACGAGCAGCGCGGCGTCGTCCAGAACGAGAAGCGCCAGGGCGACAACCAGCCCTACGGCCTGACCCAGTACAAGGTCCTGAGCGGCCTGTTCCCCGAGGGCCATCCCTACGCCCATTCCACCATCGGTTCGATGGCCGACCTCGACCAGGCCTCGCTGGGGACGGTGAAGGACTGGTTCCGGGAGCATTACGGCCCGAACAACGCCGTGCTGGTGCTGGCCGGTGACATCGACGTCGCCACCGCCAAGCCACTGGTCGAGAAGTATTTCGGCGCGATCAAGCCGGGTCCCAAGAGCGTCCTGCCGACCGTCACCATCCCGACGCTGCCCGCGCCCGTCAACGAGGTGATGAAGGACCGCGTCGCCGCCGTCATGATCAGCCGCAACTGGGCGGTGCCGGGGCTGAACGATCCCGAAACCGCCTCGCTGGTCGTGGCCGGTTCGATCCTGGGCGGGCTCGCCTCGTCGCGGCTCGACAATATCCTGGTGAAGCAGGAAAAGCTGGCGGTGCAGGTGTCGGCGAGCGACCGGCCCTTCGCACAGGTCGGCATGTTCAACATGATGGCGATCGTGCGTCCCGGCGTCGATCCGGCGCTGGTCAACAAGCGGATGGACGAAATCCTCGCCGACTTCCTGAAGAACGGTCCGACCGCCGACGAGGTGCAGCGTGCCGTGACCCGCTTCGTCTCGGGCCGTGTCCAGGGGCTGGAATCGGTCGGCGGCTTCGGTGGCAAGGCGGTCGCGCTGGCCGAGGGCGCGCTCTATTCCAACGACCCCGGCAAATATAAGAAGCAGCTGGAAGGGATCGCCGCACAGACGCCCGCCACCGTCAAGGCGGCGGCCGACAAGTGGCTGTCGCGCCCGGCCTATACGCTGACCGTCGTGCCGGGGGCGCGCGATGCCTATGAAGAGGCCAAGGTGCCGCCGCGCGCCGATGTGCCCGCCGCGCCCGAACAGGCGCCCAAGGGCACGCGCGGGGCCCTGCCCGATGTCGGACAGGTCAAGCCGCTGAGCTTCCCCGCCGTCCAGCGCAGCCGCCTGGCCAACGGGATCGAGCTGATCTACGCGCAGCGTACCGCCGTGCCGGTCACGCAGATCGCGACCTCGTTCGATGCCGGTATCGCCGCCGACGTCCCCGGCAAGCTGGGCACGCAGCGCATGGTCCAGTCGATGCTCGACGAGGGCACGACCCATCGCAATACCATCGCGATCGCCGAGGAGCAGGAGCGGCTGGGCGCGACGATCGGGTCGAGCGCGTCGAACGACCGCACCGTCGTCGGCCTGGACGTGCCCAGCATCAACCTGGCCCCCGCGCTCGACCTCTATGCCGATATCCTGCGCAACCCGGCCTTCCCCGATCCCGAACTGGCGCGGGTGAAGGCGCAGACGCTGGCGGGCATCAAGCAGGAACTGACGAGCCCGCAGGGGCTGGCGGGCCGCGTCCTGCCGCCGCTCGTCTACGGGCCGACCAGCCCCTATGCCAAGGCGCAAGGGGCGGGTGATCCGGCGGCGGTCGCGGCGATGACCCGCGAGCAGCTGGTCGCGTTCCAGCAGGCCTGGCTGCGGCCCGACAAGGCGAAGATCTTCGTCACCTCGGATCGTCCGCTGGCAGAGGTGAAGGCCGCGCTCGACCGGGTGTTCGGCGACTGGAAGGGCAGCGGCGCCGCGGGCGTCAAGAATTTCACCGCGGGCCAGCCCTCGGCGCCGAAGATCGTGCTGGTCAACCGGCCGGACAGCCCCCAGTCGATGATCCTGGCGGGCGCCCCGACGCCGCTGAAGGGCACCGACGACCTGTTGCTGGTCAACACCGCCAACGACGCGCTGGGCGGCAGCTTCCTCAGCCGGATCAACACCGACATCCGCGAGAACAAGCACTGGTCCTACGGCGTCAATGGTCGTTTCCAGGTGTCGGAATTCGCTGCGCCCTATGTGATGTCGGCGCCCGTCCAGGCGGACAAGACCGGGCCGTCGATCGATGCGCTGCGGGCGGATGTGACCGAATTCCTGACCACCAAGCCGATGGACCAGACCGAGTTCGACCGGGCGATCACCGGCGCGATCCGATCGCTGTCGGGCAATTTCGAAACCTCGAGTGCGGTCTTGTCGGCGATGCAGACCAACGACCTGCTGCACCGTCCCGACAATTACTATGCGACGATCACCCGGCGTTATCAGGCGATGACGCTGCCCGAGCTGAACAAGTCGATCGAGGGGGCGTTGAACCCCAAGAGCTTCGTCTGGGTGGTGGTCGGCGATGCCAAGACGGTCAAGCCGCAGCTCGACACGCTGGGCCTGCCCGTCGAGGTCATCGAGCCGTCGGCGGTCGTCGCACCCGCTCCGGCGGCGCAATAAGGGAGAGTATCAATGGCCGATATCGACGGGACCTGGAACTGCATCGTGAAGTCGCCGCTGGGCGATCAGGAGATGACGCTGACGGTCACGACCGAGGGCGATCGCTTCACCGGCTCGGGCGGCGGCCAGATGGGCGCGATGGACATCGAGGGCGACGTGTCCGGCAACACGATCAGCTGGAAGATGTCGATCAGCTCGCCGATGCCGATGACGCTGGACTGCGAGGCGACCGCCGATGGCGATACGCTGACGGGATCGGTCGGCGCGGGCGCGTTCGGCAGCTTCCCGCTGTCGGGCACCCGCGCGGGGTGACATCCGCGTCCTGAGTTGGGGAAGGGCGGTGCGTCGGAGGACGGGCCGCCCTTTTCTTTGGGGGGCGTGGGCTTCGACTTTGACGCATTGCGCTGAAGTCGAAGCCCACGCCGAAACGCCAACCACATAACCAGTTCAATTCCCGCCAAATCCCGTTACGCTGCCCCCCGAAACCAGAAAAAGGGGACAGGCATGATAGACCGGCGGCATTTCCTGGGCGGCTCGGCCGCACTCGCCGTGGTGGCGGGCAGCGAGGGCGTCGTCGCCCAGAACACCGCGTCCACCCGGCTGACCGCCTTGTTCGATACGCTGGTCCAGGAACAGCTGCGCCGCAGCCCGGAAGGTGCGACCAGTCTCGGCCTCGATACCGGCGCCAATGCCGATCTGCGCAGCCAGCTCTCCGACCAGTCGCCTGCGGGACTCGCGGCGGCGAAAGCCGCGACCAAAACCGATCTTAGCCGGTTGCAGGCGATCGATCCCACCACCCTGTCGCCCGAGGAGCGGATCGACCTCGAATCGATCCTCTACACCCGCCGTTCCGCGCAAGCCGTGCAGGCGTTCGACTTCGGCGGCTATTCCTATGGCCCCAGCCCCTATGTCGTGTCGCAGCTGTCGGGGGCGTATCAGTCGGTCCCCGACTTTCTCGATACCAAGCATAAGATCGCGAGCGCGGGGGACGCCGATGCGTATCTGATGCGGATGCGCGCCTTTGCCCGCCAGATCGACGCGCAGACCGACCGGATGCGGCACGATGCCGGGCAGGGCGTGGTGCCGCCCGACTTCATCCTCGACCTAGCGCTCGAACAGATGGGCAAGACGCGCGAGCCAGCCGACCAGGCGCTGGTCGTCCAGTCGCTGGCGCGCCGGACGGCGGACAAGGGGCTGGGCGAGCGCTATGCGGCACAGGCCGCCAAGCTCTATGACGCCGAGATACTGCCCGCGCTCGACCGCCAGATCGCCTATGCCAGGGGCTTGCGGGCCAAGGCGACGCATGACGCGGGCGTCTGGAAACTGCGCGAGGGGGCGGCCTATTACCCGGTCGCGCTGAAGGCCAATACGACGACCAGCTTCTCGCCCGACGAGGTGCACCGATTCGGCCGCGATCAGGCGGCGATGCTGTCTGCGCGGCTCGACGCGCTGCTGAAGAAGCAGGGCTATACCAAGGGCACGGTGGGTGAGCGCATGGCCGCACTCTACAAGAACCCGGATCAGCTCTATCCCAACACCGATGAGGGCAAGCGCGCCGCCATCGCCTATTGCAACGCCCGGCTCGATGCGATCCGCACCCGCCTGCCGCAGGTGTTCGAGCGTATTCCGCCCTATGGCTTCGAGGTGCGCCGCGTGCCGCCGCAGACCGAGGCGGGGGCCGCGGCGGCCTTTGCACAAGGACCCGCGATCGACGGCTCGCGGCCAGGCCTGGTCTATTTCAACCTGAAGGACAGCGCCGACTGGCCCAAATTCTGTCTGGCGACGACCGTTTATCACGAAGGCCTGCCGGGGCATCAGATGGAGGGCGGCTTGGCGCTGTCCAACACCCGCCTGCCGCTGATCCGCAAGATCAACGGCTTTTCGGGCTATGGCGAGGGCTGGGCGCTGTACGCCGAGCAGCTGGCGGAAGAGATCGGCATGTATGACGACGATCCGCTGGGGCAGCTCGGCTATCTGAAGTTCCTGCTGTTCCGCGCCAATCGCTGCGTCGTGGATACCGGGCTCCACCATCTGCGCTGGACCCGCGAACAGGCGATCCGCCATTTCGTGGAGGCCGAGGGCGAGGCGGAGGGGTTCGCCACCCGCGAGGTGGAACGCTATTGCGTCAATCCGGGCCAGGCGGCGAGCTACAAGCTGGGCCATTCGGTGTTCGTCGACATTCGCGACCTGGCAAAGAAGCAGAAGGGCGCGGCGTTCGACCTGAAGGCGTTCCACACCGCCGTCCTGCGCCACGGCCGCGTGCCGCTCGACGTGCTGCGGCGGGTGGGGGAGGAGTGGGCGCGGGCTTGACCTGGATCGGCGTCGCGGTGATCTTCCCCATGGGAGAACATCGCGATGCAGGTCAGCGCTTCGATCGGGCCGGATGGCGGGCGGCGGCGAATGGCGGTCGCCGCCACGGTGGCGGTTCACGCCGTGTTCGTGGCACTGCTGCTCTGGGGGGCGCCGCGCCATCGTGAGATCGACGACCCCGAGCAGCCTCGGTTGACGCTGTTCGATCTGCCGCGCCCGCCCGAACCGCCGCCCGTCCCTGTGATGCCACCGCCGATCACGCCCGCTCCGGTCAAGCGCGAAGCCAAAGTCGTTCGCCCCACCGCCGGGGGCGGATCGCCGCGTCCGGTACGCGCAAGCCCGGCGGAACAGGCGCCCCCGAGGGCCGTCTCGCCCGCCCGGTTCGACCCGGTCGATCTACATGCCCCGGCGGCCGATATTGGAGTCGACTTGCCGCTGCGAGCCGGAACCGCGATCTCTGATGGGTTGGGGACCGGCATCGCCAGCGGACGGGGCACGGGTGGGCAGGGGCGGGGCACCGGCAACGGCCAGGGTGATGGCGACGGTCCAGGACAGGGACGGCTGCGCATTGCCCTGGCCGAATGGATCGTAAAGCCGAGCCAGTCCCTGATCGACGATGCCTTTCCCCGCATGGCTCGGAGTGGCGGTGTCAGCGGCGTGGCGGTGCTGCTCTGTGTCGTGCCGGCGCCGGGCAGACCCAAAAGCTGTACGGTCGCGGCGGAGCGACCCAAGGGGCGCGGATTTGGCGCCGCAGCGCTGGGGCTCTATCCGCAGTTTCGCATTCGGCCGGTGATGAAAGGCAGTGAGGTCATCCAAGCCCAGGTGTTGGTGCCCGTGACCTTCACGGTTCACCGATAGGGCTTACCGCGCCACCCGCGTGATATGCCCCATCTTGCGCCCCGGCCGCGATTCGCCCTTGCCGTAGAGGTGCAGATGCGCACCCTTCTCGGTCAGCGCACCTTCCCAGGCGTCGTCGCCGATCAGGTTTTCCATTTCCACCCGCGTGCCGGTCAGCGTCGTGTCGCCCAGCGGCAGGCCGCAGATCGCGCGGATATGGTTTTCGAATTGCGAGGTCTCGGCGCCTTCGATCGTCCAGTGGCCGGAATTGTGGACGCGCGGGGCCATCTCGTTGAACACGGGGCCGTGGTCGGTCGCGAAGAACTCGCAGGCGAGTACGCCGACATAACCCAGCTCCTCGGCGATTCGAATGGCGAGCGCGGTCGCCTCTTCGGCCTGGGCCGCGATCTCTGGCGGCGCCGGGAGCGTCGAGGTGCGCAGGATCGCGTCGCGATGGACATTGTGCGGCGGGTCGTAGCGCACGGTCTTCCCGTCTTCCCCACGCGCGATCAGGATCGAGAATTCGTGGTTGAAATGGATGAACCCCTCCAGCACCGCCGGGCCCCCGATCGCCTCGAAGGCGGCGGGCGCGTCGGCCACGTCGCGGATCAGCACCTGGCCCTTGCCGTCATAGCCGAAGCGCGTGGTCTTCAGGATGGCGGGGCAGCCGATCCGCTCCAGCGCGGCGGTCAGGTCGGCGGCGCAGTTCACCTCGGCCCAGGGGGCGGGGCGGCCGCCGACCTTTTCGACGAAGCTCTTCTCGGCGATCCGGTCCTGCGCGACGCGCAGCGCGACAGGCGAGGGATGGACGGGCAACCGCTCGGCCAGCCATTCGACCGGCGTGACGTCGACATTCTCAAACTCGTAGGTCACGACGTCGCAGGCGGCGACGAAATCGGCCAGCACGACCTTGTTGTGATAGTCGGCACGGGTCAGCGAGGACGCGGTCTGCGCCGCGACGCTTTCCTCATCGGGGGCCAGCACATGGGTGCGATAGCCGAGCTGCGCGGCGGCCACCGCCAGCATCCGGCCCAGCTGGCCGCCGCCCAAAATCCCGATCGTCGCGCCCGGCTTCAACATCTGGCTTACCCTTGTGGATCGTTGGCGACGCTGTCGGTCTGGCGCTGGCGCCACGCCTTCAGTCGCTCGGCGAGGTCTTCGTCTGACAGCGACAGGATCGAGGCGGCGAGCAGGCCTGCGTTGATCGCGCCCGCCTTGCCGATGGCCAGTGTGCCGACGGGGATGCCGCCGGGCATCTGGACGATCGAGAGCAGGCTATCCATGCCTTTCAGCGCCTTGGATTCGACCGGCACGCCCAGCACGGGCAGATGGGTCATCGAGGCCGCCATGCCCGGCAGATGCGCGGCACCGCCCGCACCCGCGATGATGACCTTGATCCCGCGATCGGCGGCGGTGGTCGCATAGTCGTACAGCCGCTGCGGCGTGCGGTGCGCGGAGACGACGCGGGTTTCGTGGGTCACGCCCAGCGCCTCGAGCGTCTCGGCGGCGTGCCGCATGGTTTCCCAGTCCGAAGTGGACCCCATGATGATCCCGACCGACATCATATCCGCTGTTCCGCCTTAGCCCCTGTGGCCCCGGTGCCGGGGGAAGCGGCTGACTAGCGGGACGGGGCGAGGGGGGCAAGTTTCCGTATGCATTCGGGCGAATTTGCGCGAATCTTTGGCGGGGGCGGTGCGTGGGCTTCGACTTCGCTCAGCCTGAACGGCGGTTGGGGAAGATTATCCTCCCCAGCATGGGGAGGGGGACCATGCGCAGCATGGTGGAGGGGGCGTGCCGCGCGGGATGTCCCTTGTGGAGAACCCCCTCCGTCAGGCCTGTGGCCTGCCACCTCCCCGTGCCGGGGAGGAGTGAGTTTACCGCTCCGACAGATAATAGCGGTCGGTCGGGGTCAGGTCGTCGGCCAGCTCGTAGACGATCGGCTGCGCGGTCGGGATTTCCAACCCGGTGATCTCGTCGTCCGGGATGTTCGACAGATGCTTGACCAGCGCACGCAGCGAGTTGCCATGGGCCGAAATCAGCACCCGGTTGCCGTCGCGCAGCGCGGGCGCGATGCGTTCGTCCCAATAGGGCAGGACGCGCGCGATCGTATCCTTCAGGCTTTCGGTCTGCGGCACGTCGATGCCCTTGTAGCGGATGTCGTTCGACACATCGAACTCGCCGCCCGCCTCGGCCGGGGGCGGGGGCACGTCGAAGCTGCGGCGCCAGATCTTGACCTGCTCGTCGCCATGCTTGGCCGCGGTTTCCGCCTTGTCCAGGCCGGTCAGCCCGCCATAATGACGCTCGTTCAGCCGCCAATGCTTCTCGGTCGGCAGCCAGAGGCGACCCATGGTCTCCAGCGCCAGGTTCAGCGTCTTGATCGCGCGGGTCTGGAGGCTGGTGAAGGTCAGGTCGAAGTCCAGACCCTTTTCCGCCATCATCGCGCCCGCCGCCCGCGCTTCGGCCGCACCCTGTGCGGTCACGTCGACGTCCCACCAGCCGGTGAAGCGATTTTCGAGGTTCCAGGAAGACTGGCCGTGGCGGATCAGGACGAGCTGGGGCATGGAAACTCCTTGATATGGTCAGGCCCGCATAGAGGAGCGGGCCAGCGGGGTCGAGGTCAGCCGCGGAAGCGGGCTTGGATGGAGGCGGGATTGGCCTTCAGCACACGGCCCATGCGCGTCGGCCGGTCGAGCAGTTCGCCGCCGCAATCGGGGCAGGTCTCGTCCAGCTCGTCGGCGCATTCCGCGCAGAAAGTGGTCTCCAGCGAACAGATGAACGCGCCGCCCTGGGACGCGGGCAGGTCCGCGCCGCAGCGCTCGCAATCGGGGCGCATCTCCAGCATCAGGCGGCCACCTCGCGCACCACGTCGCAGATGCGGTCGACCAGCGTCTCCACCTGACGCTTGTCCTCGCCCTCGGCCATCACGCGGATGACCGGCTCGGTGCCAGATGGACGGATGACCAGGCGGCCGCGCCCGGCCAGCTCGGCCTCGGCGGCGGCGATGACGCCCTGCACCTTCTCATGCTCCAGCGGCTTGCCGCCGGCGAAACGGACATTCTTGAGCAGCTGCGGCAGCGGATCGAAGCGGTGGAGGACCTCGCTGGCGGGCGCGCCCGCGCGCTTCAGCTCGGCCAGCACCTGGAGCGCGGCGACCAGACCGTCGCCAGTGCGCGCATAGTCGGACAGGATGATATGCCCCGACTGCTCGCCGCCGACATTGTAGCCGCGCGTACGCATCGCCTCCAGCACATGGCGGTCGCCGACCTTGGTGCGGACCAGGCCCAGTCCCTGTGCGGCGAGGTGGCGCTCCAGACCCAGGTTCGACATGACGGTGGCGACCAGGCCGCCGCCCGCCAGCCGCCCTTCGCGCGCATAGCTGGTCGCGATCATCGCCATCAGCTGGTCGCCGTCGACGACCTGGCCATGCTCGTCGACGATGATGAGCCGGTCGGCATCGCCGTCCAGCGCGATGCCGATATCCGCGCCGCTGGCGACCACCGTCTCGGCCAGCGTCTGCGGCGCGGTCGAGCCGACGCCGTCATTGATGTTGGTGCCGTTGGGCGTGACGCCGATCGCGACCACATCCGCGCCCAGTTCCCACAGGGCGGCGGGCGCGACCTTGTACGCCGCGCCGTTGGCGCAGTCGATCACGACGCGCAGGCCGTCGAGGCGCAGCGCCTGCGGGAAGGTCGACTTGGCGAAGTGGATATAGCGCCCGGCAGCGTCATCGACCCGGCGCGCACGGCCGATCTTGCCCGACGGGACGAGCGGCACCTTTTGCTCGATCAGATCCTCGATCGATTCCTCGGCCTCGTCGGACAGCTTGTAGCCGTCGGGGCCGAACAGCTTGATGCCGTTGTCGGCGAACGGGTTGTGGCTGGCCGAGATCATCACGCCGATGTCGGCGCGCATCGAATGGGTCAGCATCGCGACTGCGGGTGTCGGCAGCGGCCCGAGCATGACGACATCCATGCCGACGCTGGTGAAGCCCGCGACCAGCGCCGATTCGAGCATATAGCCCGACAGGCGCGTGTCCTTGCCGATGACGACGCGGTGGCGATGATCGCCGCGCAGGAAATAGGCACCGGCGGCCATGCCGACCTTCATCGCCATTTCGGCCGTCATGACCGGGCCGTTGGTCGCGCCGCGAATGCCATCAGTGCCGAAATATTTTCTTGCCATGCGGCCAAGTCCCTGCCGGATTAAGAGGATGTGGAACAATAGGGTTGCGCGCATCCTTTAGCGCGACCTTTGCCAAAGCTCCAAATACGCGAGAACCATCCATGTCGCGCGCGACCCTGATCCTAATCTGCCTTGCCGCCGGTCTGCTGATCGGCGTGGGTGCGGCGGCACTGGCTCCTGCGATGGCGGCGGGCGCGGTGTTCGTGGCGCGGCCGGTCGGGACCTTGTGGCTGAACGGGTTGCAGATGACGGTCATTCCGCTGGTCGTCACGCTGCTGATTACCGGCGTCGCCTCGACCGCGCAGGCGGCGCAGGCGGGACGGATCGCCGGGCGGGCGATCGTGACCTTCCTGGTGCTGGTCACGCTGACCGCGACCATGGCGGCCCTGGTCACGCCCGGCCTGCTGCACCTGCTGCCCATCCCGCGCGAGGCGGCGGCCGCGCTGAAGGCGGCGCTGGGTCATGCTGAGCCGGTCGCGCCGCCGCCGCCGATCGCCGAGTTCGTCACCGGCATCGTGCCGACCAACATCTTTGCCGCCGCGACCAACAATGCGTTGCTGTCGCTGATCCTGTTCACCCTGGCCTTCGCGTTTGCGATCACCCGGATCGATGGAGAGGGGCGTGGGCTGTTGCTGCGCTTCTTCACCGCGATCCGCGATGCGATGCTGGTCCTGATCGGATGGGTGTTGTGGCTGGCGCCTTTGGGCGTCTTCGCGCTGACCTTCGTCGTCGGCGCGACGGCGGGGGGCGGGGCGTTCGGGGCGCTGGCCCATTACATCACGATCATCGCCAGCGTCGGGGTCATCGTCATGCTGATGGCCTACGGCGTCG
>DXIH01000047.1 GCA_019112965.1 Candidatus Sphingomonas excrementigallinarum | reverse complement strand
GGCGGCGAGCAGGGTGAACATCATGATGGGTCTCCGCGGTTCGAGGCTTAGCGACGCGCAATGCGGCCGGTGGGAATTTCGCCCTCCGTGGCGATCCATTCGTCGGCGGTGCGGCAGGTCTTGAGCCGAATGCGCGAGCCGGTCATCTCTCCGATGATGCAGTAGCGGGTCGCCTTCGACGGCATGATGGAAGGCTGAGTGCCGGTGGTGGCAACGGCGACGGTGTTCAGCGTGACGGTGTTCGGCTCGACGGGCTCACGAGCCGGAGCCGCGGACAAGGTCGATGCGATCAGCAGTGTCAGCAACATGGTGGTAACTCCCTTTATGCCGGATCACCCCGGCATGTGAGTTACTGCATTAGTCATGCCATACACGCGAACGCTGCAATTTCAGACGGTTACGTCTTTCTGTAACTGCGCAAGATGCCAAAGCGTGGCGAATTTCGCCATCTTGGTGGGAAAATTTGCCAAGACAGATCCAAGCCTCTCGGAGGATTGAGCGCCCTTTCCCATCGGGCCGGATGCCGGAGTTTTCCCGACGCGGCGAATAACCGCCATCGAATCATACGACACCAGAATCAAAGAATAGAGACAGTACAGATCTCGATCGCACCAGCTTTTACGCCACGAAGATCTGATTGCAGAGTCTACATCCGCAAACCGGACATGACGTCCATCTTGTGCCATAGTCGCAGCTTGCGACATATTCATGCAGAACCGATGACATTTTCATTGCGCTATTGCGAAAATTGCGTGGTCGATATGCGGTTTGTCGTGAAACTGTCACCGCCCGCTGCGAACAGGGATCGCATCGTCGTTCAACGGGATGCCCCTTCGATGGCAACGCAGATGAGTACCGCCAGCGTCACCAAGGCCTATGATCGCTGGTCGCCGGTCTACGACCTGGTCTTCGGCCCCGTCTTCAAGAAGGGCCGCTCCGCCGCCATCGTCGCCGCCGAGCGGATCGGCGGCCGGATCATCGAGGTGGGGGTCGGCACCGGCATCTCGCTTCCCCAATACTCGCGAGCCAACCGTATCGTCGGCGTAGACCTGTCCGAGCCGATGCTCGACAAGGCGCGCGAGCGGGTGCGCAACGGCAATCTGACCCATGTCGAGCAGATCGCGTACGGCGATGCCGAGGCTCTGCAGTTCGCCGACAACAGCTTCGATGTGGTCGTCGCGCAATATGTCATCACCGCCGTGCCCAACCCGGAAAAGGCGCTGGACGAGTTCGCGCGCATCTGCCGCCCCGGTGGCGAGATCGTCATCACGACGCGGGTCGGTGCGGGCGACGGCCTGCGCGGGCGGATCGAGAAGACGCTGATGCCGATCACCAGCCGTCTGGGCTTCCGCACCGACTTTCCGTTCGAGCGCTATACCGACTGGGCGGCGACGCGCGGTGACGTGGAGATGGTCGAAAGCCGCCCCCTGCCGCCGCTCGGCCATTTCTCGCTGGTCCGCTTCGCCAAGCGCCAGCCCCTCCAAGGACAGGTCCAATGACGGGTTTTCGCGCGCAACTCGCCGAACAGCGGTGGGACGATCATCGCTATTACCACCACAGTCTGGTCAATCAGAGCCTGCACTTCGTCAGCGCCTGCACCTTCCTGACCGCCTATGTGCTGCTGTTCATCGACCCGGCGGTCGCCAGCCTGCTCGCCTGGGGCGTGGCGATGACCAGCCGCCAAGCCGGGCACTTCTTCTTTGAGCCCAAGGGCTATGACCATGTGAACAAGGCGACGCATGAGCATAAGGAAGAGATCAAGGTCGGCTATAACCTGGCGCGCAAATATGTGCTGATGGGCATCTGGGGCGCGATCCCGGTCGTGCTGCTGGTCCAGCCGACCTTGTTCGGGACGCTGGACTATCCGGACGGCTTCATGGGCTATCTGCGCCATGTCGGCATCGGCTGGCTGGGCCTGGGCGTCAGCGCGATCTTCGTGCGCGTGATGCAGCTCTGGTCGCAACGCGATCTGGAAACGGGTCTGGTCTGGGCGACCAAGATCGTCACCGACCCGTTCAACGACTTCAAGATGTACAAGAGCGCGCCGCGCCGCCTGATGAAGGGTGAGCGGATGGATCATCACGACGCCGATGATCTCGAGGATTGGAAGGCGGCGTAAAGACCCGCTTTCAACGAAGGAGGGCGGTGGTCCGGCAAGGACCGCCGCCCGTTTTTTGTTCAAACATCTCGTCTGGCCGCTCCCCTCCCGTAAACGGGAGGGGATGGGGGAGGGCAAGGCCGCAAGCGACAGGCTCGGTGAGACATCCTGCCCTCCCCAAACCCCTCCCGCCTGCGGGAGGGGCTTAAGAAGAGGATCAGCCCCCTCCCCGCCCCAACCTGACCGCCAGCGACTCCTTCAAAATCCGCCGCCGGATCGCCTTGTTCGCCGCCTTCAACTCCTGCGGCGCCTCCGGGGAGGTCCACCACCAGCCATCGTCACGCATCTGTTGTCCCGCTGCAACGAAGCGGTCGCAAATATCGGCGAACAGGGTGTCGTCGATGTCGAGGCTGAAGATCAGCCGCCCGGTCCCGACCCAGCTCAACGCCAGACCGTTCGCCCGGAGATAATATTGCAGCATCCAGTTATAGGGCGAGGCGACCGAATAGAGGATGGTCCAGATCGTCTGGACATGCGCGACCGACAGGGGCAGCCCCGCCTCCGCCATCCGGGCGTTGAACATCGTGGCCCGCGCATTCCAGCGCGCGTCGAGCCCGTCATACAGCGCCGCCACCTCGGGCGTCTCCAGCCGCCGGAGGAACGCGTTCATTGCCCCCATCACCATGGGATGCGAGTTGAAGGTGCCGCGCGCAAAGCAGATGTCGACCGGCCGATCCTCGCGCCAGCGCTTCATCAGATGGGCGCGGCCGCAAAGCACGCCAACCGGCAACCCGCCGCCCAGCGTCTTGCCATAGGTGATGAGGTCGGGCTTCACCCCGAAATATTCGGGCATCCCCCCCTTCGCCAGGCGGAAGCCCACGAATACCTCGTCGAAGATCAGGACGATGCCGTTGGCGCGGCACGTCTCCGCCAGCCGGTGGAGCCATTCGCGATAGGCGGTAAGGTCCGCCCCCGCCTTGCGCCCGCCATCGACCAGTTGGCCGTCGGACGGCGCGGAACCATTGGGGTGCATCGCCTGGAGCGGATTGACCAGCACACAGGCGATATCCTTACGCGTCGCCAGCACCTTCAGCGTCCGCTCGGACATGTCGGCCAGCGTCAGCGTCCGGTCTGCGGGCACCGGGTTGCCGATCCCGGGCTGCACATCGCCCCACCAGCCATGATAGGCCCCGGCAAAGCGCACCAGGCGCGGACGCTTGGTGTGGTAACGCGCCAGGCGCACTGCCTGCATGACCGCCTCTGTGCCCGACATGTGGAAGGACACCTCGTCCATCCCCGACAGCGCGGTCAGGCGGCGGACATTGTCGGCGACGACCGGGTGGAACGAGCCGAGCACCCCGCCCAGATCACCGACCATCGCGGCCCCCTCGGCCATGGTCTGTTTGTAGAAGTCGTTGCCGAACAGGTTGACGCCGTAGGAGCCGGTCAGGTCGATCAGCCTATTGCCGTCCAGATCGATCAGGATCGGCCCCTCGGATCGCTCGTAAAAGGCCCCGGTCGCCAGCGTCGTGCGCACCTTCTCACGGAACTGGAACGGCACGCGGTACGCGCCGGTAAATTGCAGGTCGGACAGGCCCGAGCGCGTCTCGCGGGTCAGCGCCAGCGTCTGCGCATAACGCTCGGCGAACAGGGCGCCCAGCCGCTCGAACCCGGCGCGGCGTTGGGTGGCGACCACATCGGGCGCGTCATCGACCCGGAAGAAGCGATCCTCG
This sequence comes from Candidatus Sphingomonas excrementigallinarum, assembly GCA_019112965.1. GTDB lineage: Bacteria > Pseudomonadota > Alphaproteobacteria > Sphingomonadales > Sphingomonadaceae > Sphingomonas > Sphingomonas excrementigallinarum. The sequence continues at coordinate 3,132 of DXIH01000047.1, read as the reverse complement.
CCATAGCTGTAGAACGGGATTTGCCCGGCGATCCGCTTGGCCATGCGGACATGGCCGCCCAGCCCCGGATGCTTGGCGCGCGACAGGGTCAGGCGGCGATGCCCTTTCGTCAGGGCGACCGCACCGGCGGAAACGGCCAGCAGGCCAGTGAGAATCGGGTTCATGCGGCCTTTGACCGCGTACCCGTGACGGAGGCATGACAATGCGTGGACCCATAATGCGGTTCTTCCTTAACGAGGACATCAATTTCCTCGTCACCAACCGCCTGCCCCGACGCTTCGCGACGAAGCTGGTCGGGCGGATCGCGCGGAGCGAGCATCCGCTGATCGCCCGGCCCAGCCTGGGTTTGTGGAAATTCTTTGCAGGCGTGGACCTGTCCGACGCACGCACGACGCGCTTCAAATCCTTGCGCGACGGTTTCGTGCGACCGTTGCGCGACGGTGCACGGGCGTTCGACAGCGATCCCGACACGATCGCCAGCCCGTGCGACGCGCTGGTCGGAGCGCATGGCCGGATCGAGGACGACCGGCTCTATCAGGTGAAGGGCTTCCCCTATACGCTGGGCGACCTGATCCCCGATCCCGACCTGGTCGAGCGGTTCCGCGACGGATCGTTCCTGACGCTGCGGCTGACGGCGGGCATGTATCACCGCTTCCACGCACCGACGGATATCGTGGTGCAGGGCGTGACCTATCTGTCGGGCGACTGTTGGAACGTGAATCCGATCGCGCTGAAACGGGTCGAGCGCCTCTTCTGCCGCAACGAGCGCGCCGTCATCGAGGCGTGCACGCTGATGTCGGGCCAGCCGCTGTTGATCGTGCCGGTCGCCGCGATCCTGGTGGCGAGCATCCGGCTCCATTGCCTGGACACCGTCGAGACGCTGCGCGAGCATGGCCCCGGCCGCACGGCCTGTTCGGCGCGCATCGGCAAGGGCGAGGAAATGGGCTGGTTCGAGCATGGCTCGACCATCATCCTGTTCCTGCCCAAGGGGATGGCCCTGGCCGACACGCTGATCGAAGGACAGGCGATCCGCGCGGGCGAGGTGGTCGGGCGGGTCTGACGAAGGCGCTGTGCCCCGCCCAAGTCTCGGATCGGCCTGATCCTGTCACGGGAGCGCGCGGCATCGGATGGGATGACGCGCGCAAGCCAACGCTGCCTGCCCGAAACCGGGCCTCGACCTTTGCCGGGATGAACCGAAAAGGAGGAGTGGAGGTGGACCTTCCACTCCCCCCTGAACGACGATCAGAACTCCGACCAGTCGCCGTCGTCGATTGCGACCGCCGTTGCGGCACTGGACGCACGAGCGACACGGGGAGCGGCGGCGATGCGCGGGGTCGCCTGCGCCACACGCGCCTGGAGCTGATGGACCGGCGAGCGATGGACGACGGGCGCAGGAGCCCGCGCGACCATGCCGCCGTCGACCAACCGGAAGCGGCTGACCTCGCGCGTCATGTTGCCGGTTTCCTCGGACAGGCTGCGTGCGGCGGCGGTGGCCTGTTCGACCATGGCCGCGTTCTGCTGGGTCACGCCGTCCATCTCGGCCACGGCGGTATTGACCTGCTGCAGCCCGGTCGCCTGCTGCGCTGCCGCCGAGGCGATGTCGGAGACCAGCGCGTTGATCTCGCCGATCCGGCCGGTGATGCGGGTCAGCGCATTGCCCGCCTGCGCCACCAGCTGCACCCCGGTATCGACCTGCTGGCTGGACGCGGTGATCCGTTCCTTGACGTCCTTGGCCGCGTCCGCCGAACGCTGCGCCAGCGCACGCACCTCGGAGGCGACCACCGCAAAGCCCTTGCCCGCATCGCCCGCACGCGCCGCCTCGACACCGGCGTTCAGCGCCAGCAGATTCGTCTGGAAGGCGATGCCGTCGATCACCGCGATGATCTCGCTGATCTCATGCGAGGAGCGTTCGATCCCATGCATCGCCTCGACGGCCTTGCGCACGACCTCGGTCGACTGGTCGGCATCGGTGCGCGTCTCGGTGACGGCCTGGTTGGCACGCTTGGCGTTTTCCGCCGTTTCGCGCACCGTCTCGGTGATCTCGTGCATCGCGGCGGCGGTTTCCTCCAGGCTGGCCGCCTGCTGCTCGGTGCGGTGCGACAGGTCGTCCGACGCCTCGCGGATATCGGCCGCCCCGTTGGTGATGCCCTGCGCACTGGTGCTCACCGCCGCCAGCGTGGCGGATACCGAGTCCATCGCATGATTGAAGTCGTGCTTCAGCTTTTCGAACGGCCCGGTCAGCGGTGCGTCGATCCGCCTGGTCAGGTCGCCCTGTGCCAGCGCATCGAGGCCGGAGCCGATGCTGCTGACGATCAGGTCGGTCTGTTCGGCCTTGGCGCGTTCGGCCCCGACAAGCTGATCGCGGAACGCCACCATCGCCTCGGCCAGTTGGCCCACTTCGTCCCGGCGCGGCGCGATATCGAGCTGGGCGTTCAGGTCGCCCCCGGCCAGCCGTCGCATGGCCCCCGTCATCGCTGCCAGCGGATTGGCGATGCCCCGGATCAGCGTCATCAGCAGATACGCCGTGAGCCCCAGCACCAACACGGAAATCGCGATCGAGATATTGCGCGACCAGATATAGTCCTGGGTCGCTTCGTTCATTTCCTTGTCCATCAGGGCGACCTGAATATCGCTCATGACGGCGGCGTCCTTGTTGGCGATGTCGAAGGTGCGCTTGCTGGCCCGAAAACTGGCCAGCGCCTGGTCATTCGCATTCCGGATGCCCAGATCGACCGTCTTCCGGGACATCTGCTCATACATGTCCCAATGTTCGCGGAACAGCCGGAACTGCGCGATCGATTTGGGAGATCTCAGACTGCGATCGAGAAAGGCCTCGTTCCGCGCAATCACCTGCGCCCGGTCTTTCCAATCCCGCAGCGCACTGGCGATCTGGTCGGGCTCCGTCATAAGAACGATAGAGGCCTCATAGGCCCGATAATCGGATGTCGCAGTGTTGATGAGCGAAATCGCGACCATTTTATCGCGGCGGCTGCGCCCCAAATTCTCGGCCACGCTGTTCAGATGCTGCTGAATCATGATCGACAGCGCCATCGTGACGACCAAGGCGACGGCAAGAATCCCGAACGCCACGAATAACTTGTTGCTGATTTTCAGATTCTTCATCGTCCACCA
>DXIH01000046.1 GCA_019112965.1 Candidatus Sphingomonas excrementigallinarum | reverse complement strand
CAGGAAATGCTCGCGGTTGAGCCCGTTCTTGTAGAGGTCCTTGGGGGGCCGGTTGGAGGTGGTGACGATCGTCACCCCCGCCTCGATCAGCGCGGAGAACAGTCGCGACAGGATCATCGCATCGGGGCTGTTGGTCACCATCATCTCATCGAACGCCAGCAGCCGAACTTCTTCCGCCAGCGCGGCGGCGACCGGGGCGATCGGGTCGCCCGCCTGCTTGGCGCGCTCGGTGGCGATGCGGGCGTGGACCTCCAGCATGAACTCGGCGAAGTGGACGCGGCGCTTGGCCTCGACCGCGACGTGATCGAAAAACAGGTCCATCAGCATCGACTTGCCGCGCCCGACATCGCCCCAGAGATAGACGCCCTTGGGGGCGGGCGCGCCCTTCCCGGTCAGCCGGGCGAAAAGCCCGGTCTTGCGCGGGGTTTCCAGTTCGGTTGCGAGTTGCTCGAGCCGGGCGGCGGCGGCGGCCTGTTCGGGATCGGGGCGGAGTTCGTCGGCTTCGATCAGGCGGCGATAGGCGTTGAGGATGTCGGGCATGTTGGGGGCGATGTCTGCCCTGGCCTGCCGCGCGTCAACCCCTACCCTCACCCTTCCCACCCGCTAACGCGGGCGGGCCGTGCGCGACCGCAAGAACGGCCTGTCCGACGTGCCTTCCCACCCGCTAACGCGGGCGGGCCCCTTCCCTCTGCCATCGGGAGAGGGAGGGAGGCGCGTTAGCGCCGGAAGGGTGAGGATGGTTGGCGAACCAGATAGAATGGAAAAAAGGGGGCCGTTTCCGACCCCCTTCTACACCTCCGCCGTCATTGCGAGCGAAGCGAAGCAATCCAGAGCGTCGTGCGATCCGGCACTGGATTGCCGCGTCGCTACGCTCCTCGCAATGACGGAGGGATCAGATGACCCGCTCGGCTTCCATCTTCTTGATTTCCGCGATCGCCTTGGCGGGGTTCAGACCCTTGGGGCAGACATTCGCGCAGTTCATGATCGTGTGGCAACGGTACAGGCGGAAGGGATCCTCCAGCTCGTCGAGACGCTCGCCGGTCATCTCGTCGCGGCTGTCGGCCAGCCAGCGGTACGCCTGAAGCAGGATCGCTGGCCCCAGGAACTTGTCACTGTTCCACCAATAGCTGGGGCACGAGGTCGAGCAGCAGGCGCACAGGATGCACTCGTACAGGCCATCGAGCTTGGCGCGGTCGTCCGGCGACTGGAGCCGCTCCTTGCCCGAGGGGGCGGGCGACACGGTCTGCAGCCACGGCTTGATCGAGGCATACTGCGCATAGAAGTGCGTGAAGTCGGGGACCAGGTCCTTGACCACGTCCATGTGCGGCAGCGGGGTAATCTGGACGGTGCCCTTCACATCCTCGATCGCGGTGGTGCAGGCCAGGCCGTTGCGGCCGTCGATGTTCATCGCACACGATCCGCAAATACCCTCGCGGCACGAGCGACGGAAGGTCAGCGAGCTGTCCTGCTCGGCCTTCATCTTGATGAGCGCATCGAGCACCATCGGGCCGCATTCGTCCAGATCGACCTCGAACGTGTCGTAGCGCGGATTCTGACCCGAATCGGGGTCGTAGCGATAGACCTTGAACTTTTTCAGGCGGCCGCCGCTGGTCGCCTGATGCGTTTCGCCCTTCTTGATGACGCTGTTCTTCGGCAGGGCAAATTCGGCCATGGTCACAAACCCGCTGGATGGGCCGGTCCCGGGACCGGCAAAGGATTAGCAGAGCCGATACATGACAGGGCCGGTTGTCGCAAATGTCTTCGCGCGATTTAGGCGCTGGCTCAGATCACATCAAGGACCAGACCCAGGTCGCGCGCTTCCTCGGCGTCGATATACCAGTTGCTCGTCGCCTTTTCGCGCAAGGTCTCGAACGATACCTGCGAACCGTTGACGATGGCGCGGAAGCCCTCCTCCTGGATCAGGACCGACTGCTCGATCTCGTGCAGCTTGGCCTTCAGGATCGCGGGCAGGCTGGTCAGCGGGCCGGTCAGGTCGATCGAACCCGACATCTGCCGCTCATGCAGCATCAGGCGGGTGCCACGCGTCAGGAAGCGCGTCTCGACCGGAAAGGCCGACATGAAGGTCGCCCCCGCCGAATAGACCGCGACCTTGCCCAGGAACAGCGTCTCCCGCCCGGTATAGTCGCGCAGCAGACGGATCGAGTCGCCCATGGCCCGCGCCATTTCCGGGTCGCCGCCCAAAGTGGTGATCGACACGACAAGCGGCCCCTCGGTCGGGGCTGCGGCAAGCTGGTCCTTGAAGCCGGCATACATCACCTCGTCCACCGTGCCGTAAAGCTGGACATGGGGCTGGGCGAGCAGCGTGTATTTCACCGCTCTGTTGGGTTCGTCATGCATGATGGGCGAACCGGGGGTGCGGGATAAGGTTCCGGTTCGAGGGTTCGGGGCGAGGTTGAGGCGTGGCCTTCGACTTCGCTCAGGCTGAACGGAGCTTTGTCCCCGAACGCCGTTCAGGCTGAGCGAAGTCGAAGCCCAAGGGAAACCCTATCCCCGTTTCCCCTGCGCATATTCCTGCGTGCCCCGCGTCAGCACGTCATCCCCTTCCACGATCTTCGCTACGGGAATATCCGGCAACGCCTTGACCCCCTCGTAAAGCGGCGCGAAGTCCGTCTCCAGCGTGGTCTTGAGCAACGCCTCGTAGCTCGGGATCACGAAGTAATTCTGCTGGAAATCGTCGATCCGATATTCCGTCCGCATCACTCGGGCGAGGTCGAAGCCGATCCGGTTGGGGCTCGGGTCCTCCAGCGCGAAACGGCTTTCCGAATAGCTCGACACGATCCCCGCGCCGTAGATGCGCAGGTCGCCGCCTTCGCGCACCAGCCCGAACTCGACCGTGTACCAGTAGAGCCGCCCGAGATATTTCAGCGCATCCATGCCCAGCGCCCGCTGCCCGCCGCGTCCATAGGCGGCGAGATAGTCGGCGAAGACCGGATCGGCGAGCATCGGCACATGGCCGAACACGTCGTGGAACACGTCCGGTTCCTGAAGATAATCCAGCTGGTCGGGCCGCCGGATGAAATTGCCTGCGACGAAGCGGCGATTGGCCATGTGGTCGAAGAACACGTCGTCGGGCACCAGTCCCGGCACCGCCACCACCTGCCAGCCGGTCAGCTTCATCAGCCGCTCGGACAGTTCCTCGAAATCGGGAATACCCGGTCGCGACAGCTTGAGCACGTCCAGCCCACGCAGATACGCCTCCGACGCGCGACCGGGCAGCAGCTTGGACTGGCGGGCGAACAGCGTATCCCAGGTTGCGTGCTCTTCCGCCGTGTAATGCTCCCACCCCTGCGGGATGGTCCAGTCGGCTCCGGCGCCTTCGGGCGGGGCGGCGAGAACATGGGTATCCTGTGCCATTCGCGGAGCCTATCATGATGATGGTGACAAATGAAACCATATCGTGGCGACGGCTGGGGCACGTTGCAAGGGGGGCTGCGGTCGCGATCGGCCTGATCCTGTTCGGCTATTTCGGCCTGGGGCTGGCGCTGGGTGCGATTCCCCGGACGACCATACCCGCACCGGCCGCGGGTGCGGATGCCGTTACCCTCTTCGTCGAGTCGAGCGCGGTCCACACCGCGATCATCGTGCCCAAACAGGCGGCGGGGGTGGACTGGCGCGACTGGGCGCCGGGGCAGGACCTGCGCGATCCGCGCTATGCGGGCTTTCCCTTCCTCGCCATCGGCTGGGGCGAGGCGGGCTTCTTTCGCGAAACGCCGCACTGGCGCGACGTGAAGCCGGGCACGATCCTGCACGCCGCGCTGGGCAGCGACCGGACGCTGATCCATGTCGACCATCTGCCGCTACCCCGCGCCAATGGCGGCGATATCCGCATGATCCGCCTGTCGCCGCAGGCCTATCGCAAGCTCGTCGCGTTCATCCAGGCGAGCTGGCGGCGGGGCGGGCGGCATGATCCGGGCTATGACGTGTATGACGCCTTCTACGAAGCGAATGGACGGTATAGCGCCACGCACACCTGCAACAGCTGGACCGGCGATGCACTGGCGGCGGCGGGAGTGCGCATGGGGTGGTGGACGCCCTTTCCATGGACGGTGACGTGGTGGCTGTGATCCCGCCGCCCTCGAAAGCGCTCTGGGCCGCCGAGCTGCCGCGCGCGCTCTGGATGGGCGCGACATGGTGGCGGCACCGCGACGTGCTCGCCGCCGCGCCGAAAGGAGACGGACGAACGGTCATGGTGCTGCCCGGCCTGGTCAATACCGACCGTGCGACAATCCTTCTGCGCCGATATCTGACGGCCAAGGGCTACCGCGCCCACGACTGGGGACTGGGGCGCAACCTGGGTATCCGCAGCGTCGGGCCGGATGCCGGGCGGCTGATCGCCCGCGTCGAAGCACGCGCATCCCAGGGTCCGGTGACGCTGATCGGCATCAGCCTGGGCGGCATCATGGCGCGCATGGTGGCGCAGGCCCGCCCCGATATCGTTGCGGGGGTCATCACCATCGCCTCGCCCTATGCGGGCTCGCCGCGCGCGACCAATGTCTGGCGGGCGTTCGAGCGGCTGACCGGCGAGCGGGTGGATGATCCGGCCGTGATCGCCCGCTCGGCGGCGATCGCCGGTCCTCTGCCCTGCCCCTCCGCCGCGATCTGGAGCCGGAGCGACGGGCTGGTCGCAGGCACGATCTGCCGCGACGACACGACCCCGGCGGTCGAGGTCCGCTCCAGCCATCTATGGGTGCAGAACCGGCCGCAGGTGCTGGCGGCGGTGGCGACCATCCTCGCGGGATGGCCGCCGCCCGCCAGCGGTCGATAGCCGGGGGGGCGCTAGCCGGGGTCAGTAGCCGGCGCGATAGCCGTCATAGCCCTGTTGGCTGGGCTGGCCCTGCGGGTTCTGCCGGCATTGGTCGGGGTGCTTGCGGCACTGCTTCTCATAGTCGCGGCGAGCACGGCCTTCCTTGGCCTCTTGCTTGCGCATCTTGCGGCCGTAATTGCGATCCGCCTCGTCCTGGCTGGTCGTCGTCCAGTCGACCACCTGCCCCGCCGCCTGGAACGGCGCCTTCACCACGCTGGCCACCGTCTTGACGCAGCCTCCGGCGGCAAGCGGGAGGGTCAGAACGGCGAGTTTCAGGACGAGGCTACGCATGGTTACGGGGTCTTTCAGCGGGTGCGCAAATAGGCGTTGCGCGTGTCTACCCCGATTTGCGGGAAATCGGTGAAGAAACCGTCGATGCCCTGGCCCAGCGCGGCGCGAATTTCCCCCGCGACATCGCCATGCGCCTTGGGATCCTCGCCCCGACGAAAGGCGGGTCGCACGAAGACATTTTCTGCCCGGTACGTCCAGGGATGGACACGCAGGCCCGCGCCGTGCGCATCCGCGACCAGCGTCGTGGGCGTATCGCCCTTCCACAACATCGCCTTGTCCGGCCCGATCCCCCAGGCATAGGTCGCGACCTGCCTCAATCCTTCCGGCGTCATCATCGCGGCATAGCTGGGCGCGGCATCGTCGGCGGGGCCACCCTCGCCCGCGACCAGCTGGATCAGGCGGATGCCGGTCATCGTTTTGATGTGCTTGAGGTTGTTCACCTCGAACGACTGGATGAACACCGGCGCATCCGCCGTCTTCCACCCGGCCTTGTCGAGCGCCGCGACCAGCGGGGCATCGGTCCCCATGCCGATCGACGCGAAATAGGTCGGGTGCTTGGTTTCGGGATAGATGGCGATGGTCCGCCCCAATTCCTTCGACCGTTGCTTGGCCAGTGCGATGATCTCTTCCAGCGTCGGGATCTGGAACTGGCCGTCATAGGCGGTCGAGCGCAGCTGCGGCAGGCGCTCGCGGGCACGAAGCGTCTTCAGCTCGGCCAGGGTGAAGTCTTCGGTGAACCAGCCGGTTTCGGTCTGGCCGTCGATCGTCTTCGTCCTCTTGCGATCGGCGAATTCGGGGTGCGCAGCGACGTCGGTCGTCCCCGAAATCTCGTTCTCGTGCCGGGCGACGAGGTGGCCGTCCTTTGTCGGCACCAGATCGGGCTCGATCACGTCCGCGCCCTCGCGGATCGCCAGGTCATAGGCGGCCAGCGTGTGTTCGGGACGCTGCCCGCTCGCCCCGCGGTGCGCGATGACGATGGGCGACGATAGCGGCTTGGCGAGGTCGGCGGACATGGCCTCAGACTGCCCGAAGATCAGCACGGCGGCAATGAGAGTGGTTCGCAACGGGAAACGTGCGGAAATCATGGCGTTGTTTCATCCAATTCTAATCCCAAAGGGGATGCGCCCATGCATTTCACAATCAATGGTCAATCGCATGACATCGAAGTCGATGTCCGAACGTCGCTGCTCGACCTGTGTCGCGAGCATCTGGGGCTGACCGGCTCCAAGAAGGGATGCGACCACGGCCAGTGCGGGGCGTGCACGATGCTGGTCAACGGCCGCCGGGTGAATAGCTGCCTGACGCTGGCGGTGATGCATCAGGATGACGAGATCACCACGATCGAGGGGCTGGGCCAGCCGGGCAATCTCCACCCGCTTCAAGATGCGTTCGTGCGGCATGACGGCTTCCAGTGCGGCTATTGCACGCCGGGCCAGATCTGCTCGGCGGTCGGCATGATGGACGAGGTCAAGAAGGGCTGGCCCAGCCATGTCACCGAGGACCTGGGCGCAGCCGAGCTGACGGTCGAGGAAATCTCCGAGCGGATGAGCGGCAATCTGTGTCGCTGCGCCGCCTATCCCAATATCGTCGATGCGATCCGCGACGTGGCCGGTCTGGGCGACCGCAATCCCAATGAGGATGTCGGCCCGAGAGAGAATAAGCGGGAGGTCGCGGCATGAAACTGTTCGACTATGCCCGCGCCGACTCGGTCGCGACCGCCACGAAAGACGGAGCCGTACCCGGCGCGCGCTTCATCGCCGGGGGCACCAACCTGCTCGACCTGATGAAATTGCAGGTCGAGACGCCCGAGACGCTGATCGACATCAGCCGCCTGCCGCTGACCGAGATCGAGGAGCGCGAGGATGGCGGCCTGACCATCGGCGCGCTGGTGCCCAACAGCGACCTGGCCGCCGACCCGCGCGTGATCGAGCGCTATCCGGTCCTGTCGCGCGCATTGCTGGCCGGGGCCTCGGGGCAGTTGCGCAATAAGGCATCGACCGGCGGCAATCTGCTCCAGCGGACGCGCTGCTATTATTTCTATGACCCCGCCACTCCCTGCAACAAGCGTGAGCCGGGCAGCGGCTGTTCGGCGATCGGTGGAGAGAACCGCATCCTCGCGGTCCTCGGCACCTCGGACCAGTGCATCGCCACCCACCCCAGCGACATGGCGGTCGCCATGCGCGCGCTGGAGGCGGTGATCGTCACGCAGAAGCCGGACGGCGACCGCCGCCGCATCGCGATCGGCGACTTCTATCGCCTGCCGGGGTCGACGCCCGAGATCGAGAATGTGCTGGAGCCGGGTGAGCTCATCACCCATGTCGAGCTGCCCCCCGCGCCTGCGGGCCGCCAGACCTATCGCAAGGTGCGCGACCGCGCGTCCTATGCCTTCGCGCTGGTCTCGGTCGCCGGAATTGTCGCGGTCGAGGGTGGCCGGATCAGCTCGGCGCGGCTCGCCTTCGGGGGCCTCGGCCCGATGCCGTGGCGGAACGAGGCGGTGGAGGCCGCGCTGGTCGGGCAGGAACCGACCGACGCCGCCTTCAACGCCGCGGCCGATGCGCTGCTGGCGGATGCCAGGGGCCATGGCTCGAACGATTTCAAGATTCCGCTGACGCGCCGCACGTTGATCGCGACGCTCCGTGAACTGACGCAGGAGGGCTGATCCCATGTTCGGATTCGGCAAGGACGACACACATTCGCTGACCATGAATCAGCCGCATCCCGACAGCCTGCTCGATACGGGCGCGCAGGGGGTGATTTCCAAACCGCTCGACCGCGTCGACGGCCCGAAAAAGGTGACGGGCACCGCCACCTACGCCGCCGAATACGCCATCGAGAATGTCGCGCACGGCGTGCTGGTTGGTGCGACCAAGGGTCACGCCAAGATCAAGGCGATCGATGCCGATGCGGTCAAGGCGATCCCCGGCGTCATCGACGTCATCACCGATTACGACACCTTCATCCGCAATTCGCAGCAGGGCGGCGAGACGAGTGCGCCGACGCAGGGCGTGCGAACCGTCGACTATTTCGGCGAGATCATTGCGATCGTCGTCGCCGAGAGCTTCGAGGTCGCGCGTGACGCGGCCAAGCAGCTTAAGGTCGATTACGTATCGCTCGATGACGGTGCGTTCGACTATGAGGCCAACAAGGACAAGGCCGAGCCCGCCCCGGACGGTCTAATTAAGGGCCATTACGACCAGGGCGACTTCGACAAGGCGTTCGACGGCGCGGCGGTGAAGGTCGACGTGACCTATACCACCCCCAGCCAGAATTCGGCGGCGATGGAGCCCCATGCCTCCATCGCGGTTTGGGAAGACGGCGCGCTGACGCTGTACGGCGCATACCAGATGCCGACCTCGGACGCGCAGCAGCTCGCCAAGGCGCTGGGTGTCTCCCAGTCCAAGGTTCGGATCATTGCGCGCTATATCGGCGGCGGGTTCGGCTCGAAGCTGGGCATCGCGCCCGAGAGCGTGGCCGCCGCCATCGCCGCCAAGCAGCTGGGTCGCCCGGTCAAGGCGGTGATGCTGCGCCAGCAGGTGTTCGACGCCACCGTCCGCCGCTCCAACACCGAACAGCGGATGCGGCTGGGTGCCGAGGCGGGCGGTAAGATCGTGGCGCTGGGGCAGGAGGCGATCTCCTCCAACCTGCCCGACGAGGACTTCTTCGAACCCGTCGGGATCGGCACGCACTTCCTCTATGGCGGTGAGAACCGGCGGATCAATCACGACGTCGTTCGGCTGAACTGGACTTTGTCGGGTTCGATGCGTGCGCCGGGCGAGGCGGTCGGCATGGTCGGCCTGGAATGCGCGATGGACGAGCTTGCCGAGGCGGTCGGCATCGATCCGATCGAATTGCGCAAGATCAACGAACCCGAGCAGGACCCCGAGTTGAAGGTCCCCTATTCGTCGCGGCAACTGACCCGCGCGCTGGAGGAAGGCGCCAGGCAGTTCGGCTGGGACCAGCGCCAGGCGGCGGGCCAGCGGCGCGAGGGCGACTGGCTGATCGGCATGGGCGTTGCGTCGGCGACGCGCTCCAACATGCTCCAGCAGTCCTCGGCCAAGGTCGAGCTGCATCCCGACGGCACCGCCACCGTCTCATCCGCGATGACCGATATCGGCACGGGCAGCTACACGATCATGGCGCAGATCGCCGCCGAGATCCTGGGCCTGCCGATCGAGCGGGTGACGATGGCGCTGGGCGATACCAACGATCCCCCCGCCGCCGGGTCGGGCGGCTCCTGGGGCGCGGGCTCGGCTGGTTCGGCGGTCTATCTGGCCGCGGAACGCGTGCGCGAAAAACTCGCCAAGGCGATGGGCGTCGATGCCGACTCGCTGACGCTGAAGGACGGCATGGCGATCGGCGACAACCGCTCGGTGCCGATCGGCGAACTGGTCGGCGAGAAGAGCCTGTCCGCCATCGGGGAGATCAAGCCCGGCGCGCAGGAAAAACAGTATAACCAGGCGGGCTATGGCGCGCATTTCGCCGAAGTCGGCGTGAATGTCGTCACCGGCGAGGTACGCGTGCGGCGGATGCTGGGCGTGTTCGCGGCGGGGCGCGTGCTCAACGCCAAGACGGCGCGCTCGCAGTGCCTGGGCGGCATGACCTTCGGCATCGGCACCGCCCTGACCGAGGATCTGATCCACGATCCACGCACCGGCAAGCTGGTCAACCACGACCTGGCCGAATATCATGTGCCGGTGAACGCCGACGTGCCCCAGCTGGAAGTCCACTTCCTCGACGAGCGCGACATCCATGCCAACCCGATCCATGCCAAGGGGATCGGCGAGCTGGGCATTTCCGGCGCGGCGCCCGCCGTGGTCAACGCCATCTACAACGCCACCGGCGTGCGGGTGCGCGAGATGCCGGTGACGCTCGACAAGCTGCTCGACCATCTCCCGGCGCTTTGATGAGCGACCATGACAGTATCCTCGCCGCGGCCCGGACATGGCGCGGCGAGCCCATGGCGATTGCGACGGTGGTGTCGACCTGGGGGTCGGCACCACGCCCGCGCGGCAGCCACATGCTGGTTCATGCCGATGGCCGGTTCGAGGGATCGGTGTCGGGCGGCTGTGTCGAGAACGACATCCTCCACACGGCCGCCGAGGTCATCGCGGGTGCTCCCTTTCAGGTAAAGCGCTACGGCGTGGCGGACGCCTCGGCATGGGAAGTCGGACTGCCCTGTGGCGGCGAGATCGCGGTCATGGTGCAGCCGGTATCGGCGGAGGGTTTCGACCCCGAGCTGTTCGACCGCATCGCCGAAGCCCGCGAACAAGGCTGTGCGCTGACCGTCACCACCGACCTGACCACCGGCCGCTCGGACCTGCGCCCCGTCGAGACCGGCGAGGTCTTCGCCAACCGCTACGACCCGCCGCGCCGCCTGCTGATCGTCGGCGCGGTGCAGATCGCGCAGAGCCTGGCGCAACTGGCACAGACCTTGGGCATCGCGACCGTCGTCATCGACCCGCGCGCGCGTTTCCTGACCGAGGAACGCTTCCCCGGCGTCACGCTGGACGATCGCTGGCCCGACGAGGCGGTGGCGGCCTATGCCCCCGGCCCGGCGACCGCCGTCGTGACGCTGAGCCATGACACCAAGATCGACGATCCCGCTCTCGTCGCTGCGCTCGCCAGCGATACCGCTTATGTCGGCGCGCTGGGCAGTCGGCGCAGCCATGCCGCGCGGCGGGAGCGTCTGGCCGCGATGGGCGTTTCTCCCCAGGCGATCGACCGGATCGATGGCCCTGTCGGCCTCGATATCGGTGCGATCGGCCCCTCCGAGATCGCGCTGTCGATCGCGGCGGCGATGATAGGAGCCTTTCATGATCGACCCTAAGGATGTGGCCCTGGTCCTGCTGGCCGCCGGACAGTCGAGCCGCTTCGGGACAGGCAACAAGCTGGAGGCCGAATTTCTCGGCAAGCCGGTCGGGTTCCACGTCACCACCGCGCTGGAAAGCATTCCCTTCGCCGACCGAATCGTGGTGACCGACGGGTGCCAGCTCGACTTCGGCTCACGCGGTTACCGGGTCATCCATAATGACGATATCGGTCAGGGCATGTCCCACTCGCTGCATCTGGGCGTGCGCGAGGCGATGAAGGCGTCGCCCCAAGCGATCCTGATCGCGCTGGCCGATATGCCGCGCGTCACCGCGGCGCACATCTATCGCCTGTTCGACGCCTTTGACGGGCCGGATTCGATCGTGGTGTCGAGCAACGGCGAGCACCCCACCCCGCCGGGCGTGTTCGGTGCCGGCCAGTTCGACGCGCTGCTCAAGCTGGAAGGCGACGAGGGCGGCCGCAAGCTGGTGGCGGGCGGGCGCCATGTCGTCACCGCGCCCGCCGAGTTGATCGACATCGACACGCCCGAGGATCTGGAACGCCTGCGCCAGCTCGTCCATGCGCCCGAGCGAACGATCACTCGTGCCGTAGCGCGTCAATCGGATTGAGGGCCGCCGCCCGCCGCGCGGGAAAATAGCCGAAGACCACGCCGATCACCGCCGAGATCGCAAAGGCGATCACGTTGATCTGCGGGTCGAAGGTCCATGGCACCTGCATCAGGGGCACGAGAAGGGCGATGATCGCCTGCGCCAGGATCAGCCCGATGATCCCGCCTAGGCAGGACAGCACCACCGCCTCGACCAGAAACTGCATCAGCACCTCGCGCGCGACCGCGCCGATCGCCAGGCGGATGCCGATCTCGCGCGTCCGCTCGGTGACGGAGACCAGCATGATGTTCATGATGCCGATGCCGCCGACCACCAAGCTGATCGCCGCCACCGCCGCGACGATGCGGGTGAGCATGGTCGTCGTGCTGGTCAGCGTGTCGCTGATCTGCTTGGTGTCGAAGATGTTGAAGTCATCGTCCTTGCCGCCGGTGATGTTGCGCCGTTCGCGCAGGAGGTCGGTGAGCGCCGATTGGACCGCGCTGGTCGAATAGGCCTGGTCGACGCCGACCAGCATCAGGCGGATGTCGCGGCTGCCCGTGAAGCGGCGCTGCACTGCCTTGATCGGCATCAGCACGACATCGTCCTGGTCGCCGAAGCCCCCCTGCCCGCGCGTCGTCAGCACGCCGATCACGTCGCAGCTGATCGCCCCGATGCGGAAGCGCTTGCCGACCGCCTCGGTATTGCGGAACAGGTTCTGACGCACGGTATTGCCGATGACGCACACCGCCTTGCCCGCCGCCTGCTCCGCCCCGGTCCAGTATCGCCCGGAGGCCAGCGGCCAGGGCTGGACGGTGAAATAGGCGAGCGTGGTGCCGGTGACGGTAGTCGACCAGTTGGCGCCTTCATAGATGGCGGTCGCGGTCGTCTGTGCCTGGGGTGCCACCGCCGTAACGCCCGCGATCTGGTCGGCGATCGCGTCGACATCCTCGGGCTTGAAGTCGGGCGGACGCGGGCCGCCGCCGCCGCGGCCGAAGCCCTGACCGGGGCGGACCTGGAGGATGTTGGTGCCCAGCGACGAAATCGACTGCTGCACGGCCGCCGTCGTCGCCTTGCCCAGCGTCACCATGGTCACGACCGCGCCGACGCCGATGATGATGCCCAGCGTCGTCAGGAACGAGCGCAGCATGTGCCGCCGGATTGAGCGGATCGCGAGGAGGAGCGTGGTGCCGAACATCAGTGCCCATCCATCTGCGGTATTTCGCCCGGCCGGTGCTGCGCCTCGATCCGGTCGACCAGCCCGTCCTTGAAATGGATCACGGTGCGCGCGAACGCCGCCATGTCGGGCTCATGCGTGACCATCAGCACGGTGATGCCGCTGTCCCGGTTCAGCCCGGTCAGCAGCTCCATGATCTCGACCGAACGTTCGGAATCGAGGTTGCCGGTCGGCTCGTCGGCCAGAAGGACGTCGGGGCTGGTGACGATGGCGCGGGCGATCGCCACGCGTTGCTGCTGCCCGCCCGACAGTTCGGCGGGGGTATGGTCCCACCATTTGTCGAGGCCGACCTTCTCCAACGCCGCCATGCCCAGCTCGCGCCGCGTCCGTTTGTCCTCGCCGCGATACAGTAGGGGCAGTTCGACATTCTCCAGCGCGGTGGTGCGCGACAACAGGTTGAAGCCCTGGAACACGAAGCCCAGATAGCGCCGCCGCAGCATCGCGCGCTGGTCGCGGTCGAGCGTCTCGACATGATGGCCGCGGAACAGGAAATTGCCGCCGCTCGGCACGTCGAGACAGCCCAATATGTTCATCGTGGTCGACTTGCCCGACCCCGAAGGCCCCATCACCGCGACGAAATCGCCCGCCGCGATGTCCAGGTCGACGCCCTTCAGCGCCTGGAACTGGGTCGCGCCGCTGCCATAGGTCTTGGTGACGCCGCGAAGCTGGATGAGCGCGGCGTCAGCGGCCACCGCCACCCCCGCCCTGCTGGCCGCCGCCCTGACGCCGCTGGCCGCCACTACGCGGAGCCGAAGTCTCGCCGCCCGACAGTTGGCCGGTGATGACCTGCATATCGGGCTTCAGGCCGCCCGACAGCACTTCGGTCATCGATCCGTTGGTGTCGCCGGTGACGATCTGGATCGGCTGCGGCTTGCCGTCTTGCCCACGGACATAGACGGTCTGCGTCGCGCCGCGCTGAACGGTCGCGGTGCGCGCGGCCCGGTCGCGGCGCGGACGGAAGGTCAGCGATCCGGCGATGCCACCGCCGCCCGCTTGCGCGCCGTCCGACGGCTTGAAGCGCAGCGCGGCGTTGGGGATCAGCACGACGTTCTTCTTATCCGACGTCACGATATCGGCGGTGGCGGTCATGCCGGGGCGCAGTTGCAGGTCGGGATTCGCGACCGTCAGATCGGCGGCATAGCTGACCACCTGCCCCGTGGTCGACGCGGCGCTGCTGGTCGATGACGCGGACGAGGTCGCCGCGCTCACCGTCAGGTTCGATCCCAGATCGACACGGGTGATCGTCGCCGGAAAAGTCCGCCCAGGAAAGGCGTCGACGGTGAAATCGGCCTTTTGCCCGACCTTCACCTCGCCGACATCGGCCTCGTCGATCGCCACCTCCAGCTTCATCTTGGTCAGGTCTTCGGCGATGACGAACAGGGTCGGCGTGTTGAACGACGCCGCGACCGTCTGGCCCGGATCGACCTGCCGCGCCAGCACCACGCCGGAGACGGGCGAGCGGATGATCGCACGCTGGCGCTGGGTCTGCGACTGAGCCAGCTGCGCACGGGCGGCCGTCACATTGGCCTCCGCCACGCGGAGCGCCGCGACCGCACGCTGGGCATCGGCACGCCCCGCCTGGAGTTCGGTGGCGGACGGCACGCGGCCGTTCGACAGCTTATAGACCTGTTCCAGCCGTGCGAGCTGCGCCTGCGATTCCGAGACGGTCGCGCGCGCCTGCGCCACCTGCGCGACATTGGCGGCCAGCGTCGCCTGCGCCGCGCGGATCTGATCGTCGATCTGTTCGGGATCGATCAACGCCAGCGCCTCGCCCGCCTTCACCCGGTCGTTCACATCGACCACGACCTTGGTGACGAGGCCCGACAGCTGAGAGCCCACCGTCACCTGGTTGGTCGGGGCCAGCTTGCCGGTCGCCGAGACGGTGACGGTCAGGTTGCCGCGCGTGACCGGCGCGGTCGCATAGCCCGCCTCCTTCGATCCGCCGAAGCAGCTCTTCAACAGCAGCGCCAGCAGGACGACGCCGACGATCACCACGCCCCACTGCACCCATTTGCGCCAGCGCGGCTGCGGCTTCACGCCCAGGAAATCGTCGAGAGTCTGGTCGGCCATCAGCGGTTGTCCGGGGTTGTGGCGAGGCGCAGCGGCGCTTCGGGGGTGGTCGTGTCGTCCCAGCCGCCGCCCAGCGCGGCGAACAGCGCGACCTGCGCGGTCGCGGCGTCGGAGCGGGCCTGAACCAGCCCGTTCTGTGCGTTCAGGAACGCCGCCTCCTGTTGCGACAGGGTGGTGAAGTCGGTGAGGCCCGAGCGATACTGGCTGCGCGCCAAAATCGCCGAGTTGCGCGCGGCGTCGAGCTGGATGGCGAATTGCCGCTCGCGCTCGCGGGCCGTGTTGAGCGCGACGATTGCGTTTTCCACATCCTCCAATGCGAGGAGGACGGTGCCCTGGTAGGCGGCGTAGGACTGGTCGGCGAGCGCCCGGGCGTTACGCACCTGGCTGCGCAGCCGCCCACCGTTGAAGATCGCCTGGGTCAGCCCGGCAAACAGGCTGCCGGTGATCGCATCCCCCAGCGAGCCGATGCTGGTCGCCGCCGTGTTGATGTTCCCGGAGATGGCGAGCGCGGGATAGAGCGCGGCCTGGGCCACCCCGATCCGCGCGGTAGCGGCGGCCAGATTGCGCTCGGCCGCGCGGACATCGGGGCGGCGGCGCAGGATATCGGCGGGAATGCCGGTGCCGATGACGGCGGGGCCGGTCGGGATCGGCCTGACCGCCGCCAGCCGCGTCTTGACCGCACCGGGGGCTTGCCCGGTCAGCACGCCCAGCCGCGAGACGGCGGCGTTATATTGCTGCTCGATCGAGGGGATGGTCGCCGCGGTCTGCGCTCGCTGGCCCCGCGCCTGTTCGGCGTCGAGCGAGGAAACGAGCCCCGCCTGCACCCGGAAACCGGCAATCTCCAAATTGTCGTCCTGTAGCGAAAGGCTGGCCCGCGCATTAGCCAGCTGCGCCTGATAGGCCCGCGCTAGCATATAGTTGCGCGCCAACTCGCTCTCGACGGTCAGCAGCGTCGCGGCATAGCTGAAGCCTGCGCCCTCATAGGTCGCGCGGGTCGCCTCGACCGTACGGCGCACCTCGCCGAACAAGCCGACCTGATAGCTGGCCGAAAGCCCGACGGTGAAGCTGTTGCTCCCGCCCCCGCCGGTGTCGACCACCGTGCCGTCGGGCAGCGTGAAGCTGCGTCCGCCGCCGCGCAGATTCTCGTTGCGTTGATAGCCGGTCGAGCCGGAGACATTGGGCAGCAGCGAGGCGCGGCTCTGCACCAGGCTTTCGCGCGCCTGGCGCAACCGCGCGATCGCCTGGACCACATCGGTGTTGGCGACCACCGCCTGCTCGACCAGTTCGGCGAGCAGCGGATCGTCAAACGACCGCCACCAATGGCTCAGGTCCTGCGCCTGCGCATTGGCGGCGGGCACCGACCAGACGTTGGGCACCCCCAGCGCTTGCGGAGCGGCTGGACGATAATCGGGACCGACCGTACAGGCGGACAGGGCCGCCGGGGCCAGAAGAAGGACGCGGGCGCGAGGCTTCATGGAGCAGGAAGGTGCCGTGCCGTTACGGCCCCGTCCAGTGTATTTCTGTCGCAAAGTATGACGGATGCGGCATATTTCCGTCATTTGACGACGCACGTTTCGAAGGAGCGAAAGTTCCACTTCAATCAAAAATCCTCCCCGATGCGGGGAGGTGGCAGGGCGCAAGCCCTGACGGAGGGGGGCTTCAATAAAAGTCACCCCTAGGGGCGATCCCCCTCCACCATGCTTCGCATGGTCCCCCTCCCCTTGCAGGGGAGGATCAGCTCTTACCGCCCCACCCAGTCGGACACCTGCTGCGCAACCTGATTCGCCGCCTGGTTCAGCGCCGGGCCGACGCTCGTCGCGTCGATCTTGCCGATCGGCACGCGCGCCTCGAAGCGGCGCTTCTCGATCATATTCTGGCCGTCGCGTTGCAGCGTAGCATCATACATCACCACCGCCTCACGCCGGGTCGCGTCCATGCCGAACTGGCGCAGCTCGCCGCCCAGCCGGGCGCCGGGATCACCGATCGAGTCCCGCGAGGACAGGACGACACGGCCGACCCGCGCGGTCAGCGTGTCGGCCATCAGCCGCGCGAACAGCCGGGCGGGCGGCTCGGCCCATTGCGCGTCCTTCACATAGGCGATGCTGGTCGGATTCTCCTGCACCGGCACGCGCGCCGTCGCCAGTTCCTGCGGCGAGGACGGCACCTGGATGGTGATCGACCGGCCCGGCCCGGAGTCCTGCGTCTGACCCACGGGGGGCGCGGACTGCGCCTGGAGCGTCAACAGCGAGGGCGGCGGCTTGGCGCCGAAGCTGATGCACCCGGCGAGTGGAAGCGATGCGAGCATCACGATCAGCGGAGTCTTCATGACGGTCCTCATCGGCATCCTCACTTGCCCTTATAGTCCGGCAGCTTCTGCTGCCCGATCAGCGACCCTGCGCCCTGCTGGTCGACCTTTTCGGCGACCGCCGACAGCGACTGGGTCATCACGCGCAGATCCTTCACCAGACGATCCACCTCGGGCACGGTCTGCTTCGAGAAGGTCTGGAGGCCCGGCCGCGCGTCGCCGATCGCCGAGTTCAGCGTGTCGGCGCTCTTCTGTGCCGAGGCGATCGCCTTGTTCAGATTGGCCATGGTCGGCTTCACATCCTCGGCCAGGATGCCGTTGGTGGTCGCCGCCAGCTGGCCGATCGACTGCGCCGCGTCACCCGCCTGCTGGATCGCCACGCGGGTCTGGGCCAGCGTTGCGGCGATCTCCGGCCCGCGATCGGCGAGCGCATCGGTCAGGCGGTTGGTATTGTCCAGAATCCCGGCGATCGACGCCTGGTTGCGATCCGACAAAAGCCCGGTCAGTCGCTCGGTCAGCGTCGACAGCCGCTCGAGCAGCTGCGGCGCGGAGTTCAGGATCGCGCCGATGCCGCCCTGCTTGGTCGGGATGACCGGCACACCATACGGGCAGACGGTCTTGTTGTCCGGCTGCGGGCAGGTGATCGGCGGCGCGCCCTTGCGGGCGCCGTCCAGCGAGATGGTGCTGGTGCCGGTGAAGCTGGCCGAGATCGACGCGGTCGTTCCCTGCAGGATCGGCGTCTGCTCGTTGACCGCCACGCGCACCCGCACGAATTGCGGATCGGGGCGCCACAGCGCGATTTCCTTCACCTGCCCCGAGGGCACACCCGAGTAAGTGACCGCCGAGCCCTTGGCCAGGCCGTCCACCGACTGGCGGAAGAAGATGTCATATTCCTTCTCCGACGTGCCGCCCAGACGGGCGATCCAGACGGTGAAGATCGCCAGCACTGCGAGCAGGATCAGCACGACAGAGCCGACAAGGACGTGGTTCGAACGGGTTTCCATCAGCGTGTCCCTGCTTCGCCTCTCGCATGGGCATCGGCCGCATTGCCCTGGGACCGCTGTCCCGTGGCATCGGCGTCGACTTCGGTGGGGTGGCGCGCGGCGTCCGCGTCCGCCGAACGAGGGCGGATATCCGCCACCTCGTCCTTGGCGGCGACGGCCGCACGGCCGCGCGGCCCCTTGAAATATTCCTCGATCCACGGATGGTCGAGCGCGATCAGCTCGTCGATCGTACCGACCGCAATCACCTTCTTGTCGGCCAGCACCGCCACCCGGTCGCAGATCGCGTAGAGCGTATCCAGATCATGGGTGATGAGGAACACGGTCAGCCCCAGCGTCTTCTGGAGCGAGGCGATCAGCTGGTCGAACGCGGCCGCGCCGATCGGGTCGAGCCCCGCCGTCGGCTCGTCGAGGAAGAGGAGTTCGGGGTCAAGCGCCAGCGCACGCGCCAGCCCTGCCCGCTTCTTCATGCCGCCCGACAGCTCGGCCGGATATTTCGGCCCCGCATCGGCGGGAAGCCCAGTCATCACGACCTTGTAGGACGCGATCTCGTCCATCAGCGCCTGGGGCAGCTCGCGATAGAATTCGCGCAACGGCACCGCCACATTCTCCGCAACCGTCAGCGTCGAGAACAGCGCGCCGCCCTGGAACAGCACGCCCCAGCGCTTGCGGACATCGACCGCCTCGGTCGCCTCGCGCCCGATGGTCGGCTCACCGAACACGGTGATCTCGCCCGCATCGGGGGTCTGCAGGCCGATGATCGTGCGCATCAGGACCGACTTGCCGGTGCCCGACCCGCCGACGACGCCCAGGATCTCGCCCTTGCGCACGTCCAGGTCGAGCCCGTCATGGATGACCTGCTCCCCGAAGCTGTTGCGCAGCCCCCGGACCTGGATGAGATGTTCGTCCTGCCCGGCCATCAATCCCATCCGATCCAGGTGAAGAAGACCGCGAAAAAGGCGTCGAGCACGATCACCAAGAAGATCGCCTGCACCACCGCCGCCGTGGTGCGCAGGCCGACCTGCTCGGCATCCGACTTGACCTGCATCCCCTGGAAACAGCCCGCGATCGCGATGATCGCGCCGAATACGGGCGCCTTGATGAGGCCGACATAGAGGTCAGTGATCGGCACCACTTCGCGGATGCGCGCGATGAAGGTGACGGGCGGGATGCCCAGCGACACCGCCGCGAGGAAACAGCCGCCGATCATCGCGATCAGCGAGGAATAGAAGCCCAGGAGCGGCATCAGCGTGATCGCCGCGATGGTACGCGGCACGACCAGCGCCTCCATTGGCGAGACGCCGATGACACGCATCGCGTCGATCTCTTCGGTCAGCTTCATCGTGCCGAGCTGCGCCGCGAAGGCCGATCCCGAGCGACCCGCGACCATGATCGCGGTCATCAGCACGCCCAGTTCGCGCAGGGTCAGCCGGCCGACCAGGTTGATCGTGAACACCTCGGCACCGAACTGGCGCAGCTGCACCGCGCCCTGTTGCGCGATGACGATGCCGATCAGGAAGCTCATCAGGCCGACGATGGCCAGTGCCGAGACACCGACCGTCTCGAACTCATGCACCACCGCGTTGAAGCGAAAGCGGCGCGGATGACGGATCACCGCCAGTCCGGCGAGCACGGTCGCGCCCATGAAGCCGAGCAGGCCGTACAGCGTCTGGAAGGCGGCGACCACCGCGTCGCCGACCTCGCCCGCCACGCGCGCGAAGGGGCTGACCGGCTTGGGGCGCATCGCGACCGGCTGATCCGCCTCGGTCACCTTGGCGAACAGGTGACGCTGGTCGTCGTCCAGACCGTCGATCGCGGCGTCGTTGCGCGCGGCGAAGCGATGGATCAGCCAGGCGCCGACCGTGTCGATCCGGTCGACCTGCGACAGGTCGATCCGGCGAACCGCCGCATCCTCGCGGTCCAGCCGATCGGGCAGGTTGCCCAAGGTGGCCAGCGACAGGCTGCCGGTGAAGCGCAGCGCTCCACCGTCGGCCGGGTCATGTTGATAATCGGCCTTGGCGTTCATCAACTGCCTCTTTGCGGGAAAGCGGGTGCGTCGACAAGGCGCTTCGTTCCCGCGACGAATCGACTGACGGCTTTAATTAGACGAGAGCGTGACGTTTTCATAGGAGGCGATCCAGCAGATGCAGGATCAGGCCGACGCTGCCGCCCACCAACGTCCCGTTGATGCGGATATATTGCAGGTCGCGGCCCACCGCATTCTCCAGCCGTGAGGTCACGGTATCGGCATCCCAGCCGCGCACCGTCTCCGACACCAGCCGGACGATGCCGTCCCCATAGTCGGCGGCGATACCCGCCGCCGCGCGGCGCACGAAGCGGTTGATCGTCGCGGCCAGCCGGGGATTGTCCTGCAGCGTCTGGCCCAGCTGGCGCATCGCATCGCCCAGCCGCCCGGCCGTCACCGCCTGCGGATCGCGCGCCATGCGCAACAGCGCCTCGCGAGCCTGTTCCCACAGCCCGTCCAGCCAGCGCTGCATCGCCGGATTGGCGATCAGCTCGGCCTTCATCGCCTCCACTTTGGCCCGCGTGTCGGGATCATATTGCAGGTCCCAGGCGAGGCGATCGAGCCCCTCCTCGATCTTCTGGCGCAGCGGATGATCGCGGTCCTCGGCGACATCGTGGAGCAGCTTGTGCAGCCCGTCGATCAGCTTGTCCGCCAGCGTCTCGTCCAGCCCGGTCCAGCGAAGGATCGCCCCGGCCCGCTCATGGACCATCGCGCGGACGATCGCTTCATTGGCGTCCAGCGCCGACGCCGCCCAGCGGAGCACGGAGTCGAGCAGCGGCAGGTGACGCCCCTCGGCGATGCTAGCCTTCAGCAACTGGCCCAGGATCGGCGCGACCTCGGTGGCGCGCAGGCGCGACCCGATCCCGGCCTTCACCATACCGCCCAGCCGCTGCGGGTCGAAGGCGGTCAGCATCTCGGCGAACAGGCGCGACGCCCCGCGGCGGATACGCCCGCCCTCTTGCGGCGGTTGCGCCAGCCAGCGCCCGGCCGCACCCGCCACGTCCAACCGGACCATGCGGCGCGCGACGACGCGCGGGATCAGGAAGTTGGTGCGCAGGAAATTGGCGAGCGTGTCGCCGATCCGGTCCTTGTTGCGCGGCACGATCGCGGTGTGCGGGATGGGCAGGCCAAGCGGATGGCGGAACAGCGCGGTGACCGCGAACCAGTCGGCCAGTCCGCCGACCATCGCCGCCTCGGCAAAGGCGCGGACATAGCCCCAGACGGGGTGCACGGGCTGCAGTCCCCGCGACACCAGATACAGCGCCGCCATGCCGACCAGCAGCCCCGTTGCCACGACCCGCATCTTCCGCAGGGCGGGTGGAACGGTCTGGCTACCCCCCGATCGCATTGCGAGTTCCATCACCTACGACAATTCGCGAGCGGCGGCTTTGTTCAAGCGGAATCTTTCCCGAGCGTAACGAAAGGGGGCGGATGATCCTCCCATACAAGGGGAGGTGGCAGGGCGAAGCCCTGACGGAGGGGGGCTTCCACATAGGGTGTCCTCTGTGGCGCTCCCCCTCCACCATCCTTCGGATGGTCACCCTCCCCGTGCCGGGGAGGGTGACTCACTCCGCCGGATCGTAGCCAAGCTTGCCGGTCGCGGGCGGCAGTGCGGGACCGCCGGCTGGCCCTTCGATCACCGGGCCGCTGCCCAGTTCGTCGCCGGGCTTGTACGTCAGCAGCCGTCGGCCCAGGCGCGGGCCGATCCAGCGTTCGACCCCGACCGACAGGCTGAACGCGGCAGGCACGATCAACAGGGTCAGGACCGTCGACAGGGCAAGCCCGCCGATCACCGTCACGCCCATCGGGCTGCGCCACGATCCGTCGCCGCCCAGCGACAGCGCGGTGGGGATCATGCCCGCCACCATCGCGACCGTGGTCATCACGATCGGCTGGGCGCGCTTGTGCCCGGCGTCCAGCACCGCCTCGCGGATCGGCACGCCCTTGGCGATCTCCTCCAGCGCGAAGTCGATCAGCAGGATCGAGTTTTTGGCGACGATACCGAGCAGCATCAGCAGGCCGATATAGACCGGCAGCGAGAGCGGATTGCCGCTGAAATACAGCGCCAGCAATCCGCCCAGCGGCGCGAGCAACAGCGAGGCCATGTTGACGAAGGGCGGCAGGAAGCGGCGATAGAGCAGCACCAGCACCGCGAAGACCAAGAACACCGCCGAGATGATGGCGGTGAAGAAGTTCTTCATCATCTCCGCCTGCATCTTGGCCTGGCCCAGCACCATTTCGCTGACCCCCATGGGCAGGTTCTTCATGATCGGCAGGTCATGGACCTTCTTCATCGCGTCGCCGCTGATGACGCCCTTGGCCAGATCGGCACCGACCGTCACCTGACGCCGCTGGTTCACGCGGTCGATCTGCGTCGGCCCCGCGCCCAGCCCGATATCGGCGACGACGCTCAGGGGCACCGAGCCGCCGGTCTGGGTCTGCACCGGCAGGTTCTGGATCGTCGACAGGCGGGCGCGCGCATTCTGGTCCAGCGCGACGCGGATCGGCACCTGGCGATCGGACAGCGAGAAGCGGGCCGAATTCTGGTCGATATCGCCCAGCGTCGCGATGCGGATCGCGCTCGACAGCGCCTGTGTCGTCACGCCCAGATTGGCCGCGAGGTCGAGACGCGGACGGATGATGATTTCCGGCCGGTCGAGATTGCCGACGATGCGCGGCGCGACCAGTCCGGGCAACGTGCCCATCTGCTCGACGATCTTATTGGCGGTGTCGCGCAGCACGGCGGGATCGTCACCACCCAACGTGATGGTCAGGTCGCGCCCGCTCGATCCCCAGCCGAATTGCGACTGGAACGACACGCGCGCATCGGGGATCGCCGCCAGTTCGGGCGCCAGCGACCGTTCGAAGTCGGTGCTCTTCATCGAGCGATCCTCCTTCAGCGTCGCGACGACACGGCCATTGCCGACCCCGGTACGCGCATAGACGGACTCGACGTCCGGCTGCTTGCTGAGGAACGCCGCGACCCGCTTCACGACCAGATCGGTTTGGGCCAGCGTCGTGCCGGGCACCATTTCGATCTTGGCGACCGCCCGGTCATTGTCCTGCGGCGGCTGGAAGGTCTTGGGGATGATCGCGAACATCGCGATGGTCAGCATGAAGGCGCCCACGCCGATACCGATCACCCACAGGCGATGGTCGCGGAACCGCCCGAAGAAGCGCCGGACGATCCCGCGCCGCACGCCGTCGGTCGGCCGGTCATAGCGCAACGACCAGCGCAGCGTCGCCATATAGGCGTCCATCAGCTTGCCCTCGCCATGGCTGGCATGGCCGGCGGACTTCAGGAAATAGGCCGCGATCATCGGCGTGATGAGACGCGCGACGGCCAGGCTCATCAGCACCGAGACGACGACGGTCAGGCCGAAATTCTTGAAATACTGCCCCGGAACGCCCGGCATCAGCGCGACCGGGAGGAACACCGCGACGATCGCCATGGTGGTCGCCAGCACCGCCAGGCCGATCTCGTCCGCCGCGTCGATCGACGCCTGATAGGCGGATTTGCCCATGCGCATGTGCCGGACGATATTCTCGATCTCCACGATCGCATCGTCGACCAGCACGCCCGCCACCAGGCTGAGCGCGAGCAGCGTCATCTGGTTCAGCGTGAAGCCCAGCAGGTCCATGAACCAGAAGGCGGGAATCGCCGACAGCGGGATGGCCAGCGCCGAGATCACCGTCGCACGCCAGTCGCGCAGGAAGATGAAGACGACGATGACGGCCAGCACCGCGCCTTCGATCATCGCATGGATGGCGCTTTCATATTGCGCCTCGGTGTACTTCACGCTGTTCGAACGGAGGACGAACTTCACCTCCGGGTTGCGCTTTTCCAGATCCTTCAGCTTCTGCACCGCGCCGTTGAAGACGCTGACGTCCGAGGCGCCCTTGGCCCGCTGGAAGTCGAAGCTGATGACCTGTCGCCCGTCGACCGCCGCCTGCGAACGCTGTTCGGCGTAAAGGTCGCGCACGGTGGCGATATCGGCGAGGCGCACGGTGCGGCCGCCACGCACGTTGATCTGGGTCTGGCCCAGGTCATAGGCGTTGCGTGCATTGCCCAGCACGCGAACCGCCTGTTCGGTGCCTGCGATCTCGGCGCGGCCACCGGCGGCGTTCAGATTGGTCAGGCGCAGCTGCGCGTTGACCTCGCTAGCGGTCAGGCCCTGTGCCTGAAGCTTCAGCGGATCGAGGATGACGCGGATCTCCCGCGTCACGCCGCCGTTGCGGATGACCTTGGACAGGCCGGGGACGCCCAATAATTCCTTGGTGACGTTGTTGTCGATATACCAGCTGAGCTGTTCGGGCGTCATGTTGGACGCGACCGCCGAATAGCTGGCGAGGTCGTTGTCGGTCGAATCGACGCGGATCACCTGCGGCTCGAGAATGCCGTCGGGCAGCATCGAGCGGATCTGGGTGATCGCATCGCGCGCATCGCTGACCGCGCGGTCGATCGGCGTACCGATGTCGAGCTGGACCAGCGTCTGCGACTGCCCCTCGGTCACGGTCGAGGTGATCTGGTCGACGCCCTGCAAGTTCCGCAACGCCGCCTCGACCCGCTGGGTGACCTGGGTCTCCAGTTCGGTCGGCGCCGCACCCGGCTGGTTCACGACGACCACGACGATCGGGAAATCGATATCGGGGTCGTTGTTGACGTCCATCCGCATGAAGCTGACGATCCCCGCCAGCGTCAGCGCGACGAACAGGACGATCGGCGGAACGGGGTTCCGGATCGCCCAGGCAGAGATGTTGCGGAAACTCATCTTATTTGGCCTCCTGGCCTGCAACGATGGGATGGACCAGCTGCCCGGCGGCCAGGAAGCCACCGGCCGACCGCACCACCCGTTCCGTCCCATTCAGGCCCGAGGCGATGGTCACGCCGTCGTCCGACACCTGACCGATCTTCACGTCGCGACGCGCCACCTTGTCGTCGGCGCCGACGATATAGACGAAGCTGCCCTTGTCATCGCTCTGGATCGCGGAGTCCGGCAGGATCGGCGCACGTCCCGCGCCGCCGCGGATCGTCGCCGCGGCGAAACCGCCGGGACGCAATGCCGGGTCGTAGGACAGGGCGATGCGCGCAATACCCTGGCGCGTCTGCGGATCGATCACGGGCGACACCTGCCACACCTCGCCCTTGAAGCTCTTGTCGCCGCCGACCGGGGTCACGGTCGCGGGCGCGCCGACGGTCAGGCCGACCAGGTCCGACTCGGCCAGCTGCGCGCGCAGCTCCATCTGGCCGCCCATCGCCATGCGGAACAACACGCCCGAACCCGAGCTGACGATCTGGCCCGGCTCGGCGGCGCGGGTCAGGATCAGGCCCTCGGCAGGCGCGCGGATGTCGAGGCGGCCGTTGCGCGCCTGCGCTTCCTTGTAGGACGCCTGCGCCGCGCGGACGCGGGCGGCGGCGGCATCGCGCGTCGCGGTGCGGCGCTGGAGATCGGCCTTGGAGATGAAGCCGCGATCGACCAGCTGCTGGGCGCGGTCGAGTTCGGCCTGCGCGATCTGCTGGTCCGAGCGGGCGACCGCGACCTGCGCATCGAGCGCCGACGCGGTCTGGGTCTGGACCGAGCGGTCGACGGTGGCCAGCACCTGCCCGGCGCGGACCCACTGGCCCGGCTCGACCAGGACGCGGGTAATCATGCCCCCCTCGCCCGCGACGCCGACCGGCATCTCGCGGCGCGCGGCCAGCGTGCCGGTGGCGGAGATCACGCGGCTGACCGTCTGCTGGCCGGGCACGACGACGGTGATGTTGGGCACCTGCGACCCCGCGCCTGCTCCCTGCGCCGGCTCATGCTTCTTGGGCGCGAACAGGAGCCAGCCCGCCAGCGCCAGCACGATCACCGCCGCAACGATCCAGATCCAGCGCCTGCGCGGTGCGGACACCGGCCCCTCCAGCCCCAGATGCTGGCTGCCACCGATCGCCCCCGTCTCGTAATTCATGTTCGTCATCGATCCCCGAACCGCATCCATCATGCGCATCTTGCCATGACGAGTGCCTATATCCCCGCTGTGTTATAGAAATATAGCACACCGCTCAAGTGTCTTTTGTTAAGCCGGAATTGCGGCGGCTCCAAGGTCGGCGCAATGCGTTCATCACCTGTTTTGCCAAAAGGCGTCAAAGCCTTGATCCATCATCACAAAGGGAGATGTCGATGAACAAGATACTGTTGATGGCCGCCCTGGCCCCCGTCGCGCTCGCGCCCGTGACGGCCCTTGCCCAGACCGGCGCCGCCACGGTCGAGCCGCTGATCCCCGCCGCCGGGGCGATACTGGACGTTTCGGCCGAGGGACGCACGACCCGCGTGCCCGACGTGGCGACGATTCGCGCGGGTGTGGTCAGCCAGGGCGCGACCGCCGCCGCCGCGCTGTCGGACAATGCGCAGCGCATGGCGCGGGTGCTCGCCGCCGTGAAGCGCGCCGGGATCGCCGATCGCGATATCCAGACCGCGACGGTGCAGCTCCAGCCGCAATATCGTTATGGTGACAATGTCCCGCCCGCCATCACCGGCTATCAGGCGACCAATACGATCAGCGTCCGGTTCCGCGATGTCGCCAAGTCGGGCAGCGTGCTCGACGCGCTCGTCGCGCAGGGAGCGAACCAGATCGATGGTCCCAATCTGTCGATCGACAAGCCTGACGCCGCGCTGGACGAAGCACGAACCGACGCGATTCAGCGCGCCCGCGCCCGCGCCGAACTCTATGCCAAGGCGGCGGGCCTACGCGTCGCGCGGATCGTGTCGATCTCCGAGAATGGCGCGGACGCCGGTGGCCCCCAGCCGCCGATCATGTTCCGCGCCTCGGCCATGCGTTCGGACGCGATGGAAAAGACCAGTATCGCACCGGGCGAGCGCGACGTGACCGTCAATGTCTCGGTTCGCTTTTTGCTGAACTGAGCGACGACGCCCCCATCGCCGATACGGCATGGGGGCGTCCCTTGCCGCGGCAACGCTGCGGCTCCGCCATACCCGACACACGAAAAGGGCCGCCCGGTTTCCCGAGCGGCCCTTTCTCGCTCAACGAGCGAGTGCGTTGTTTAACGCACCCGACCGCGACGAACCAGGTTCACGATCGCCAGCAGAACGACGGCGCCCAGTAGCGAAACGAGGAACGAGGTCAGCGTCAGACCGGCATTGTTGATCGAACCACCTGCGAAGATCAGGCCGCCGATGAATGCGCCGACGACACCGACGACGATGTTCAGGAAGATGCCCTGCTGGGCATCGGTACGCATGATGATGCTGGCCAGCCAGCCAATGACACCACCGACGATAAGCCACAGGATAATACCCATTGTCTTTCCCTCCGTTGGGCCCGCGAGCGGGACACGGGGAAAAGACGTGCGAATGTGGCTATTGTTCCGTGCCCGTACCGGCAATTCGACGAAGCGTTTTGAGGATGTCAACAATGCGATCGTTTTTATTCGGCGCCCATCGGGGGATCAGTATTTCTGCTGGCGCTCGTACAGCGAGCGGTAATGCTGGATGCGGGTGACCCGCAGGCCCGGCATGCCCGAGCGATCGATTGCCCGCTGCCACCCGGCGAATTCCTCGACGGTCAGGCCATAGCGGTCGCACACCTCGTCGACCGAGAGCAGGCCGCCATTGACGGCCGCCACCACCTCCGCCTTGCGACGGACGACCCAGCGCGTCGTGCTGGGCGGCGGCAGGGTTTCGAGCGTCAGCGGTTCGCCGAGCGGCCCGATTACCTTGGCAGGGCGGATCTTCTGGTTCTCGATCATCATCAAACCTCGTCGGGGCTCCCTACCCCATGTCGTCTGTAGGGCCGCTCTACCATGTGCCCTTGAACATCGCCTAAAATCGAAAGGTTAACGGATCATTCATTCCTGCTCCACCCCGCCAGCGCCTTGGCCATGGGGCCGTTGAATGCACCGTCCAGCGGGGCGAACAGCATCGGATCGGGCGAGACGCGGGCGAAACCCGCCTGAACCGCCGCGGTCGGGCTGGCCGCCTGTCGCGCGGTCGCACCGACCATCAGCACGGCCAGGTCCGGCGGCAGCACCGTCAGTTCGGTATCCCGATCGAAACGGTTGAAACTCAGATCCAAAAGCGCGGTCCAATCCCGGTGGGTGAGCGCCCCTTTTATCGGCGGGATATGAAAGCCGGGTAAAGGCCCGAAAGCATTCCACCTTTTTTACCGGGTCTGACCCATCACGACCCTGCCCAAACAGGATGCTTCCTGTTTTTTGCATGACGCGCGCGAAAGGCGTATGGGATCGCGCATGGAGCAGATGGTGGATTTTCAGCTTGGGGGCTCCCCCCGGGCCAAGCGGATCGTGGTCGCGATGTCGGGCGGCGTCGACAGCTCGGTGGTGGCCGCGCTCGCCCATGCCACGGGGGCCGAGACGATCGGCGTCACCCTGCAACTCTACAACCATGGCGAGGCGGTGGGCCGCGCGGGCGCCTGCTGCGCGGGGCGCGACATCCGCGACGCGCGCGCGGTGTGCGATCGCCTGGGCATCGCCCACTATGTCTTCGACCACGAAGACAGTTTCCGCACCCAGGTGGTGGATCGCTTCGCCGACGAATATCTGGCGGGGCGCACTCCCATCCCCTGCGTCCAGTGCAATATGGGGCCCAAGTTCACCGACCTGCTGAAGCTGGCGCGCGATCTGGGCGCCGACTGCCTGGCGACCGGCCATTATGTCCGCCGGGTGGAAGGGGCGAACGGTGCGGAACTGCATCGCGGTGCCGATCCGGCGCGCGACCAGAGCTATTTCCTGTTCGCCACCACGCAGGGCCAGCTGGACTTCCTGCGCTTCCCGCTGGGCGCGCTCCCGAAGTCGCGGGTGCGCGAGATCGCCGCCGAACTGGGGCTGGGCGTCGCGGCCAAGCCGGACAGCCAGGACATCTGCTTCGTCCCCGATGGCGACTATGCGGGCCTCGTCAAAAAATTGCGTCCGGAAGCGGATACGCGCGGCGATATCGTCGATCTATCTGGTGCCAAGCTGGGCGAGCATCGCGGGCTGATTCACTATACCGTCGGCCAGCGGCGCGGACTGGAGATCGGCGGCAGCCCCGAACCGCTCTATGTCGTCCGGCTGGAACCCGACACCAAGCGCGTCGTCGTCGGCCCGCGCGTCGCGCTGGCGGTGGAGGCCGCGCGGCTGACGGCGATGAACGTGCTGGGTCCGCTCCACGGCCCGCTCTTCGCCAAGGTCCGCTCCATGGCCAAGCCGGTGCCCGCCCGCATGGTCGGTGACCGGCTGGTGTTCGAGGCGCCCGAATATGGCGTGTCGCCGGGCCAGGCGGCGGTACTCTATGACGGTGACCGGGTGCTGGGCGGCGGCTGGATCGTCGAGACCGAGGCGGCACGCATCGCGGCCTGAGGCGTTGATCGGGGCATGACCGCCCCCACCCTCGAAGAACTGCGTCGCCAGATGGAAGCGGCCGCCGAACGCCTCGACTTCGAGGAGGCGCGGGCCTTGCGTGACCGGATAAACCTCTTGCGCGGCGGCGCGGAGGATGTCGCGGTCGACACCAGCGGCCTGACCCGCCAGCAGCCCGGTGCGATGGGCCTGGGGACCAGCCAATCGCGGCCCGAACGTCCCGAAGGCTGGGTGCCGCCCAAAAAGCCCGATCCGATGACCAAAGGGCGCGGGCGGCGTCAGGGCTGATCTGGACGCCGCCATGGCGGGAAGCGCCGGTTGCTTCCGGCCTGAAACAGGCAAAGCCGATTGCCAGCCGGATCACGCAGCCGCGCCTCCCGCCAGAGCCAAGGCTGGTCTTCCGGGCCCGATTCCAGCGTACCACCCCGCGCAGTGAATCGGGCAGCCGCGGCATCCACGTCCTCGACCTCGAAATAGATGATCGGGCCGTTCGCAGGGACATCGCCTTGCAGGTGGATGGAGAATGTCGCATCCCCCTCGGGCATCTCGAACCGGGCATATTCGCCGCGCGATGAGACGATCAAGCGCAGTCCCAGATCACAGTAGAAGCGGACGCTCGCCTCGAAATCAGTGGCACCGACCGTCACCTGATTCAGCCGCATCCGCTTCTTCCCACATCCTTGCCGTTACAAGAACCCTATCACCCCCGCGCCGCGAACGCCCCGCGATATTCCGGCTTCACCGCCCCGATGACCGCCCGCGTCACCGGCAGCGTCACCTCATACGCCCCTTCGGCATAAGAACCCGCGACATAAGGATCGGCGACCAGCCCGATCCGGTCGATCGCACGCCCGTTGGTCGACCCGAGCAGCACGGTCAGATCCTTGACCGGCGGGCAGGCGTTCATCGACGACAGATCGCCCTGATTGCGCTTCACCTGCTCGGCCTTGAGCCTGGCGCAATAGTCGGTGCGGATCGCCGACTGAAGCGCGGGCAGCGACGTGAACACCGCCTTGGGGTCCAGCCGCCGCCCCGCCGACTTGTCCCAGACCAAGCCATGGGAGGCGGGCGAGCCATGCGCGCCGCCGGTGAAACTATAGCTGTCCGCCGACAGGCTCAGGAAACGCGGTGTGTCGGTCACGACCTTCCACGTCTTGTCGAAGGAATAGCGGTTATAAGGAAAGCCCGATTGCTTCGCGTCGCGACGACCGGCGGCCCCGTCACGAGCCGCCTTCGCCTGGATGCGCGAACGATCGGCGTCGAGCCACGCCTTGAGACCCGCGATCCGGGCTGCGGCCGCCGGATAAGCATAGCTAAATTCATAGTCGGCGGTCTTGGCTTTGGTCTCGGCCGCCTGAGCCATGGCGGGGGCCGTGCCTCCGACTAAAGCCAGTGCGAACATCATCTTGCGCATCATCCGTCTCCCCTCGATGTCGTCAATCTGGATCAGACGGGCTGTACGGCCGATGACTGGCGGAGTTCCGCTTGCCCCGCCATCGATGCGAACATATATCGAACAGATGGCGCAACTCGACACCCGTGAGAAGCTGGCGATCCTGGCGGATGCCGCCAAATATGACGCCTCCTGCGCGTCGTCGGGCACGTCGAAACGCAACAGCCGTGACGGCAAGGGGATCGGCTCGACCGAGGGCATGGGCATCTGTCACGCCTATGCGCCCGATGGCCGCTGTATCTCGCTGCTGAAGATTCTGCTGACGAACAGCTGCATCTTCGACTGTCATTATTGCATCAACCGCAAATCGTCGAACGTCCGCCGCGCGCGCTTCACCGCGCAGGAGGTGGTGAACCTGACCCTCGCCTTCTACCGGCGCAATTATATCGAGGGGCTGTTCCTCTCCTCGGGCATCATCAAATCGTCCAACTACACGATGGAGCAGATCGTCGAGGTCGCGCGGTCCCTGCGCGAGGATCATGGCTTTCGCGGCTATATCCATCTGAAGACCATTCCCGATGCCGATCCCGAACTGGTGCGCCTGGCGGGTGTCCATGCCGATCGTGTGTCGATCAATGTCGAGCTGCCCACGGTCGGCGGGCTCCGTCGCCTTGCCCCCGAAAAGGATGCGGGCCGGATCGAAGGCGCAATGGCCGATGTGAAGACCGCGATCGAAGACCGAACCGACGCGGCCAAGAAATACAAGTCCGCCCCCGGCTTCGCGCCTGCGGGCCAGTCGACCCAGATGATCGTCGGGGCGGATGCGGCGACCGACCGCGATATCGTCGGGCGGGCGGCGACCTTGTACGACCGCTTCCGCTTGCGCCGCGTCTATTATTCGGCGTTCAGCCCGATCCCTGACGCCTCCGCCGTGCTGCCGCTGCAACGCCCGCCGCTGATGCGCGAGCATCGGCTGTACCAGTCCGACTGGCTGATGCGCTTCTACGACTATCAGCCGAACGAGGTCGCGGCGGCGGCGGACGAGGCGACGGGGATGCTGCCGCTCGATATCGATCCCAAGCTCGCCTGGGCGCTGAAATTCCGCCAGAACTTCCCGGTCGATGTGAACCGCGCGCCGCGCGAGATGCTGTTGCGCGTGCCCGGCCTGGGCGTGAAGGCGGTCGATCGGATCATCGCCACGCGCAAATGGCGCAAGCTGCGACTGGAGGATGTCGGACGGCTGACCGTCTCGATCGCCAAGCTGCGCCCCTTCCTGATCGCCGAGGACTGGCGCCCGGTGGCGCTGGCCGAGCGGGCGGACCTGAGGCCGCTGGTCAAGCCGAAGACTGAGCAGCTCGAACTCTTTGGATGAGAGTGATTCGCGGGTGAAACGGGCGTCATGTTGCGCCGTTGGACATCGCGAAGGAGACGATCATGACCACCGCCGACATCTATGCCGATCTGAAGCGCGATCACGACAAGCAGCGCGAAATGCTCAAGGAACTCGCCGAACTGAAGGGCGACGGCGCCAAGCGCAAGAAGCTGTTCGAGGCGTTCCGGATCGAGGTCCAGAGCCACGCCGCCGCCGAGGAAGAGTCGCTCTATGCCACCATGCTGGGCGAACCCGAACTGCGCGACGATGCGCGCCACTCGGTGTCCGAGCACAAGGAGATCGACGATCTGCTCGGCGAGATGATGGACCTCGACTTCGCGTCGGACGAGTGGGAATCCAAATTCTTCCACATGCGCCATCGCTACGAGCATCATATCGACGAGGAAGAGGAAGAGATGTTCCCCGCCGCCGAGAAGGAACTCGACGACGCAACCGAGCAGAAGCTCGCCGACATCTATGAAGAGCGCAAACCGATCGAAGCGAAGGACGCCAAGGCCAACCCGCCCGGCGGCGACGAGCGCGATTGATTCCAGGGATTCGCCAATTCCTCCCCTTTAAGGGGAGGTGGCAGGGCGAAGCCCTGACGGAGGGGTGTAGCCGGTCGCAAGCGAAGCCCGTGCTCGCAGGCGGTTACACCCCTCCACCAGCTTCGCTGGTCCCCTTCGCCTTACAGGGGAGGAAAGTCGCGAACCCATGCGCATCATAACCCTTCCCGCCCCCGACGACTTCGACGCGTGGCGCGATGCCGCGCGCGGGCTGGTCGCCGACAGCGTACCACCCGACCAGGTCGTGTGGCAGGTCGGCGAGCAGTCCGCCGATCTGTTCGGCGCGATCGCCGATGACACCCCGGCGACCAGCGTGCCCCGCTTCGCCGTGTCCCGCGCCTTCATCGACCTCGCGCGCAGTGTCATCCTGTCCAACGATCCCGAGCGGTTCGCGCTGCTCCACACCGCGCTCGACCGATTGCGCCGCCAGCCCCGGCTGATCGAGGATCAGGCCGATCCGCTGATCCGCCGCCTGGACCGGCTGGCCAAGGCGGTGCGGCGCGACATCCACAAAATGCGCGCCTTTTTACGCTTCCGCGAGACCGAGGATGACGACGGCCCGCGCTATGTCGCCTGGTTCGAGCCCGAGCATCACATCGTGCGCGCCAATGCCGCCTTCTTCGTCAATCGCTTTACCACGATGCGCTGGTCGATCCTGACGCCGGAGGTCTCGCTCCACTGGGACGGAAAGACGCTCACCGAAGGTCCCGGCGCTACCAAGACGGACGCACCCGAGGGCGATCCGACCGAGGCGGTGTGGAAGACCTATTATGCCAGCATCTTCAATCCCGCCCGCGTGAAGATCGGCGCGATGCTGAAGGAGATGCCGCGCAAATACTGGAAAAACATGCCGGAAACGGCGTTGGTCTCGGAATTGATCGCAGGCGCGCAAGCGCGGGAGACGGGCATGATCGACACCGCCAAGACGGATGTGCGAACCGGGCGCGGCGGCAACGCGCAGGCGGCCTGGGCCGCGCTGCGCGACGAGGCGATGACATGTACTCGCTGCCCGCTCCATGCGCAAGCGACACAGACCGTGTTCGGCGAGGGGCCGGTCGATGCCGCCCTGATGTTCGTCGGCGAACAGCCCGGCGACCAGGAGGATCTGGCGGGCCATCCCTTTGTCGGCCCCGCCGGTCAGGTCTTCGACCGCGCCGTGGCGGAAGCGGGGATCGATCGCGCCACCGCGTACGTCACCAACGCCGTCAAGCATTTCAAATTCGAACCGCGCGGCAAGCGCCGTATCCACAGCTCGCCCAATGCCGGGGAGATTCAGGCGTGCCGATGGTGGGTCGAGCAGGAACGCCTGCTGATCCAACCCCAGGTGACGGTGGCCCTGGGCGCAACGGCGGCGCGTTCCCTGTTCGGCAAGGTGATGACGATCGGCCGCGAACGAGGCAAGGCGCTGACCCTGCCCGATGGCGGCACCGCCTTCATCACCGTCCATCCGAGCTATCTGCTGCGCCTGCCCGACCCGGCGGCGAAAGAGGTCGAATATGCGCGGTTCGTCGAGGATCTGAAACTGGCGGCGGGGGCGTTGCCGTCCTGATTGTTGTCGTCCTTTAGTCCCCCCGATATGTCGTGGCGATGCTGTCTCGACTACTCCGCCGACTCCGTCGAAAGGCCCATACCCATTCTCCGGAGAAGCTGGACGAAACAGGCTTGCTGACCAGGCCGGAAGCCCCTGATCTGGTCCGTGTCATGCCCGTCGTCCTGCCGCTGGAATGTCTCGACATGGCATGGCCGGGCCCGATCGTCCGCATCGGCACGCTACCCTTTGCCATGGCGTGGGCGGACTGCGTTGAGGGCAACCAATTCTTTTATGTTACTTTTGAAGAAGCAAAGGCGTGGGACGATGCGGGTATAGACTGGCAGGCGGTCGCCCTTGGCAATCTGACGCGTTTGACCATGCGCCAACCCGCATCTGGCGTGAAGGATGACGAGCATGGATGTCCGTTCGTCAAGATCATGCTGCATCAGGATGCGCTGGGGCCGTCCCGACTATTGGTGCCGAACCTGTTCGACGATGTACTTGGCCCCGATTATCAAGTCGCCATCCCGGAACGGACCTGCGCGATCGCCTTTCGTCGAGACCTAACGCCTGCCCAGGAGGCCGACGTGACGGGTATGATCGACGGCTGCCACCAGCACGGCACCGAACCCATGAGCCCGGCGCGGTTCCACGCGCACGCATTCTGGCATCCCAACCTCCGCTAGGTTTTCCAATCAAAGATCGAGCGCAATCGGCATATATCGACGCTAGACGGTGATGACATTGCCTTGAACCAATGTAAGCCCCTCCCCTTCAGGGGAGGGGTTGGGGTGGGGCCTCGCCACGGGCCGCACACTTGCGGAGGCGCCCCACCCCCAGCCCCTCCCCTGAAGGGGAGGGGTGAGTTCATCTCATGTCATCTTGCTCTAATGGACTGATTGGAGCGCATAATAGGACCATTCGTCCTTTCACAACATCGCGCTTGTCAGAAGGCGAAAGATATCAGCCACTAGCGGCCTTCGTCACATCGTCTTAGGATCCGGCCCGATCCGCCCGTCCGCATCATCCAGCGCGTCGATGGCGGCCATGTCGTCATCATCCAGCGTCAGTTCGGTCGCAGCGAAATTGTCCGCTGAATGCGCCGCATCCGCCGCCTTGGGAATGACCGACAGGCCATGCGCCAGATGCCAGGCCAGCACCACCTGCGCCGCCGAGCCGCCGTGTTTCTCGGCGATCGCGACGATCTCCGGCGTCTTCAGCAATTCGCCGCCCTGCCCCAGCGGGCTCCAGCTCTGGGTCACGATGCCCTTGGCCTCGTGATACGCGCGCGCCTCGCGCTGCTGGAATCGGGGATGGAGTTCGATCTGGTTGACGGCGGGCACCACGCCGGTCGCCTCGATGATCCGGTCGAGATGCTCGGGCAGGAAGTTGGACACGCCGATCGACTTCGCCTTGCCCGCCTCGCGCAGCGCGATCAGGCTCTGCCATGCCTCGACATAGGCGTCCTCGGCCGGGACCGGCCAGTGGATGAGATACAGGTCCACCGCCTCGACACCCAGCAGCGCCAGGCTCTCGTCCAGCGCCGCTTCGGCATCGCGGTGGCGGTCGTTCCACAGCTTGGTGGTCAGGAAGACATCCGCGTCGCGAAGACCATCGCCTACACCGCGCTCATTGCCATAGATGGCGGCGGTGTCGACCAGCCGGTATCCCGTGTCGAGCCCGCGCCGGACCACGGCGGCCACCTGCGAATCCGGGACTTGATAGGTGCCCAGCCCCAGTTGGGGCAGGCTGCGGCCGTCATTCAAGGTCAGCATCGTCATGGGCGGTCCAACCGGCAGGCCCGCCGCCCGGTTCCCGGTGCTGCCTGCGCCCGTCCCGCGATCAGATCGGCTTGCCGTCCCGGCCGATCACATCGGTGGCATAGGAACAGCCATAGAGCGTCTTGCCCGGATGGCTGGTGACGGTCGACACGGAGCGCGCGATGATGCTGCGCGTGCCGAATTTTTCCTCGCCCTTGGGCAGGACGGTCTCGTCGCTAACGACATGCTGGCCCAGGAACTTGGCCGCGACACCCTGTCCCGACAGGTCGGGCATGGTGTTGGTGACACCAATGCGGTCGGCCACCGTCTTCGGATCGGCAATGTCCAGGATGGCGAGCAGTGCATTGGCGCTGAAGGCGATGCGGCGCGTGGTCCAGCCCTCACCGACGCGGATCGGTTGCGGCAGTTCATATTCCTGCAGGAAGGCATTCTTGCCCTCGACCGGCCGCCAGCCGCGCCGCTTCGCCTCTTCGTCCAGCGCCATGGTCAGCGCCCCATAGGTGTCGGTATTCAGCCGACAGTCGATCGCATCGACGACATTGATCGTCGCGGGATCGACCTCGGCATCCGAAGCAGTGGGAAGCGGTGCGGCGGGAAGCGGTGCGGCCGCCAGCCACAGCGCAAACAGGGCCTGAACCATCATGCACCCCGTCTAACGCAGGAGAAAATGCCCCGGCAAGTCCCCGCCCGCTGTCCCGAAGCAGGCTGTGGCGGCCGTCCGGTTCCGATTGACCCCCGCCCCCCGATCGCGCAAGTCGCTGGTCCCATGGTCGAGCATATTCTTTCCGCGCTGGCGAGCTTCGCCATCTGGGTCATTTCCACCGGCGGCTATCTGGGCATCATGCTGTTGATGGCGATCGAGAGCGCGTGCATTCCGCTGCCTTCCGAGATCATCATGCCGTTCGCGGGCTATCTGGTGTCGACCGGGCAGTTCAATCTCTACCTCGCCGCGACAGCGGGGGCGCTGGGGTGCAATCTGGGCTCGATCGTCGCCTATGAGATCGGCAAGCGCGGCGGGCGGCCGGTCGCCGAGCGCTGGGGCAAATATCTGCTGATCGGCCCCGGCGAGCTGGACGCCGCCGATCGTTTCTTCGCGCGCTATGGCTCGATCGCGGTGCTGATCGGGCGGTTGCTGCCGGTCATCCGCACCTTCATCGCCTTTCCGGCGGGCGTGGCGCGGATGAAGCTCGTCCCCTTCCACCTCTATACCTTCCTTGGCAGCTGGCCCTTCTGCCTGGTGCTGGCCATCGTCGGGCGCGAGCTGGGCGAGAAATGGGATTCCGATCCCCGCGTGAAGGCATTCTTTCACCGCGCCGATCTGGCGATCGGGGTCGTGCTGATCGTGCTGATCGGCCTTTACGTCTGGCACCGGGTGCGCGGGTTGAAGCGCGCGGCACGCTGAACCAGCCACAAAGCGAGCGGGATCGCCACCGCCGCCCAAAGGTACAGGCCGTTCCATGTCGTCCATCCCCACCAGTCGGAGGGGATGGTGCGCAGGTCGCCGACCAGGAAGCGCTGCTGCATCACCGCCTGCCACCAGGCCCAGCGGAAGGTCGGCGGCGCGAAGATCTCGGCCGAGGCGATGGTCAGATTGATCGCGATCGATCCCGCCAACAGCAGCGCCAGCGCCGCCCTCTGCCACAGCGCCCGCGCCATAGCCCAGACCGGCGCCAGCCCCAGCGCCAGCACCCCCGCCATCGGCATGGCGTGACGCGGCCCGGTGGCGTTTCCGCCGTCCCAATAGACATAAGCCGCGTTGACCAGCAGCGCGACGATCGCGACCCCGCCAGCGGTCAGCGCCAGCCCGCGCGTCGCCCTGTCCTCCGCCAGCCGCCACAGCCCGATCGGCGCCAGCACCAGCACCGGCGCGACCCAGACGATCCCGCGCATCGGCCCGACCAGAATTTCGCGCAACACCGCGATCCGGGGAATGGTCAGGCCGAACAATCCCTGGTTCATCCCCTCGAACCCGACCACGCCCGAATAGCCGATGCGGAACGGCGTCCCGAAGGCGAAGAGATTATAGGCGAACAGCGGTGACAGGCCGACCAGCCCGGCCGCCAGGAACGGCACCAGCGCCTTCGGATCGACACGATGTCGCCAGAGCGCCCAAAGCCCGATGGCCGCTCCGGCCAGTACCGCCTGATACTCGATCACCACCGCCCAGCCGAGCGACAATCCCGCAACCGCCAGCCATCGCCCGCCTCCCCGCGCCACCGCCGCCAACGCGATGACGAACAGCGCCGCGACGCTCGCATGACCGAGCAGCGTGGTGGAATAGCCCCAGATCGGCGTGCCCAGCGCATAGCCCAGCGCCGCGAACAACGCCGCCCCCGCGCTCCCCGTCAGCCCCAGCGCCAGATCGAACAGCAGCACGGCGGCGATCGCGGTCAGCAGCGCCGATCCGGTGGCGGCGGCCACCCGCGTTCGCAGCTTGAGATAGTCGACGAACCCCGGATCGACCGAGGACAGGACATGATGCTCGGCCCGGTCGCCGGTGACGAAGTCCGTCAGCGCCACGGCGGGCAGCGCCATCAGCGTCATGCCCGGCGCCTTGTCCAGATACGCATGCGCGCCGAACTGCGCCTTGTCGATGGTCAGCGGCGCGAATGGATCGATGGTCGCGGTGCCGTTCTCGACCAGGCGGATCGCGGCGAACAGGCGGGTCGCGTTGTTGGGATTGAACTCCCACGATCCGAACCACGCGCAGGAGAACCAGACCAGCAGGAACAGCCCCGCCCGAATGCCGCCCAAGCCCTGCCACCGTGCCATCGGATCACCTTTTGGTTCCTGGCGTTGGCGCTACTCGCCCGCATCGCAAGCGACAAGCGCGCGACGACCAAATTCCTCCCCTTACAGGGGAGGAATTGGCTAGGCCCTAGACCATGATGACGTTGCGTTGAACCAAGGCGAGCCCCTCCCCTTCAGGGGAGGGGTTGGGGTGGGGCCTCGCCACGGGCAGCACGCTTGCGGAGGCGCCCCACCCCCGGCCCCTCCCCTGAAGGGGAGGGATGGGTTAATCTCATGTCATCATGCTCTAATCGGCAACGAGGTGGTCGACTTGATCTCCGACAGCGCCACGGTGGAGTTGATTTCCTGCACCCCCGGCAGGTTCGACAGCCGTTCGAAGAACAGCCGTTCATAGGATTCGATATCGGCCGCGACGATGCGCAGCATGAAGTCGACCGAGCCCATCAGGACGTGGCACTCCATCACCTCGGGAACCTCGCGGATCGCGGCGGTGAACTCGTCCAGATTGGCGCGGCCATGCGCGTTCAGCTTCACCTGCGCGAAGATCTGCGCCTTCAACCCCACCTTGGCCCGGTCGACCAGCGCGACCCGGCGCTTGATGATGCCCTCCCGCTCCAGCCGGTCGATCCGCCGCCAGCAGGGCGAGGCCGACAGCCCCACGGCCTCGGCGATGGCGGCAGTGGACAGGCTGGCATCCTCTTGCAGCAATGCGAGGATGCGACGTTCCCAGATATCCAGTTCGTGCGACATTTCATTCCTGAAATAGCGATATAGTGGTCATCTTAACCCAAGAATCGCACATCGCCACCTGAATGGGATCAGTTTCGCCTCTCGTTCCGGGCTATTTCTGCGTCAGACAGAATTTCAGGGACACGACCAATGCTTCGCCAAGCCCAAGACCACCAGAGCCTGCCCCCCGAAGAGGTGGTGACGTTCCATGACAAGGACAGCGGCGCGAACGGTGTCATCGTGCTCCATTCGACCGCGCTGGGCCCGGCGGCGGGCGGGTGCCGGTTGTGGCACTATGCCGACGATCGCGCCGCAACGGTCGATGCGCTGCGTCTGGCCGAGGGCATGGCGCTCAAGAACGCGCTGGCCAACCTGCCCTTTGGCGGCGGCAAGGCCGTCATTCGCCTGCCCCAGGGGCCGTTCGACCGCGCCGCGCTGTTCCGCGCCTTTGGCCGTCAGGTTGCCGAATTGAAGGGCCGCTATGTCACCGCCGAGGATGTCGGGACCAGCGTGGCGGACATGGCGGAGGTCGCGACTCGCACCCGCCATGTCGCGGGGCTGCCCGTGTCGGGCCAGAAGCCCAGCGGCGATCCGTCGCCCTGGACCGCGCTGGGCGTGGTGCAGGCGATGCGGGTCGCGGTTCGCCAGCGGCTGGGCGCGGAACTGTCCGACGTGACGGTCGGCGTACAGGGGCTCGGTCATGTCGGTTATGCGCTGTGCGAGCTGCTCCACGAACAGGGCGCCAGGCTGATCGTCGCGGAACCGCGCAGCGAGGTCGCCGCGCGCGCCGCCGACCGTTTCGGCGCGATGGTGATGAGCAGCCGAGCGCTGCTGTCTGCCCGTGTCGACGTGCTGGCCCCATGCGCATTGGGCGGGGTGCTGGACGCCGAGACGGTCGCCCAGCTGCGCGCCCGCGTGGTGTGCGGCGCGGCCAACAACCAACTGGCCAGCGAGGACATGGCCGAGCGACTGGCCGAACGCGACATCTTCTATGCCCC
This sequence comes from Candidatus Sphingomonas excrementigallinarum, assembly GCA_019112965.1. Taxonomy (GTDB): domain Bacteria; phylum Pseudomonadota; class Alphaproteobacteria; order Sphingomonadales; family Sphingomonadaceae; genus Sphingomonas; species Sphingomonas excrementigallinarum. Next base: position 16,045 of record DXIH01000046.1, on the reverse strand, counting down.
CGACTTCCTGGTCAATGCGGGCGGGATCATCAATGTCGCGGGCGAATATCTGGGCTGGCGCGGCGCGGAGGTCCGGCGGCGGGTCCTGGCGGTCGGGCGGACGATGACCGATGCCCTGACGCTAGCCGACCGGGACGGCATCACCGCCGATGAAGCCGCCCGCGCGATGGCGCTGGAACGGATTGCCCAGGTTCCGCGCGTGCAGGCGGTGGCGGCGTAGTAGGCGGAGGGAGGCTTATCGCCTCCCTTTGTTCGGCAGGAGGGAGATGAGATGGGCGACGAGGTGCGGAGGGCGGCCCCGTCCTCGCGATCTGCCCGCCAAATGCCCCCTACACCGTTCAGCCTGAGCAAAGTCGAAGGCCACGGGCAAAACCTCCGGCCAAGCCCCCCCTCCACGGCGATCACCTTAGACCGTGATGACGTTGCATTGAACCAAGGAGAGCCCCTACCCTTCAGGGGAGGGGTTGGGGTGGGGCCTCGCCACGGGCTGCACGCTTGCGGAGGCGCCCCACCCCCGGCCCCTCCCCTGAAGGGGACGGGTGAGTTCATCTCATGGTATCATGCTATAGACGCGCCCAGCACCATCGAACGAATCCCGCGCCACCCCGGCGGGCCAGCGTTCGGTCACAAGGATCAAGGATTGCGCGGTTCCTCGTCGCGCTGGCGCTGGGCATTGGCGGCGCGGTTCTCGCGCACGCGCTGGGCGAAGCACCCCGTCGCACCGCCCGCGCCCACCGCCGAGCAGCTGCCGATGCTGTTGACGCCGGTGCCTTCGTTCAGCGTGCCGGTCGCGCGCGCGGCCCAGCTTTCATTCTCAGGCGTGACCTGAAGATCGCGCAGTTCCTTGGGAACCCGGAACTGCTCCTCCGCGCCGCGCCGGACGCAGACGACAATCTCATTGCCCTGATTGTCGGTTGGGCAGCGTTCGTTGCCGAACAGCGTCAGCACGCCGTTGACGGGCGCGTTGCGCGAGACCTCGCCCGGCGCTTCGATCTTTTTGGGCGGAATCGCGCCGGGGGCGGCGACCTGCTGCGCAGCCGCAGGCGCGGCCATCGCAAAGGCCGCCAATGCGGCGGCGGCCCAGGGGCGGTTTATCATCCTCTCTCTCCCGCTCGTGCCGTTCAGATGCGCTTGGCCGCGGCGATCGCGACCTTGCAGCCTGCCCGGATCAATCCGTACATCACTGGATAGGCGATCGCTTCCTCCGCACCCGCGCCCAGTGCATGGTCGCGATGCTCCAGCTCCTCGGCCTGGAAATCGGCGATGGCCTCCGACAGTTCGGGGTCGCTGTCGCCCAGCTGGTCGAGCTGTGCCTGATAATGTTTGTCGATCTCGGTCTCGACCGCCGCGGTGCAGGCCATCGCCGCCTTCGGCCCGATCGCCGCGGTGATCGCGCCCAGCGCGAATCCCGCCTTGTCCCAAAAGGGCTGGAACAGCGTCGGGCGCACCCGGCGCTCGGCGATCATCCGGTCGAAAAAGGCGCGGTGACGCTCTTCCTGCTGGGCCATGTGATGGATCGCGCGCGAGAAAGGATGCCGGTCGCCCAGCACCGCCAGCTGCCCGGCATAGATGCGGGTCGCGCCATATTCCCCGGCCTGGTCCACGCGGACCATCGCCTTCATCGGTTCGCGCCGGTCGCCCGGCATCCAGCGGAGCTGGCTCATCGTGCCTTCCTCATCAACACCAGGATCGCCGCCGCCCCGCTCAGCGAGAAGATCGCGTTGAACCCGGCCAGCGAGATGCCACCCAATGTCCATTGCGCCACGTCGCAGCGGATGACCGGCGCCTTCAGAATCGCGTTCAGCCGGTCGGCGGCGCTCCCGCCCGTAAAACTCACCGTCGAGGTGCAGGCGGTAAAGCCCTGCCACCAGCCATATTCGACCCCGGCATGGGCGACACCGATCGCCCCCGACACCGCGATCAACAACGCGGCAAGGATGACAAGCGATCCCCGGATGCTGCGCTGGGGCACGAAGAAGGCGAGGAAGGCGGGCACCAGCGCGGCATAATGTGGCCAGCGCTGCCAATGGCACATCTCGCACGGGTAGAGGCCGCCGAAGAGCTGGCTGCCCCACGCCCCGGCCAGCAGGGCGACGGGCAGGCCAAAGGCGATCCAGTTCGCCAGGCATTCGTTGCGGGTGCGCGTGACGGCCATGGTCACTTCACCGGCGGCTTGGTGGCGGCGGCGATCTGGGCCGGACCGCCCAGGCGCGCGATGGTCTTCAGCGCATAATAGAGCTGGAAGTCCTCGATCCCCTGCTTCTTCAGCTGCTCGGGCGTCATCGCGAAGCGCGGATCGGTCTTGGTATCCTCTTCCAGGATCGCGTTATCGGCCTTCACCTCGTTGATGAGGTGGCGACGCAGATCGGCCTCGCGGAAGACGGGGCGGGTCTTGTAGTCGGGATCGGAGATTTCGGGCACCTTGATATCGGGCTCGATCCCGCCCTCCTGCACCGACCGGCCCGAGGGGGTGTAGTAGCGCGCGGTGGTCAGGCGCAGCGCCGTCTCCGGCCCCAGCGGCAGCAGCGTCTGGACCGAGCCCTTGCCGAAGCTGCGCTCGCCCATGATGAGCGCGCGGTGATGATCCTGGAGCGCCCCCGCGACGATCTCCGATGCCGAGGCGGTGCCCGAGTTGGTCAGCACGATCACCGGCAGGCCATGCGCGTCGTCGCCGGGCTTGGCGTAATAGCGCTCGATATCCGATTTCTCGCGGCCGCGCTGCGACACGATCTCGCCGTGATCGAGGAAGGCGTCCGACACGGCAATCGCCTGGGTCAGCAGGCCGCCGCCATTGTCGCGCAGGTCGACCACGTACCCCAGCGGCCGGTGGCCCAGCGCCTTGTCGATCGCCATGATCGCCGCGCGCGTATCGGCGCCGGTATTCTCGGAGAAGGTGTTGATGTTGATATAGCCGACATCGCCGCGCACCTCCCACTTCACCGGGCGCTGGACGATGACCTCGCGGGTCAGGGTCAGCTCGATCGGCTTGTCGCGGCCGGGGCGGACGATGGTCAGCTTGATCTTGGTGCCGGGCTTGCCGCGCATCTGGCTGATCGCCTCGTCCAGCGACTGGCCGTAGATCAGCTTGCCGTCGATATGGGTGATGTAATCGCCCGACTTCACCCCCGCGCGGCCCGCAGGCGTATCCTCCTGCGGCGCGATGACCTTGATCGCGCCGTCCTCCATCGAGACGGTCAGGCCCAGGCCGCCATAATTGCCCTCGGTCTGGATCTTCAGATTGTCGAAGTCGAGCGCATCGACATAGCTGCTGTGCGGATCGAGCGCCGCCAGCATCCCCTGGATCGCGCCCTTGATGAGCATGTCGTCGTCGACCTTGTCGACATAGTCCGCCTTGATCCGGTTATAGACGTCGAGGAACCGGTCGAACTGCCGCACGGTCGAGCTGTCCACCGCCGCCATCGCGGAGGTCGTGATCGGCACCATGGCCAGCGCGCCGACAAGGGCAGTAGCAGTCAGAAGCGGACGGTTCGGCAGCAAACGGGGCATCGAGGGTCCTGGACCAGATAAGCGAGCCGCCTGTGTAGCGGGAAGCCGGACGCAATCAAAGCGCAACCGTGCTGAACGGGGGCTGAGCGGGTGGCGGGCGATCGGGGATGATAGGCAGCCAGGGTCCTTGGCTTTTCTTTCCCAAAAACGATGGTGAAGTGGGAAAGGCGTTGTCAGCCCGGCCGACGCAGAGCCTCTTGCCGTTCCACACGCGCGGCCACCAGCAACCTCCGCACAACCGGATCATCTAACTGTTCCGGCTTGGTAAGCGGCAGATGCCGCATCGCCTTGCCGGTGCCCCGGAGCTTCGCGGCAGGGTCAGCCAGGTCGGCACCACGATAGAAAGCGAGGTTCACATGGTCCTTGTAGGGAAGGGCGCAGGCATAGGCCTCGCTCATCTTCTTGGGCCCCCAGCCCCAACTCACAGCCCGATCGCCTGGCCGTGCCACCTCGACTAGATCGGGATGCAGCTCAAAGGCCAGTGCCCGTAATGCGCGCAGCAGGGCTTCATGCTGGGGTTCCAGCGATACGATCTGCTCGAACGTGCCGATTGCTTCTCCCATGCGGAGGAAATGCCAAGCTCTTGCCGCGCCTGCAATCGGTCTCGGTCGCCTCCTCGAAAAATGATCGGGAAATGGGAAAGCTTACTCCAAGCTCATTACCGGGCTGGCGGCTGCATAATCTCTATCGTAATGTGATCGGGACCGGAAACATAGGCCACCAAAGTCCCCTTGCGTGGACCACCCGCGATTGGCAACGGACTACCCTTGGCTTTCCATCCTGCAGCTTCAACGCGGGCGATGGCGGTATGAATGTCTTTTACGGTCAGAGCCAGGTGAGCCGCACCGATCGCCCCCGCGCTGGAAGGCACCGCCCCATTCAGGTGCCCTTTTGAATATTGCAACAATTCCACCGCAAAACCGCCTGGCGCCCTGACGATCGCCGTTTTTACACCCGGATCATCGACGCCGGTTACCTGATGCAGGAAGTCGCCCCCCATCTCCGATTGTCGCTCAAGGGTGAAGCCGAGCGCTGCCGTCCAAAACCGAATGGCTTCGTCCAGAGACGATACGGCGAAGCCCGTGTGGTCCACGGTAATGACGGTTGCGGCATCGTTCATTGCTGCATTCCCACTGGGCCGTGCTTGTATTGTCTGCGCCTGCGCGCTGGCTGCAACCGACACCAGCAGCATGGCGAACATGATCTTCATGGTGACGCTTTAGGGCACGGATGCTTTCTCGAAAAGGAAGGCATCGCGAGAATGTCGTTCGGCTGATCGCAATGACGTCCACCTATCGGTTCCGCTTTGCCGAAACCGATGGGGAAACGGGAGAGTTCATGCGGGGTGAGCGACTGCAGCCACTGCGAATGGGGCACGGTCAGGTAACCTCCTCGGCGAAATGCGCCTACCCGACGTCACCCCAGGAGCGCGGCAATATCCATCGGTCGCCCGTCGCGGCGCAATTCTACCGTCACGCGCGGCTCGACGCCCCCGCGCCCCCGCCCTGCCCGGCCCAGTACCGCGCCCGCCGCGACATGCTGACCGGGTTTGACCGCGATGGCACCCAGGCCCGTCACCAGGCTGGTCCAGCCGGTGCCGTGATTCAGGATGACGATCCCGCCATAGCCACGAAACGCACCCGCATAGCGGACCTCGCCGCCCGCCGGGGCGACGACCGGGGCGTAGGGCACCGTCGACAGGGTGATGCCGCGCGCCCGAACACCCGAATCCGAAATCTCGCCGAAGCCGCCCGCCACCTTGCCCTGCACCGGCAGGCGATAGGTGCCCGGCGCGATCGCCGGTCCCATGACGCCCGCCCCAAGCGGGCGCGAGACGGGGCCGGGCAGCGTCAGAAGTTCGTCCGCGGTCGCCCGCGCCTCGCCGCGTTCGGCCATGCGGTCGACGATGTCGCGCGCCGCCTCGCCCAGCGCCAGCGCGCGGTTGGACTCGTCGATCGCCACCTGCCCCAGCGCCTCGGCCCGGCCGCGATGACTGGCCTCCAGCCTGGCGAGCGCCTGACGTTCGCCCTCCAGCTTGGTGGTGGTCGTCGCGAGCGCGCGCGCCGCCACCGTCACCTGCGCCCGGACGCGGCGGGTGGCGGCCAGTTCGGCGCGGACGGTCGCCGAACGCTGGGCGATGACGGGGGCGACGGTGGCGAAGACCGCACGGACATGCGCCAGATCGGCCACCGAGCCGGGTTGCGCCACCGCCGCCACGGGGGGACGCGCGGCCATGCTCTGCATTGCGGCCAGCAGGTGCGCGAGCGGCGCCTGCGCCCTGGCCAGCTTCGCCTGTTGCCGCTCCAGCAGCCCGGCGACCAGATCGACGCGCGCGCGGGCCGCCGTCACCTCGGCCTCCGCCGCCGCGACGCGGGCGGCCATGGCGCGTTCTTTCGCCTGGGCGATGGCGGCGGCATTGCGCTCGGCGCCTGCCTGCTGCTCCAGCGCCTGGGCGCGTGCCTGCGCGGCCGCCGCGCCCGCACGGGCATCGGCCAGACGTCGCTGGTCGGCGGCGATGTCGGTCGCGCCCAGCAGCGCCAGGGCCGCCAGCGCCAACACGCCATGCCGCCGCGCCCCTTGACGCAACACCACGCGGTCAGCCTTCGCGATGATAGGGGTGGTTGGCGAGGATGCTGGTCGCGCGGAACAGCTGTTCGGCCAGCATCGCGCGCGCCATCATGTGCGGCCAGGTCGCCCGGCCATAGGAGAGGAGCAGATCGGCGCGCGCCCGGTCGGCATCCTCGAACCCGTCCGCCGCGCCGATCATGAAGCGGCACTCCCGCACGCCATCGTCACGCCAGCGCTCCAGCCGACGCGCGAAGTCCATCGAGGACATGTTCTCGCCCTTCTCGTCCATCAGGACGAGTCGCACCTGCCCCTCCAGCGGTGGCACCTTGCCGCCGGTGTCGGGGAGTTCGGTGACCTTGGTCGGCCAGCCGATCCGCTTGATATAGCGGTCGACCAGCTCGGCCTCGGGCGAACGGCCGATCCGCCCGCGCGCGACGATATGCAGCAGCACGGGCGGACCTTGCCGGTGTCAGAGGCTGCGGTCGGCGGGACTCGCGGGTGGGGTCGGTGCGTCGCCGAACGCCCACATGCGTTCCAGATTGTAGAAGCTGCGAACCTCTGGCCGGAACAGGTGGACGATGACGTCGTTCGCGTCGATCAGCACCCAGTCGGCGGTCGGCAGACCCTCGATCCGAACCGAACGGCCGAACTCGGCCTTGATCTTCTCGGCGAGTTTCATCGCCATCGAGGCGACCTGCCGGGTCGAGCGACCGCTGGCGATCACCATGAAATCGGCAATCGACGATTTGCCCGCGAGCGGGATCGAGATCGTCTCCACCGCCTGGTCGTCATCCAGCGACGCGAGGATCAGGCGATGCAGCGCCTCCACCTCGGCGGGATCGGACGGACGCGGCGATTGCGGGGAAGTGGCCAAGTGAGCTCCTGTTCAGGGGACGTTTCGGCCCATGTGCCGAAACCAGTCCGGATCGCGGGCCCGAAGGCCCGTGGCGGAAGTCGGGTCGGGGCGGAAGCGCAACAGCACGAAGGCCGGCAAACTCCACATCGTCCAGTTCTTCGCCTGGCCCGGACGCCTCTGGAAACGCCTGAACCAGCCCAGCGCGGGTGTCGCGTGGGCGGCGGCATTGTACCCCGGACGGCCGATAACCGCAATCGGGATCGCGCGCGCAATATCACGCCACCTGCGCCAGCGATGAAATTGCTCCAGATTGTCCTCGCCCATCAGCCAGATGAACTGATGGCCGGGGTAGCGGCGCTGGACTTTTCGCACCGTGTCGAGCGTGTAGCGGGTATGCAATTCCCGCTCGATCGCACTCGCCCGGATCGGTGCACGCCGGGCCATTCTCTGCGCCGAGGTGAAGCGCGCGGCGAAGGGCGCCATGTCAGTGGCGCCGTCCTTTAGCGGATTGCCGGGCGAAACCAGCCACCACACCTCGTCCAGATCCAGCGCCCGGATCGCGTCCAGCGTGATGCGGCGATGCCCCCGGTGGGCGGGATTGAAAGACCCGCCGAGCAGCCCGATCCTCATCCTCGGATTTGGCCCGTGCCGCGCCCGATCCACTTGTACGTCGTCAGCCCTTCCAGCGCGACCGGCCCCCGCGCGTGCAGTCGCCCGGTGGCGATGCCGATCTCCGCGCCCAGCCCGAACTCGCCGCCATCCGCAAACTGGGTGGAGGCGTTCCACAGCACGATCGCGCTGTCGACCTGTGCCAGGAAACGCTCGGCGACGGCGGCGTCCTCGGCAACGATCGCATCGGTATGGTGCGATCCATGCGCGGCGATATGCGCCATCGCGCCATCCACCCCGTCGACCACGGCGACGCTGGCGATGGCATCGAGATATTCGGTGTCCCAGTCCTCGGACGTGGCCGCTTCAAGTCCGGGTACGATCTCGCGGATGTCGGCGTCGCCGCGCACCGCGCACCCTGCGTCGATCAACGCAGCGACCAGTTCGGCCGGGCGGCAATAGTCACGGTCGATCAACAGCGTCTCCATCGCCCCGCAAATGCCGGTGCGGCGCATCTTGGCGTCGCGCACGATCCGGGCCGCCATGGCGGTATCCGCCGACCCATCGACATAGACGTGATTGATCCCGTCGAGATGCGCGAGCACGGGCACCTTCGCCTCGGCGTGCACGCGCGCGACCAGGCTCTTGCCGCCGCGCGGGATCAGCAGGTCGATCAGCCCGTCCGCCGCCAGCATCGCGCCCACCGCCGCACGGTCGGTCGTCGGCACCAGCTGCACCGCATCGCCGGGGCCGCCCGCCACCGTCCAGCCCCGGACGAAGGCGGCGTGCAGCGCGCGGTTGCTGTGCACCGCCTCCGTGCCCCCACGCAGGATCGCGGCATTGCCCGCCATCGCGCACAGCGCGGCGGCATCGACCGTGACGTTGGGGCGGCTTTCATAGACGATGCCGATCACCCCCACCGGCACGCGGATCCGCGAGAGGTTTAGGCCATTGGGCCGGGTCCGCTCGTCGATCCGCTCGCCGACCGGATCGGGCAGCGCCGCTACCGCCTCGACACCCGCAACGATGCCCGCGATCCGGGCCTCGTCCAGCTTCAGCCGGTCGAGCATCGCCGGGGACAGGCCGTTCGCCGCGCCCGCCGCCACGTCGCGCGCATTGGCCTCCAGCACCGCCGGGGTCGCCGCGCGGATCGCCTCGGCGGCGGCGCGCAGGGCTTTCGCCTTGGCCTCGGTCGGCATCTGCGCCAGCGTGACGGCGGCGCTGCGGGCGCGCTGCCCCATGTCGGCGATCAGGGCGGGGATGTCGTGATGGTCGGCCATGCGGGGTCGGTATCATGGTCGGGCGACGGGCCCAAGCATGGGAATCTTGGCTGGTGGAAAGGGCGGGACCCAAGCCCCTCCACCATGCTGCGCATGGTTCCCCTCCCCAAGCACAGCTTGGGGAGGATTTGAGTGAACGTCATTCCTCCCCAAGCTCTGCTTGGGGAGGGGGACCGCCTGGCAGAGCCGGGTGGTGGAGGGGCATTACGCTCACAAATCTACCCCCCTCTCCATTTGTTCACCTGCACCCCCTATGGTGGCCCCATGCACAGCCGTTTCGAATCCCTCCCCAACCGCCGCGCCATCGTCGACCGCCGGGCGCTTGCCGAACAGGTCGCGGCGCTGGGGATCACCGGGCCGCAGGGCCGCACGCTCGTCACCCCGGTCTTGCGCGCCGCGCTCGACGCCGGGCGGCGGGAAGTGGCGCGGCGGCTGTCCCTCCACCCTTCGCGCGGGCTGGAGGCGGCGGCGGCGCAGGCCTATCTGACCGATCAGGTGCTGAAGGTGCTGTTCGATTTCACCACCGACACGCTCTACCCGTTGAGCAACCCCACGGCGGGCGAGCGGCTGACCCTGATCGCGGTCGGCGGCTATGGCCGGGGCGAGATGGCGCCCTATTCGGACGTCGATATCGGCTTCCTTACGCCGTTCAAACAGACGCCCCATGCCGAGCAGGTCATCGAATCGATGCTGTATTCGATCTGGGACCTGGGGTTGAAGGTCGGTCATTCCAGCCGCTCGGTCGATGAAATGATCCGCCAGGCCAGGGGCGACGTGACGGTGCGTACCGCCCTGCTGGAGGGGCGCTTCCTGTGCGGCGACCAGGCGCTGTATGACGAGGCGTCGCGCCGTTTCAAGGCGGAGATCCAGACCGATACCCACCGCCAGTTCATCGCCGACAAGCTGGCCGAGCGCGATCTGCGCCATCGCAAGATGGGCGATACCCGCTATGTCGTCGAACCCAATGTCAAGGAGGGCAAGGGCGGGCTGCGCGACCTGCACGCGCTGTTCTGGATCGGCAAGTACGTCTATGACGTCGACCGCGCCGCCGACCTGATCGACCGGGGCCTGTTCACCCGCGAGGAATATCGCCAGTTCCACCGCGCCGACAATTTCCTCTGGGCGGTGCGCTGTCATCTGCACACCATCACGGGGCGCGCCGAGGACCGGCTGACCTTCGACGTGCAGCGCCAGATTGCCGAGCGGATGCGCTTCTCCGACCGGCCGGGCAAGGCCAAGGTCGAGCGGTTCATGCAGCTCTATTTCCTGCAGGTGAAGACCGTCGGCGCGCTGACCGGCGCGTTCCTGGCGCATCTGGACGAGCGATTCGCGGCGCGCGGGCATCGCTTCGGCCTGCCCACCATCCGCCGCCGCCCACGCCGGTTGAACGGCTTCGTGCTGGATCGCGGTCGACTCGCCTTGCCCCGCGACGACTTCTTTCAGGAAGACCCGGTACGCCTGATCGAGATCTTCCAGCTCGCCGACCGTTACGAGCTGGAGGTCCATCCGCTGGCAATGCGCGCGGCGTCGCGCGATGCCAAGCTGGCCGACGACATCCGCAATGATCCGCGCGCCAACGCCCTGTTCCTCGACGTGCTGACCAGCCGCCACGATCCCGAGCTCGTCCTGCGCTGGATGAACGAGGCGGGCGTCTTCGGCCGCTTCGTGCCCGATTTCGGCCGTGTCGTCGCACAGATGCAGTTCGACATGTACCATCACTATACGGTCGACGAGCATACCATCCGCGCGCTGGGCCTGCTCGCGCGTATCGAGCGGCAGGAGCTGGTCGAGGAGCATCCGGTCGCCTCGGCGATCATCGACCAGATCGTGTCGCGGCGCGTCCTCTATGTCGCAGTGCTGCTGCACGACATCGCCAAGGGGCGCGGCGGCGACCATTCGATCCTGGGTGCGGAGGTGGCCGAGCGGCTGTGCCCCCGCCTGGGCCTGAGCGATGCCGAGACCGAAACGGTCGCCTGGCTGGTCCGCTGGCACCTGCTGATGTCCGCCACCGCGTTCAAGCGCGACCTGTCAGACTTCAAGACGATCCTCGATTTCTGCGACACGGTGCAGAGCCCGGAGCGGCTTCGCCTGCTTCTGCTGCTGACCATCGTCGACATTCGCGCGGTGGGTCCGGGGACGTGGAACGGGTGGAAGCGCCAGTTGCTCGCCGATCTCTACGACGCCGCCGAGGAGGTGCTGCGCCTGGGTCACAAGCAGCGCGGCCGAACCGAACGCATCGCCGCTAAGCAGGCGCGGCTGGGCGAAATGCTCGGCTGGCCGGAGGCGCAGGTCGCCGCGCATGTCCGCCGCCTGCCCGAGGCCTATTGGATCGCCGAGCCCGAGGATGTCCTCGCCCATAATGCGCGCCAGATGGCGGCGGCGGGCGATGCCCAGCTGTCGATCGACGCGCAGGTTTACGGCGAGCGCGGCGCGACGTTGGTGTCGATCTACGCCGCCGACCATCCGGGGCTGTTCTACCGCATCGCGGGCGCGATCCATGTCGCGGGCGGCAACATCATCGATGCGCGCATCCACACGACGCGCGACGGCATGGCGATCGACAATTTCCTGGTCCAGGATCCGCTGGGACGGCCCTTCGACGATCCCGGCCAGCTGTCCCGCCTGCGCCGCGCGATCGAGGATGCGCTCGCCAATCGCAGCAAGCTGGCCGACCGGCTGGTCGCCAAGCCCAATGTCCGCCCCCGCGCCGATGCCTTCCCCATCGCGCCCAACGTCCTGATCGACAACCGCGCGTCCAACCGCTTCACCGTGGTCGAAGTCCATGCCCGCGACCGCCCGGCGCTGCTCAACCAGCTGGCGCATGCGCTGTTCCAGTCGAAGGTGACGATCCATTCGGCGCATGTCGCGACCTATGGCGAGCGGGCGGTCGACGTGTTCTACCTGACCGACCTGACCGGGGACCAGATCACCAATGGCGGGCGGCTGAAGACGCTGGAGAAAAGGTTGCTGGGAGCTGCCGCGGGGGAAGCGATGGAGATTGCGGCGTAAGTCTGCTCGAAGTCGAAGGCCACGCCCCCGGAGCGCAGTCGCAAGGACATCCCATGCACTTCGACTTCGCTCAGTGCGAACGACTGTTTGCTAGACCATGATGACGTTGCGTTGAACCAAGGCGAGCCCCTCCCCTTCAGGGGAGGGGTTGGGGTGGGGCCTCGCCACGGGCTGCACGCTTGCGGAGGCGCCTCACCCCCGACCCCTCCCCTGAAGGGGAGGGGTGGGTTAATCTCATGTCATCATGCTCTAAAAGGAAGTAGAAGTCGCGCTTAGCAGGCATCATGCTTTCCTCCCCTGGAAGGGGAGGTGGCTGGCCGGAGGCCAGACGGAGGGGTGTCCCGGCCGGAGAGGTAATCCGACCACGCGATGGGAGACACCCCTCCACCAGCTTCGCTCGTCCCCCTCCCCTTGCAGGGGAGGAATGGTTTTGGAGCAGGCAAAGCTTCCCAACCCCCGTTCGCACTGAGCGAAGTCGAAGTGCACGTCCCGGCAATGCCCACGTCCCGATGACAGGGTGGGGCTGCCGATTCCCTTGGCCTTCGACTTCGCTCAGGCTGAACGGAGATTGGGGAAACCGTGCAGTCGGGTTGCGCCGCCGGACAACATCCCAAACACCTCCGCACGAACCAAAAACAAAACCCCCGGCGGCCCATCGGGCCACCGGGGGTTTTGCAGACATCGCACTACCCGGCGGGCTCACGCCCCCGAGTCGCCGTGCATCACTTGGGCGCCAGCACCATCAGCATCTGGCGGCCTTCCATGCGCGGATAGGCTTCGACCTTGGCGACCTCGGCCACCTGCTCGGCGACGCGCTGGAGCACGTTCATGCCGAGCTGGCCGTGGCTCAGCTCGCGGCCGCGGAAGCGCATGGTGACCTTCACCTTGTCGCCCTCGCCGATGAATTCGACCACCTTCTTCATCTTGGTGTCGTAATCATGGTCGTCGATGTTGGGACGCATCTTGATCTCCTTGATCTCCTGCGTCTTCTGCGACTTGCGGGCGAGGTTCGCCTTCTTCTGCGCCTCGTACTTATACTTGCCGACGTCGAGGAACTTGGCGACGGGCGGATCGGCGTTGGGCGACACCTCGACCAGGTCGAGTCCCAGCTCCTGGGCCTGCGCCATCGCCTCGCGCGTGTACATCACGCCAAGGTTCTCGCCCTCATGGTCGATCACGCGAACCTTGGGGCTTTGAATCCACTCGTTGAACCGAGGACCGTTCATCGGCGGCGCCTGCATCGGACGGCGCATCATGGGAGGACGTATGGGTATTTCTCCTGTGGCAATTACAAGTCTAATATAAGCGATCGGGCCCGAATTTGAAAGGGCGAGACAAACGCCCCGCCCTTTCCTCTATCTGCCGCTGATTCAACCGCGCAGATCGGGCGGAGTCGCTTCCTCGCGGAGCATCGCGATCGCCTCGTCCAGCGTCATGATCTCCTGCGCCTGGCTGCCCAGACGGCGGACGGCGACCTTGCCTTCCTCGGCCTCGCGCTTGCCGACGACCAGCAGCACGGGGACCTTGGCGACCGAGTGCTCACGCACCTTGTAGTTGATCTTCTCGTTGCGCAGATCGGTCTCCACCCGGATACCCGCCGCCGCCAGCTTGGCCGCCGCCTCTTCGGCATAGCCATCGGCGTCCGACACGATCGTCGCGACCACCGCCTGTACGGGTGCTAGCCAGACGGGGAAGCGGCCCGCATAATGTTCGATCAGGATGCCGATGAACCGCTCGTACGATCCGAAGATCGCGCGGTGGAGCATGATCGGGCGGTGCCGCTCGCCATCCTCGCCGATATAGGACGCGTCGAGTCGCTCGGGCAGGACGCGGTCCGACTGGATGGTGCCGACCTGCCAGGTCCGGCCGATCGCGTCGGTCAGGTGCCATTCCAGCTTGGGCGCATAGAAAGCCCCCTCGCCCGGCAGCTCTTCCCAGCCATATTGCTCGGTCGCCAGCCCGGCGCGCACGACTGCGTCGCGCAGCTCGGTTTCGGCCATGTCCCACATCTCTTCGGTGCCGAAGCGCTTTTCGGGGCGCAGCGCCAGCTTGATCGAATAGGTGAAGCCGAAATCCTTGTAGATCCGATCCGCCAGTTCGCAAAAGGCGCGGACTTCCTCGACGATCTGGTCCTCGCGACAGAAGATATGCGCATCGTCCTGGGTGAACTGGCGCACGCGCATCAGGCCGTGCAGCGCGCCGTGCGGCTCGTTGCGGTGGCAGCAGCCATTCTCGTAGAAGCGCAGCGGCAGGTCGCGATACGACTTGATCCCCTGGCGGAAGATCAGGACGTGCGCCGGGCAGTTCATCGGCTTCAGCGCCATCCACTGCGCATCGTCCGAGACCAGCGGGCCTTCATCCTCGACATTGGGCACTTCGTCGGGGATCACGAACATGTTTTCGCGATACTTGCCCCAGTGCCCGGACTGCTCCCACTGGCGCGCGTCCATCACCTGCGGGGTCTTCACCTCGCGATAGCCGGTCGCGTCGATCGCGCGGCGCATATAGGCCTCCAGCTCGCGCCAGATGCGATAGCCCTTGGGATGCCAGAAGACCGAGCCATGCGCCTCCTGCTGGAGGTGGAACAGGTCCATCTCGTTGCCCAGCTTGCGATGGTCGCGCTTGGCGGCTTCCTCCAGACGCGTCAGATGCTCGGCCAGCTGCTTTTTGTTCAGCCAGCCGGTGCCGTAGATGCGGCTGAGCATCGCGTTCTTCTGGTCACCGCGCCAATAGGCGCCCGACACGCGGGTCAGCTTGAAGGCATTGGGGTCGAGCTTGCCGGTCGAGGCGAGGTGCGGGCCCCGGCACATGTCGAGCCAGGCGTCCTCGCCCTTGCCCGCACGATAGACGGTCAGTTCCTCAGTATCGGGCAGCTCGGCAGCCCATTCGGCCTTGAAGCTCTCGCCCTGCGCCTTCCAGCGCTCGATCAGCTGCTCGCGGGTCCAGACCTCGCGGATCAGCGGCTCGTCCTTCGCGATGATCTTGCGCATCTCGGCTTCAATCGCGGGCAGGTCCTCCTCGGTGAACGGCCGGTCCTTGGGCGCGAAGTCGTAATAGAAACCGTCATCGGTGGCGGGGCCGAAGGTGATCTGCGTGCCGGGGAACAGTGCCTGCACCGCCTCGGCCAGCACATGCGCATAATCGTGGCGCGCGAGTTCGAGCGCGTCGGCCTCGTCCTTGGCGGTCACTAGCGCGAGGGCGGAGTCGCCCTCGAACGGCCGCATGATGTCGCGCAGCTCGCCATCGACCCGCGCGGCGATCGCCGCCTTGGCCAGCCCCGGCCCGATCGCGGCGGCAATGTCCGCGGGGGTAGTTCCGGGCGCGACCTCACGGACGGAACCGTCGGGCAGCGTGATACGGAACATCGCGGACATGGATACTCTCTTCGATAATTACGGGTAATACGCCAGCATGGCCCGGCGCGAGGGGCTCTATAGGGAAGAATCCCCGGCAGGTATATGGGGTGGCGGTCAGGCGTATGCCCGGATCTCCGGCAACACCCCCAGCGCGGGGCGCGCGTACCAGTAACCCTGATGATAACGGACGCCCAGATCGTTCAGCGTCGCGGCCTCGGCCGCCGTCTCGATCCCCTCGGCGATCAACAGCGTGTCGAGTTCGGCGCACATGCCGACCATGGCGCGCACGATGGCGCGCCGCCTGGGATCGGTGTCGATGTCGCGGACCAGTTCCATGTCCAGCTTTACCTCGTCGGGGGCGAAGCGAACGAAGCGGTCCAGCCCCGAATGGCCCGCGCCGAAATCGTCGATCGCGACCGAAAAGCCGATCTGCTTGTAGTTGTCGATGATGGTTGCGACATGCTCGGGCGAGCCCATCTGTTCGTTCTCGGTGAACTCGAAGATCAGCCGGTCGATCGGCAACCCCTCGGCCCGTGCGGTGCGCAGGGTAAGCTGGATGCAAGCCATGGGCGAATAGACGGCGTTGGGCAGGAAGTTGATCGACAGCTTGGCGTCGCCCGCCATGATCCCGGCGGCCATCGCGGTTTCGATCGCCTTGACCCTGCACGCCTGGTCGAAGGAATAGCGGTTGGCCTCCGTCACCTGCGACAACACGCTATAGGCACCCTCCCCATCGATGCCCCGGACCAGCGCCTCATAGGCGAAGGGGCGGCCGGTTGCCGTGTCCACGATCGGCTGGAATGCCATCGCGAACGGGATGTCGAAATCGATACCGTCGCGGCATCCGGAGCAGATCTTGC
>DXIH01000045.1 GCA_019112965.1 Candidatus Sphingomonas excrementigallinarum | reverse complement strand
TCGGCGGCGCGCTCGCTCTCGGTCTGTGCCTCGATCTTTGACAGCTTGGTGACGCCGTCGACCAGCCGCGCGACATTGGGACCGAACAGCCGCTCGATCTCGTCATAGGTGGCGACGGTATCCTCAATCGTGTCGTGCAGGATGGCGGTCGCGATCGTCTCGTCATCCAGATGCAGGTCGGTGAGAATCCCGGCCACCTCGATCGGATGGCTGAAATAGGGATCGCCCGAGGCACGCTTCTGGCTGCCATGCGCCTTCATCGAGAAGACATAGGCGCGGTTGAGCAGCGCCTCATCGGCCTGGGGGTCGTAGTCGAGCACGCGGTCGACGAGTTCATACTGGCGGAGCACGAAATCAGATTTGCGGGGTAGGGATGGGCAATGCAACATTTTTGATGCGATCAGGGTGATCGAGGCCTTCTTAAGCCCTCCTCTTCTTCTTAAGCCCCTCCCGCAGGCGGGAGGGGTTTGGGGAGGGCAGGGTGCCTCGCAGAGCCTGTCGCTTGCGGCGTTCCCTCCCCCATCCCCTCCCGCCTGCGGGAGGGGAGCGGCCAGAGGCGAGAGTGGCTATACCCAACCTCCGTTCAGCCTGAGCCCTTCGGCTGGCTGGCAAGCCAGCCGCTCAGGATAAACTTCGGCGCTGTGCGCCGAAGTCGAAGGCCACGCGAATCCCTCACCTCACTCCCCCATCGCCTCCGCCGCTAGGGCCTCCGCCTCGATCAACAGGTCGTCGTCCGCGCTTCCCGTCGCCACCTTCTCGCGCCCGATCAGCACCAGCACCGGGACCGCCAGCGGACTGACCCGCTCCAGATCGACGTGCAGCATCGTGCCCCCCGCCCGGTCGAGCAGGTTCGCCAGCCGCCCGACATCAGTCATCCGTGCCCGCGCATCGTCCCACGCCGCCTGGAGCAGCAGATGGCCGGGCTCGTATTTTCGCAGCACGTCGTAGATCAGGTCGGTGGAGAAGGTCACCTGCCGCCCGGTCTTGCGCTTGCCGGGATGCTGGCGGTCGACCAAGCCGCCGATCACCGCCACTTCGCGGAATGCGCGCTTCAGCAGGTGCGATTGCTGCACCCAGTCGACGAACTCGTTTTCGAGGATGTCGGGGGAGAAGAGGCTGGCCGGATCGGTCACCTTCTCCAGCCCGTAACAGGCCAGCGCATAGTCGCTGGCGACGAAGCCCAGGGGTTTGAGCCCCTGCGCCTCCATCCGCCGGGTCACGAGCATCCCCAGCGACTGGTGCGCATTCCACCCCTCGAAGCTATAGGCGACCATATAGTGCCGCCCCTCGCGCGGAAAGGTCTCGACCAGCAACTGGCCGGGGCGGGGCAGGACCGAGCGACGGTCCTGCATCTCCAGCCAGTCATGCACGTCCGGGGGAAAGCGATCCCATGCGCGCCGGTCGGCCAGGAACGCGCGCACCCGGTCGGCCAGGCTGGTCGACAGCGGCATCCGGCTGCCGCCATAGGTCGGGATGCGCGCGGGGCGAGAGGTTGCGCGGACGATCAGGTCCTCGCCGTCGATCGACTCGACCTCCAAACTGAGCCCCGCGAAGAAGAAGGTGTCGCTGGGGGCCAGCGTCGCGGCGAATCCCTCCTCGACCCGGCCCAGCTGGCGGCCGTTGCGGAAACGGACCTTCAACATTGTCGCCTCGACGATGATCCCGGCGTTCAGGCGATGTTGCGCCACGAATTGCGGATGGGTGACGCGCCACAGGCCATCGGGCTGCTGCACCAGCCGCTTGAACTTGTCATAGGCGCGCAAGGCATAGCCGCCGTCCGCGATGAAGCGCAGCACCCGGTCGAACGTCGCATCGTCCAGCGCCGAATAGGGCATGGCCGAGCGGATTTCGCCCAGCAGCGCGCCCTGCTCGAACGGCGCGGCACAGGCACAGGCCATGACATGCTGCGCCAGCACGTCGAGCGCGCCCTGGCGGAAGATATCGGGGTCCAGCTCGCCCGCCTCCACCGCATCGAGCGCGGCGCGCGCCTCCAGATATTCGAAGCGGTTGCCGGGGACCAGGATCGCGCGGCTTGATTCGTCGAGCCGGTGATTGGCGCGGCCGATGCGTTGCAGGAGGCGCGACGAGCCCTTGGGCGCACCCATCTGGATCACGCAATCGACATCGCCCCAGTCGACGCCGAGGTCGAGGCTGGCGGTCGCGACCAGCGCGCGAAGCTGACCGCCCGCCATCGCGCCCTCGACCTTCTGCCGCGCCTCCAGCGAGAGCGAGCCGTGATGGACGCCGATCGGGAGGCTCTTGTCGTTTGCCTTCCACAAATCCTGGAAGATCAGCTCGGCGAGACTGCGTGTGTTGCAGAAGACGATGGTCGTCCGGTTCGCTTCGATCACCCGCATGACCTGGGCTGCGGCATAGCGGCCCGAATGGCCCGCCCAGGGCACGCGATCCTCGGGCAGCAGGATCGATATGTCCGGCGGCGCGCCGGGCTCGCCGGTGACGAGGCCGACCGCGTCGATATCGCCATCGGGAGCGAGCCAGGCGCGATAGCCGTCCGGGTCCGCCACCGTCGCCGACAGCGCGACGCGGCGCAGATCGGGGGACAGGCGCTGCAACCGCGCCATGCACAGGGACAGCAGGTCGCCGCGCTTGCCGGTGGCGAAGGCGTGGACCTCGTCCACCACGATGGTCTTCAGCGCGGCGAACATCCCCTCTGCATCGGGGTAGCTGAGCAGCAGCGACAGCGATTCCGGTGTGGTCAGCAAAATCTGCGGCGGCTTCACCCGCTGCCGTGCCTTCTTGTCCGACGAGGTATCGCCGGTGCGCGTCTCGACCCGGATGTCGAGGTCCATCTCCTCGATCGGGGTGACGAGGTTGCGGCGGATATCGACCGCCAGCGCCTTCAAGGGCGAGACGTAGAGGGTGTGCAGCCCCTCGGTCGGTGCCTCGATCAGCTCGGTCAGGGTCGGCAGGAACCCCGCCAGTGTCTTGCCCGCGCCGGTGGTGGCGACCAGCAGCGCGTGGCGTCCGGCGCGCGCTTCCTCCAGCATCGCCAGCTGATGGGTGCGCGGGGACCAGCCCTTGGCGGCGAACCAGTCGGTCAGGACGGGGGGAAGGGAACCGGGGGGCATGCCCGACGATATAGGTATCATGGTCAAGCTCGGCGACTGGATACAGCCCCATAAACATGGGATTTACGTGGCCCCCGCCGATGTGTGGGTCGATCCGTCCGAGCCCGAGCCTAAGGCGCTGGTGACCCACGGCCATGCCGACCATGCGCGCGGCGGGCACGGCACGGTCTGGGCGACGCCCGAGACGCTGGCGATCATGGCGGCGCGCTATGGCCCGCAAAACGGGGTCGGCGTGGGCTATGGCGAAACGATCCGGCTGGGCGAGGTGGAGGTCGGCTTCGTCCCCGCCGGGCATGTGCTGGGATCGGCGCAGATCGTGCTCGATCACCGGGGCGAGCGGGTGGTGGTGTCGGGCGATTACAAGCGCCGCGCCGACCCGACCTGTACGCCGTTCGAGCCGGTGAAATGCGACGTCTTCGTCACCGAGGCGACCTTCGCGCTGCCCGTCTTCCGTCATCCCGAGACGGGCGACGAGATCGACAAGCTGATTGCGCGGCTGCACGCCAATCCGACGCGCTGCGTGCTGGTCGGCGCCTATGCGTTGGGCAAGGCGCAGCGGGTGATCGCCGAGTTGCGCGTGCGCGGGCATGACGCGCCCATCTATCTGCACGGGGCGCTGGCGCGGTTATGCGCGCTCTATGAGGAACTTGGCGTCGATCTGGGCGAACTGCGCATGGTGGCGGATACCCCCAAGGCGGAGATGGCGGGGCATGTGGTGATGTGCCCGCCCGGCGCGCTCAACGATCGCTGGTCGCGGCGGCTGCCCGAGCCCATCACCGCGATGGCCAGCGGCTGGATGCGGGTGCGCCAGCGCGCGCGGCAGAAGAATGTCGAGCTGCCGCTGATCCTGTCCGACCATGCCGATTGGGACGAGCTGACCCAGACGCTGACCGAGATCGCGCCGCGCGAGGTCTGGGTGACGCATGGGCGCGAGGAGGCGCTGGTCCATTGGTGCGAGACGCGGCAGATGAAGGCGCGGGCCTTGGCCTTGGTGGGGTTCGAGGATGAGGATGATTGAGTCCCTTGGCCTTCGACTTCGCTCAGGCTGAACGGATTTTTGTATCCAGACCCATTCCCCCGGTTCGTTCAGGCTGAGCGAAGTCGAAGCCCACGCCCAACTCTCACGCCAACGCCATGGGCCGAACCGGCTCCGCCACCTCCGACCCCGGCACCGCGAACACGCCCTTTTTCGCCAGCCGTTCGCCCGGCCGGACCTTGGCCGTCTCCATCGCCAGCCAGGGCGCCAGCAGCAGCCCCAAGGTCACCGGCGACAGCCACGCCCCCAGCATCGGGTTCAGGAACGACACGAAGACCAAGACCACGCCGATTCCCAGGTGCCAGCGATAGCGCGGCATCGCATCCGCCGCCGCGAGGCCGTCGCGCACCCGGCTCTGCGGGTTCCAGCCCGATGGCTTGCCGCGCACGATGTTGATGAGGTCGATCGTCTGGGTCAGTGCGATGGCGGGCGCGGTCAGGATCGACAGCGGCACGTCGAGCGCGACGGAGGACAGGATGCCCTTCGCGCCGCCATAGCTCGCCCGGCGCTCGCGATCGGCCATCGCCCAGATGACGCTCAGCACCTTCGGCCCGAATAGCAGGATCAGCGTGACGACCAGCACCTGGGTCGAGGTGACGGCGCGCACGGTCGCGGCATCGTCCGACAGACTCTGCGCGATCGAGGTGGCGATCAGGATCAGCCAGGCGGGCGACATCAGATAGGCGAGCGCGCCGATGAACAGCTGCAACCGGCTGATCCAGTGAAAGCCGCTCGACCCCAGCAGCTTGAGGTGTTGGGTATTGCCTTGCGCCCAGCGCCGGTCGCGCACCGCCTGGTCGATCAGGGTCGGCGGAAACTCCTCGAAACTGTCCTCGACCATCAGCATGTGCAGTCGCCAGCCGCGCCGTCGCAGCAGTGCGGCCTCGACCATGTCGTGGCTCATGATCGTCCCCCCGAACGGCGGCCGGCCGGGCAGGTCGGGCAGGCCGCAGCTTTCGGCAAAGGCGCGGATGCGGATCAGGGCGTTATGGCCCCAGAAGGTCGATTCCGACCCGGACCACCAGACGAGGCCAGCGGTCGAGATCGGCCCGTAGAAGCGGCTGGCGAACTGCATCCAGCGCTGGAAGAGCGTAGTCGCGCCGATAATCATCGGCACGGTCTGCAGGAGAGCGATGGAAGGGCGCTGCTCCATGATCTGGGCCATGCCGACGATGGTGTCGCCGCCCATCAGGCTGTCGGCGTCGAGCATCAGCATGAAGTCGTACCCGCCGCCATGGTTGCGGATCCATTCGGCGACATTGCCCGGTTTGCGTCCGACATTCTCGGTCCGGCGGCGATAATAGAGCGGCACGCGCAGGCGCGGGGCCCAGCATTCCCAGGCGGCGCGCTCCTCGACCTCGGCCGCCTCCCCCGAATCGGACAGGACGAAAAAGGCGAAGCGGTCGGCGGCGCCTGCGCGGTCGATCATCGTCGCCATGCGTGCGATCCGGTCGAAGACGGCGTCGACATCCTCGTTATGGACCGGCACCAGCACGGCGGTCAGCGCCATCGGTGGCGCGGCGCCTTTGGGGGCGGCGGTAATGCCGGGATGCGCGCGCGAGATCAGCAGGGCGAAGCCGATCGCCGCCGTCACGAAGCCGAACGAAATCCAGGCGAACAGCGGGAAGAAGAGTAGCAGCAACACCCCGTCGAGCATGCTGAACCCGTCGCTGAGCAACGCCTCCTTGACCGAGGCGGAGGTGTCGGTGGCGAGCAGCCCGGTCAGCAGCACCAGCAGCAGGCGGCGCGTCAATATGTCGTCGGGCGACAGGTTGATGCCCTCGCGCGGCTCGGGCGCATTGTGCGGCGGCGGCGGGCCGTCGAACCGCTGCACCGGCATGGTCAGCGGCGCGGGCGGCGGCATCATGGCGGGCAAGTCGGTCATGGCAGGAAGACCGGCATCAACACCGTCTCGCTCAGCGCCTTCGCATTCTGTTTCAGGTACAGGCGGACATCGGCGGGGCCGCTCGCCTCCGGCGCGATATCGGCGGTCACGCGCCAGTGGTCGGTCTGCCCGACCACCGGATAGGCGGCCTGCGCCAGCAGCCTGCCGCGCGTCACGGATATGTCGGCGGTGACGCCACTCTGCCGGTCGAGGCCCGCCAGCGCGGGGCCGGTGAAATCGACGACCAGCTTGCGAGCGCCCGGCGTCGGCTCGGCGCCCGGCCGCCCGGCGTCGCCCGTCCAGCTGTCGACCGCATGGGCGATGCCGGGCACGACCGTCGGATCGGTGGACGTCCAGCTGAGCCGATAGTCGAACTGCCGCTTCTGCCCCGCCCTGGGGGCATCGGCGGGGTTCCAGAAGGCGACGATATTATCGACCGTCTCGCTCGCGGTGGGGAAGGCATAGAGCATGACCTGCCCACGCCCCCAATCGCCCTGCGGCTGCACCCACAGATTCGCGCGCCGGTCGTAAAAGGCGCCGTCGTCCTGATAATGGTCGAAGTCGCGGTCACGCTGGAGCAGGCCGAAGCCGCGCGGATTGCTGTCCACGAAGCTGTCGAGCGTGGGGCGCGGCGGGTTGACCAGCGGCCGCCATAACCGCTCGCCCGCGCCGGTCAGCAATGCGAGCCCGTCCGAATCATGGATCTCGGGGCGCCAGTCGCGCGCGGCGGCGCGATTGCCTTCGCCGTACCAGAACATGCTGGTCGCGGGTGCGATGCCCAGCCGTTCCACGTCACGACGGAAGAACAGGACGGCGGAGACCTGTTGCTCGACGCCGCCCGCGCCTTTTTGCGAGGCGATCCGGTATGCGCCGCTGACGCTGGGCCCGTCGAGCAGCGCATAGACGGTGTAGCCCTGCGCGCCCGTCCGCTCGATCCAGAAGTCGGTGAAGGCGGGAAATTCCTCGCGCCCGTCGATGCCGGTGTCGATCGCAATCCCGCGCGCCGACAGGCCATATTGGTCCTGCGCGCCCGCCGTGCGGAAATAGGAGGCGCCCTGAAAGGCCAGCCAGTCGCTCTTCCCGTCCGCCGTCATCGCGCGGAATCCGGCGATGCCCAGCGGCGGGGCATGGCCCGCCTCGGCAGTGAACAACGAGGGCGAGAAGGGCACGGTACGGGCCTGGCCATTCTCGACGATATGGATGCCAACCGGGGTCGGCGCATAGCGGCCCAGCGGAAACAGCCGGATGCCGCCGAGCAGCGTCCGATCATCGCGATAGCGGATGGTGCCGACCGCGTCATAGCCGATCGCCTCCGCCGCCGCGACCTTGGCCCGCCCGCGATAAGGCTGGCGTGCCAGCGCCTCGGCCTGGGATTGCAGCTTCGCCCAGGAAAAGGGTTCGGGCGCGCCCAGCTTTATGCCACCGGCGGAGCCCTGTGCGGCGACACGCGTGGCGGCCGCCGGGGTCAGCCCCAGAACGGCAAGCGCCGCGACCAGTTCTCGACGATTGGCCTGCATCATCGGTTCAGCATCTCCAGCAACGGCCCGGAACGGAACGCGCATGACGGCTGCGCGAAGACCGGCCTGTTGTGCAACGCAGCGTGCGGCCATCGGTTGCCGGGGCACGATCACAAGCCAATCCGTCGCGGAAATGAAGAAAGTATATTATATTTGACTAAACAAAATCATTGGGTCAAATAGCAAGAATAAGATCAAGAGGGGGCTCATTGATGAATGGAAATTACAAGCGTCTCGCCTGTTCGGCGGGCGCCATTGCCATCGCGCTGCTTTCGGTTTCGCAGGCGCAGGCACAGGTGAAGAAGGCCGCCGACCAGAGCGAGGATGCACGCTGTCTGCCGGAACAGCCTTGCCCGCCCGATGCGGCGAAGGTTTCCGATGCGGCGAAGGTGTCCGACGATGTGGATGCACCGAGCGGCGGCGATGTGGTCATCACCGGCACCCGGCTTCAGCGTCCCAACCTGACCAGCAACAGCCCGCTGGCGGTCGTGGATGCGGCCGAGATCCGCTACCAGGGCGCGGTCCAGGTCGAGAATGTGCTGAACCGCCTGCCGCAGGTGACGCCGGATTCGAACGAGAATGTCTCGAACGGGTCGGACGGCACGGCGCGCGTCAACCTGCGCAACCTGGGCAGCAACCGGAACCTCATCCTCATCAACGGCCAGCGCATGCTGCCGGTCCAGGCGAACGACCTGAACTTCGTGCCGACCGCGCTCATCAAGCGGGTTGATATCATGACCGGCGGCGCGTCGGCGGTCTATGGCTCCGACGCAATCTCGGGCGTCATCAATTTCGTCCTGCGCGACGATCTGGACGGCGTGCGAACCGATATCCAATACGGCTTCGCCCAGCACCAGAACGACAACGCCTATGCGCGCAAGATTCAGACGCAGGCCGGTTACCGTCTGGCCCAGCCGATGATCCTCGACGGGCAGAAGCTGGACGTGAACGTCGCCTTCGGCACCAATTTTGCCGATGGCCGCGGCAATGTGACCGCCTATTTCGGCTATCGCGACACCAAGCCGATCCTCCAGGCCGATCGCGATGTGTCGTCCTGCGCCGCCGATCCGGCGGGCTTCACCGCCAAGGGCAATACCGATCTGGCCTGCGGCGGGTCGAGCAACAACCCGTTCGGCCTGTTCGATCCCCAGACCGGCCCCAGCGCCGATCTCGGCCGGTTCAACAACACCAAGGACGGCGCCCGCACCTGGGTCCCGTACGATGCCAGCTTCCGCTACAATTATGCGCCGCTGAACTATTTCCAGCGCAACGACACGCGCTACACGGCGGGCGCCTTTGCCAAGTATGAGGTCCAGCCGGGCATCGAAGCCTATGGCAGCTTCATGTTCATGGACGATCACACCAACTCGCAGATCGCTCCGTCGGCGCTGTTCCAGGGCTATACCTACACGGTCAACTGCAACAATCCGTTCCTGAGTGCGCAGCAGGGCCAGATCCTGTGCGGCAACGCGTTCGGCACCGCCGCATCGCAGGACGTCTATATCGGCTACCGCCCGGTCGCGGGGAACGCCCGGCCGCGTCGCGATGACCTTCGTCACACCGATTTCCGTTTCAGCGGCGGCGTCCGGGGCGAGATCATCGACGGCATCCGCTATGATGCCAACGCCCTGTTCTCGACCGTGCTCTATAACGAGACCTATGAGAACGACATCGACCCCAGCCGCGCCAATCGCGCGATCCAGGTGGTCAACGTCAACGGCACGCCGACCTGCAAGTCGGTGATCGACCGCAGTGACGCACAGTGCGTGCCCCTCGATATCTTCCGCTACAACGGCATCTCGGACGCGGCGTTCAATTACATCTACGCGCCGACCTCGACGCGCGGCGTCGATCGCGAAACCGTGCTGAGCGGCAATATCGCGGCCGATCTGGGCCGTTACGGGGTCAAGTCGCCCTTCGCCGACTCGGGCGTCGGCTTCGTGCTGGGCTTCGAGCATCGGTACGAGAGCCTGGAGTTCAAGGCGGACGCCCTGGCCATTCAGAAGGGCACGACCGAGACGTCGGGCCGGTTCAGCGTGAACGAGGTGTTCGCCGAACTGCAACTGCCGCTGATCGAAAACCGGCCCTTCTTCAAGGACCTGTCGTTCAACGCAGGGTATCGCGGGTCGGACTATAGCAACCTGTCCAAGATCATTTCGACCTACAAGACCGAATTGTCCTGGGCGCCGACCAGCGACCTGCGTCTGCGCGGCAGCTACAACCGGGCGATCCGCGCGCCCAACGTGTCGGAACTGTTCAGCCCGCAGTCGAACGGCAACGTCAATGCGCAGGATCCTTGCGCCAACGATCCGGGCGTGGCGCCGACTGCGTCGCTCGTCCAGTGCCAGCGCAGCGGCGTGACGGCGGCGCAATATGGCCGCATCGCACCATGCCCGTCCGACCAGTGCACGGGTCGCGGCGGCGGCAACCCGCTGCTGAAGCCCGAAGAGGCCGATACCTATACGGTGGGCGTCGTCTTCACGCCGACCTTCATCAGGCGCCTGAACCTGTCGGTCGATTATTTCGACATCAAGGTGAAGGGCTATATCGGCGCGATCCCGGTCAGCCAGACGATCAGCCAGTGCATCGCCACGGGCAATCCGTTCTTCTGCAGCCTGTTCAAGCGTGATTCGCGCAGCGGCATCATCTTCGGCGACCAGGGCTATATCATCTCGACCACGCAGAATACGGGTTCGCTGCGCACCTCGGGCATCGACATCTCCGGCAGCTACACCCAGCCGCTTGGGTCGTTCGGCAGCGTGAACATCGACTTCCTCGGCACCCGCCTGCGCAAGCTCGTGACCGAGCCGTTGCCGGGCCTGGGTTCTTATGACTGTGTCGGCTATTTCGGCCCGACCTGTGGCCAGCCTTCGCCGAAGTGGCGCCACCAGGCCCGCCTGACCTGGTCGGACGCGGCCTCGGTCGGCACGATCTCGCTCAACTGGCGCTATATCGGCGGCACCAACCTGACCAACAACTCGACGATCGCCGACTTCGCCAGCGACCCGTCGATCATCAATGCCCGGATCAAGGCGTACAGCTATTTCGACCTGGCGGGCACGGTGAAGGTGCAGAAGGGCATCGTCTTCCGCGCCGGCGTCAACAACCTGCTGGATAAGGATCCGCCGCTGATCCAGTCCGGCCTGCTGGCCTCGTTCGGCAACGGCAACACCTATCCGGGCATGTACGACGCGGTCGGCCGGTCGGTGTTTATTGGCCTGACGGCGGAGTTCTGATGCGAAAAGGGGGCGGTCGAAGCGCCGCCCCCCATTTCAACGGCTTTACCCCCACCTATCCCGTCCGGTGCATGCCGGGCGGGATTTTTTCGTCGGGGCGGCGCCCGGCTTACATCGCTTCGGCGAGCAACTGGTCCGCCTGCGCGCCGACCCATTCGAAGCCCCCGGTCACGCGCCAGATCTCCTTGCCGTTCGCGCCGTACAGGATCGTGGTCGGCAGGTTCGCCTTGTAATGGACGCTCAGGCCCAGCTTCGGGTCGAGATAGATAGGCAGCGCGTCGAGCTTCTTGCCGGCCAGGAAGGGCTTCACCTTGGCGGCATCGTCCTGCGCCACGGCGATGACCGCGATCTTGCCCTTCGACCGCTCGGCCTGTGCGGCCAGCGTCGGCATCTCCGCGACGCACGGCCCGCACCAGGTCGCCCAGAGGTTGACCAGCACCGGCCGCCCCGCAAAGTCGTGAAGGTTGGTGGACTTGCCGTCCATCGCGGTGAAGGCCAGCAGCGGCGCGGCCTCGCCCTTGTGGCTGCGGTCGACGGCCCCTGCGGGCTTGGGCGCTTCCGGAGCGGACGTGCCGGACGCCTCGCCGCTGGTCACTTCGCCGCTCGAAACTTCGCCGCTGGAGGTGTTGGCGGCTTGCTCCGGCGCGGGGCTTTGCTTATCGCACCCGGCGACCATCAGCCCCAGGAGACAGGCGATCACGGTACGCGACGACATGGGCGGCTCCAACGCAATGTGGGGCGGGCGCTTCGCAGAAGGTCCCGCCGCGGTGATGCGCGAGATAAACGCGTCCATCCCCTTCGACAAGCGATTGTGGAAACAGGACATCGCCGGGTCGAAAGCGCATGTCGCGATGCTGGGCAAACAGGGCATCGTCTCGGCCGAGGACGCCGCGACGATTTCCGCCGGGCTGGACCAGGTCGCTCAGGATTATACCGCCAACGGCGTGTCCGAGGATCTGACCCTCGAAGACATCCACATGCAGACCGAGGCGAAGCTGGCCCAGCTGATCGGGCCGGTCGCGGGGCGTCTGCACACCGCGCGGTCGCGCAACGACCAGGTGGCGACCGATTTCCGCCTGTGGGTGCGCGACGCGATCGACGAGACGCTGGCGGCGCTGGGTGCGCTGCGTAACGCGCTGCTGACGCGGGCCGAGGAACATGCCGACAGCGTGATGCCGGGCTTCACGCATCTCCAGTCCGCACAACCGGTGACGCTGGGCCATCACCTGATGGCCTATCACGAGATGATCGTGCGGGATGCCAGCCGCTTCGTCGCGGCGCGGGCGCGGATGAACCAGTGTCCGCTGGGGTCGGCGGCGCTGGCGGGGACGGGCTTTCCGGTCGACCGCCACATGACGGCCGAGGCGCTGGGCTTCGACGAGCCGACGCGCAACTCGCTCGATGCGGTCAGCGACCGCGACTTCGCGATCGACTATCTCCAGGCGGCAACCAATTGCTCGCTGCACCTGTCGCGTCTTGCGGAAGAGTTCGTGCTCTGGGCGTCGCAGCCCTTCGGTTTCGTGGCACTTAGCGACCAATGGTCGACCGGCAGCTCGATCATGCCGCAGAAGCGCAACCCGGACGCGGCCGAGCTGGTGCGCGGCCATGCGGGGCGGATCATGGGCTGCATGACCAGCCTGATGGTCACGATGAAGGGCCTGCCGCTCGCCTATTCCAAGGACATGCAGGACGACAAGCCGCCGGTGTTCGAGGCGCACGACCTGCTGGCGCTGTCGATCGCGGCGATGACCGGCATGGTCGAAAGCGCGACCTTCCGCACGGAGCGGATGCGTGGCGTCGCGGAGGCGGGCTTCTCGACCGCGACCGACCTGGCCGACTGGCTGGTCCGCGTCGGCGGCATTCCCTTCCGCGAGGCGCACCACATCACCGGCCGCGCGGTGAAACTCGCCGAGGAGAAGGGCGTGATGCTGCATCAGCTGTCGATCGACGATCTCAAGAGCATCGATGCGCGCATCAACGACAGAATCTATGACGTGCTGTCGGTCGATGCCTCGGTCGCCAGCCGGGTCAGTTTCGGCGGCACCGCGCCCGCCAATGTCCGCGCCGCGATCGCGACCGCGCGGGGCCTGCGCGCGTGAAGCCCGCGCTCGCCCTGCTGGTCGCGCTGGCGCTGACCGGATGCGGTGCGGCCAATCGGCTGCAACCGGCTAAGGGCGAAAGCCTGCCGGTCGCGCCGCGCGGCGCCACCGCGACCCCGACGCCGCAGCAATTGCTGACGGCCACCCCCCAACAACGCCCGCAGCGCTCCGACGAACTGATGACCCAGTCGCAGGACCGGCGCTCGGACGAATTTGATTTGCCCCCCCGCTGATGGACCATTTTCATTTCCAAGACGGCGAACTCCATGTGGAGGACGTGCCCGTATCCCGGATCGCCGCCGAAGTCGGCACGCCGGTTTACATCTATTCCGCCTCGACCTTCCGCCGCCATGCGCAGGTGTTCCGCGAGGGGCTGAGCGCCCTGCCGCGCGTGCATCTGGCCTATGCGATCAAGGCGAACCCGAACCTCGCCGTGCTGCGCGTGCTGGCCGACGAAGGCTATGGCGCGGATGTCGTCTCGGTCGGCGAGATGCGCCGGGCGCTGGCGGCGGGCATGAAGGCGGAGGACATCGTGTTCTCCGGCGTCGGCAAGACGCGTGCTGAATTGGTGTCCGCGCTGGAGGCCGGGATCGGCCAGTTCAACCTGGAGCTGGAGGAAGAGGGCGCGGTCCTCGCCGAGCTGGCGCACGCACGCGGCCTCGTCGCCCCCGCCACGCTGCGCGTGAACCCGGACGTCGATGCGGGCACGCACGCGAAGATCTCGACCGGGCGCAAGGAGAACAAGTTTGGCGTGCCGATCGACCAGGCGCTGGGCATGTTCGACCGTCTGGCCGGGCTGCCGGGTATCGATCTGAAGGGCGTCGCCTGCCATATCGGCAGCCAGCTGGGCGATCTTGCGCCGCTGGAGGCCGCCTATCGCCGTGTCGGCGAGCTGGTCGCCGAGCTGCGCGGGGCTGGGCACCGCATCACCCGCGTCGACCTGGGCGGTGGTCTGGGCGTGCCGTACAAGCCGGGCGACGTGATGCCTGCGCCCGCTGCCTATGGCGAGATGGTCGCGCGCGTGACCAAGGACTGGGACGTCGAGCTGATGTTCGAGCCCGGCCGGGTGATCGCGGGCAATGCCGGGGTTCTCGCGACCGAAGTCGTCTGGGTGAAGCCCGGCGTCGCCAACCCGTACGTCATCGTCGATGCGGCGATGAACGACCTGATGCGCCCTGCGCTCTACGACGCGCATCACGATTTCGTCGCGGTGAAGCCGACCGGCGAGACGATGATGGCCAATATCGCAGGCCCGGTGTGCGAGACGGGCGACACCTTCGGCATGAACCGCGAGATCGACGCGGTGAAGTCGGGCGACCTCGCCGTGTTCCGCACGGCCGGAGCTTATGGCGCGACCATGGCGTCGACCTATAACAGTCGCCCGCTGGTGCCCGAAGTGATGGTCGAGGGCGACCGCTTCGCCGTCGTCGCCGACCGCATCGCCGCCGAGACGATCATCGCCGCCGAGCGTGTGCCGGAGTGGCTGAAGAAGTGACGCCTGCCGCCTCAATCCTCCCCATCTTTGATGGGGAGGGGGACCGCGCCCGCAGGGCGTGGTGGAGGGGCCGGGGACATTTGCCCCTCCACCACCGCTTCGCGGCGGTTCCCCTCCCCAAGCATAGCTTGGGGAGGATTTGGTGAGCCTCGCCAGCCTGCCGCTGTTCGTCCGGCTGGGCGGCCGTCCGGTCATCCTGCTGGGCGAGGGCGAGCCTGCCGAGGCCAAACGGCGCCTGCTCGACCGTGCCGGTGCGCTGGTCGTCGGCGAGGAGGCGCAGGCCGCGCTCGCCATCGTCGCGATCGAGGATGAGGACGCGGCGCAGGCCGCCATCGCCCGGCTGAAGGCGCGCGGCATTCTGGTCAACGCGGTCGACCGACCCGCGGCGTGCGACTTCACCCTGCCCGCGATCGTCGAGCGCGGGCCGGTCATCGTCGCGATCGGCACCGGCGGCGTGTCGGCGGGGCTGGCGGCGGCGTTGCGCCAGCGGCTGGAAACCTTGCTGCCCGCAGGGCTCGGGACCTTGGCCGAGGGGTTGTACGCCGCCCGTAGCGCCTTGCGCGCGCGCTTCCCCGATGGGGCGGAGCGGCGGCGGGCGATTGGCGCGGCGCTGTCGCCCGGTGGCGCGCTCGATCCGCTGGCGGGGCAGACCGATGTCGCGGGCTGGCTGTCGCAGGCCGCCCGCCCGGCGGCGAAGGTCGAGGCGTTCGTCCTGACCTCCACCGACCCGGACGACCTGACCCTGCGCCAGGCGCGCGCGCTGGCGGCGGCCGACCGGGTCTATCACCGCGCCGATGTGCCGCCCGCCATCCTCGACCGCGCCCGCGCCGATGCGGTGCGGATCGAAAGCGACGCGCTGCCGGTGGAACCGGGCGAGGGGCAGATCGTCGATCTCGCCATGGACGTGCGCGCATGACCGGCTTCGCCTATCGCATCGACAACGGCCATGCCGCGCCGATCCCGATCCGCGAGGCGGTGGAGGCCAAGGCGCGGCTGGTCTGGGTGCATCTGGAGACCAATGACGCGGTGGCGCAGCGCTGGCTGCGTGACGCGGCACACCTGGGCGATTACGTCATCGACGCGCTGACCGCGACCGAGACCCGG
Organism: Candidatus Sphingomonas excrementigallinarum; assembly: GCA_019112965.1. GTDB lineage: Bacteria > Pseudomonadota > Alphaproteobacteria > Sphingomonadales > Sphingomonadaceae > Sphingomonas > Sphingomonas excrementigallinarum. Next base: position 814 of record DXIH01000045.1, on the reverse strand, counting down.
CCGCGCTGCGAGGCGGTGGGCGAGGGAGCGTTCCTCAACCTGCGCGGGCGCAGCAGCGAGCCGCTCGACGGATCGGACATGCTCGCTTCGGTTCGTATCTGGGCGGTGAAGGGCAAGGTCTATTCGGTCACCCGCCGCCCGTTGCTGGCGGTCGATACGGTGCGCAAGGAGGTGGAGGAGGGCCGCGTCGCCGATCCGGGCGACCTCATCACCGCCTTCGCCACCGCGATCACCAGCGACATGGACCCCGATGTCGCCAATCTGGGCGACGAACTCGACGGGTGCGAGGAGCAGCTGGACGAACACCGCGTGTTCCAGCTGCGCCGCACGGTCAGCCGGGTACGCGTCGCCGCGATCGGTTATCGCCGCTTCCTCAATCCGCAGCGCGCGGCGCTGGAGAAGCTGGCCGCGCTGCCCGGCGACTGGCTGGCCGATGACGACCGGCTGCACCTGTCCGCCGCCGCCGACCGCGCCGCGCGCATGGCCGAGGAGCTGGAATCGATCCGCGAACGCTCGGCGCTGATCCACGAGACGCTGAGCGACATGCGCGCCGAACAGATCGACAATCGCGCGCTCGTCATCTCGATCGTGGCGATGGTGTTCCTGCCGCTGACCTTCATCACCGGGCTGTACGGGATGAACGTCAAGAATCTGCCCTATGCCGAGGAGCCCTGGGCGTTCGATGCGATCCTGGGGACCTGTGCGGCGATCGCGGCGGGGATCGTGATCTATTTCGTCCAGAAACACTGGTTCCGGCGGTAACCTAGGGCAAGATGACATGAGATGAACTCACCCCTCCCCTTCAGGGGAGGGG